>NZ_JACGVV010000025.1:0-71702 GCF_014077405.1 Colwellia sp. BRX10-9 | reverse complement strand
AAGAGATGAAGATGAAAATGAAAGATAAAGAGATGAAAATGAAAGAAAAAGATTATGATAACGAACATAATCATTAATTAACCAAAATAGTCACTTAGCATATGTTAGGTGACTTTTTGCTTAAAGGGACATATATGCAAATTATTAAATTATTATTACTGCTTGCCTTATTAGGTATAGGTGCCGCGGCTACTGTGATGTATTCGGGTTTGGTTGATGTTGCGGCTGATGAGCCTCATAGTGATTTGGTCTACTGGTTTTTAGAAGAAACCAGAGAAAACGCTATTAAAAATGCAGCTCAAGATATTGTAGTGCCTGATTTAAGTGATCCAGAATTGTTATTAACGGGTGGTTCTGACTACGAATTTATGTGTTCGAGTTGCCATTTAAAGCCTGAACAGAGTGAGAGTGACATGAGCTTAGGGTTATACCCAGCACCACCTAATTTAAATATTGCTGCTAAAAGTCATATAGGTAAAGAACACGGCGATGGCGCACAAAGCGATCGTAAAAATTTTTGGGTGATCAAACATGGTATTAAAGCGTCTGGCATGCCTTCTTGGGGTAAAACTCACGACGATGAACGTATCTGGGCAATGGTTGCTTTTATAAAACGATTACCAACTTTGACACCAGAGCAATACCAAATACTTACCGCGATAGATTAATGTCTAATTAAATTTAAAGACAAAGGGATAAGTGATGATAATAGTTTTAAGGAGTATTAACAGGACACCCAATCTAGTTTTAATAGGACGCCCAATCTAAATTGATCCTCCCTACCGATGCACTACACTGAAAGAGTATTAACAGGACACCCAATCTAGTTTTAATAGGACGCCCAATCTAAATTGATCCTCCCTACCGATGCACTACACTGAAATAACCAAGCGACATAATCACAGGTGATTTATGGCTACGCCAAGGAAACAACAAATCAGTTTAATAGATACCCCTTATTATCATTGTGTTTCGCGTTGTGTTCGACGCGCTTTTTTATGTGGCGAAGATGCCTTGTCAGGCCAAAGCTTTGATCACCGCAGAGAGTGGGTAGAAGAGAAGTTACACTTTCTTATCGAGGTCTTTGCGATTGACGTGTGTGCCTATACCGTAATGAGTAATCATTATCATGTTGTGCTATTTATTGATGAGGAAAAAGCAAAGCAATGGAGCATGAGTGATGTGCTTGAGCGTTGGCACCGCTTACACAAAGGCACGTTACTCACACAGCAATACTGTCGTGGCGAAGCGTTAGCGAAACCGTTACTGGATATCGTTAAAGAAACATCTGAGGTCTATCGAAAACGGCTGATGAAAATCAGTTGGTTTATGGGCTACATTAACGAAGGTATTGCCAGAGCAGCTAATCAAGAAGACAACTGTACTGGTCGATTTTGGGAAGGACGATTTAAATCTCAAGCATTATTAGATGAAGCAGCACTTGTTGCTTGTATGGCCTATGTTGATTTAAACCCCATTCGCGCCAATATAGCCAAAACGCCCGAAAGCTCAACGCACACCAGCGTCAAGCTACGCTGTGAGCAAGCAAAAAAAAAATCAACAACCCAATGCGTTACTCCCTTTTGTTGGTCACCCAATAAAAAAAATGGTTAAGGGCTTAACATTTGAGCTTACTGATTACCTACAATTAATTGAGTTAACCGGACGTTGTATCAGAGAGGATAAATACGGTTTCATCGAAGACAGCCAACCCAATATACTCAGTCGATTAAACATATCAGCTAAAAACTGGCTAATCATTACCACCCAATTTAGCAAACAGTTTCATGGTGCGGTTGGTCACGAAGATGCCTTAAGTGATTACTGCGAACACCAAAAGTTAAAGTGAAGACAAAACTTAAGTCATTGCAATAAACTCTTTGCTTAAATTAACTACACTCATTCAAAACAGCTATAAATCTAACCAGTCTATCCTGGAGGATGGCACTTGTTAATAAATGAGTATTTTAGGTGTTAATTGACTGAAAATGAGTTTTTGCACCATCGTATATTATCAAAAGCCCTTTTTAATGATAACGACTGACAGTATATTGAAATATCGATGTGATGTTGTTAGATTTGATTTAAATTGAGTGTCTGCTTTAGTCACTTTAAAATAGCTTACATTATAAACAGGGTCGTACTTTCAAGAATGGCTTGAGCTTTAGTAAAGTCTGTTGAAAGGTTGTCTAAAGTTGATATCGGTAATAGTTCATTAGTGACTTATTTAAGGTAGAAAAGGCGAGGGCAGAGTTCGTACTCATATGTTAAACACCGATACTATAAAGAGAGCCTGTAACAAAATCTGTTACAGGCTCTATAAAGATAATAACTGCCATGCACGACAATATCTTTATTTATGGCGCCATAACTTTAATTTTTCAAGCACCAACATTGGCTCGATTGGTTTGGTTAAATAATCATCCATACCCGCTTCTATACATTTTTCTTTGTCACCTTGCATCGCATTAGCTGTCATTGCAATAATAGGTATTGCCGTGTTTTCTACTCCAGCCTCACCTGCTCTAATTCTCTTTGTTGCTTCATAACCGTCCATTTCTGGCATTTGGCAATCCATGATCACAACCGTATAGGGTTTAATAACGGTCGCTTCTTTTAATCGATTTAAGGCGTCAACACCATTAGTCGCTAAATCTGCGGTTAAGCCGATTTTTTTTAAGACAGCTAGCGCTACCATTTGGTTTACTCGGTTATCTTCAACAAGTAGCACATGCATTTCTCTAGGCCAGTGACCTTTCATTGCACCGATATTAGGCTTTTTTATTGCTTCTAGGTCGATACTGTTATGCGCCGTTATTAATGTATCGGTATTATTTTTAATTACCGCTAAAGCATTAAATAAATTGTCGGTTGTTGCTGGTTTAGGAAAATAAGTACTACTACCCAAGTCTGCAAAGTGTTTAGCGTCGTGTTTTTCATCGATTGAGGTCATCATCACTAGTGCCATTGGGTCATAGCTTTTATTCGCTCGAATTATTTTAGTTAATGCTTCTCCATTCATCGTTGGCATTTCCATGTCCACTAATGCCAGATCAAATATCTTTGAATTTGATGAAGAAAAACACTCATCACAATGAAATAAAGCTTCCTTAGCACTTTTAGCTTCAGTGACGTTTATCCCCCAACACTCTAATTGTCTGCGTAACACCTCACGGCTAGTTCTGTTATCATCGACAATTAAAATATTTAACCTTAAGCCTGCTATCGGTGGCACTACTGGGGTCGATAATTCACTTTCTTGTACTAAACAAGATACTTTAAAACAGCTGCCATGGCCTATCTTACTTGATACCGTTACATCACCATTAAGTAGCTTACATAATTTTTTTGTTATACTTAACCCTAACCCGGTACCGCCATATTTTCTGGTTGTGGAAGCGTCAACTTGGCTAAATGAGCCAAACAATAAAAATATTTTTTCTGCTGGAATACCAATGCCAGTATCTTGAATTTCACAACTAAATATAAAGTGATGATCTTTTTCGGCAGGTTCGAGTTTAGCTTTAATAACTATCTGACCTTGATCGGTAAATTTTATGGCATTACTTAAAATATTGGTGAGGATTTGTCGTATTCGTCCCGGATCTGATTTAATGAAAGAGCAGGGAATACCTGTTAAATCGAGTATTATTTCAACGCCTTTTCTTTGCGCGGCAAGTGAAATAGATTCAGCAAGCTCTGCCACTAAATTACGTAAATTAAAATCTATATACTCAAGTTCTATTTTACCCGCTTCAATCTTTGAAAGATCAAGAATATCATTAATAAGTGTCAATAATGCATGGGCACTGGTATTGGCTATGCTTACGTTTTGGGCTTGTTCTTTCGTTAGGTCACTATCCATGAGTAACCCCAGCATGCCTAAAACCCCGTTCATTGGTGTTCTTATTTCGTGACTCATATTAGCTAAAAATTCTGATTTAAGTTGTGTTGCTTCTTCAGATTTTTTTAATGCTGTAATTAAATCTTTAGCCTGCGTCTTTAGCGAAGCTGTTTTCTCAGTCACTTGCTCTTCAAGTGTTAAAACAAATTGCTTTTGTCTGTCTATTTCTGTCTGCTGTAAACGCGTTCTTAAATAAATGGTAATAAATACGACCATTAAGGTTAATAATACATATAAACTGTATGCCCACCAGGTTTTCCAAGGCGGTGGTGATATATACAAGTTGATCGACAGTAATTTCTTCCCCCACTCACCACTGCTATTTGTCGCTTTGACAAGCAGTTTATATGTACCTCCATCTAGATTAGTAAATGAAGCAATATTTCTATTACCGACTTCAATCCAATTATCATCATAGCCTTCAAGTTTATAAGCATATTTGTTTTTGTTAGGTGAAATAAAATCTAAAACAGAGAACTCAAAAGAGAAAAAGTAGTCATGATAAGTCAGTTCAATATCAGTGACATAAGAATAAGGTCTATCAAGCTTTATCGGCTGACCCATTTTATTAAAACCGGTTAAAACAATATTGAATTCGTCATTGGTTGTTTCTATATCTAAAGCACTAAAATACTCGATGCCGCGTTGGCTACTGGTGAAAAATGTCTCATTTGCACCTTTTACTAGGCTATTTGGATAATAATTCATTCCTAATAAGCCATTATAGCTGTCAAAATTAGTCACTTCTCCTGATAAAGGGTCTAATCTTGAGATCCCCTTATTGGTCGTCAGCCATAAATGACCACTTTTATCATCAGCAATTGCACGGATTAAAGAGGTCGGTAATCCATTGTTTTTATCAAAATGTTTAAAGGTTTTTGTTTCTGGAAGATATAAGTTGAGTCCTTTTTGCGTAGCAATCCAAACGTTGCCATTTCCACTTTGATGGATATCCTGTACGATATTTCCTAATAAACTATCAGATTTTTTTTTATTACTTTGAAATGAAATGAACTTTTGTTCGTCTGCTTGCCAAAGATTTACACCGTTACCGGTTCCAACCCACATATTTTGTTTACTATCTTTAAATATTTTTAAAACTTCGGGATGAGATAATCCCAAAGATTCATTTAAATGAGTAAAGGTTTTAGTCGAAGGGTTATAGCGATAGACACCATTTTTATAAGTGCCAATCCAAAGGTACCCATATTGGTCCATGTTAAGGGCTCGTAACTCTCTGAACTCTTTATGGTTTGGATCTGTTTTAGGGTAGGTTAATAACTCAAGGTGTTGAGTGTCTAAGTTGAATTTAGCTAAACCTTCATCTTGTGCAACCCATAGACTGTTATTATCATCAAGAAATATAATTGGATTTTCTAATAGTCTATTAGCGCCATAGCCATTCTCATCACTAAAGATCGGTGCTGATAATGTGGCTAGTTTTTGTGATGATACCTGCCACTTATATAACTGCGATGACGAAGATACAATGACAAGATCACCATTAGCATCTGTTGCTATTCCATTTGGAGCGGTCAGTTCAGGGCTATTAATCGATTTAAATTTACGATGTGGTACTAACTTATATATGCCGTGAGTCTCGCTAGTGACCCAGATGGTTCTAGAGCTATCTTCGAAAATTATTCTCAGACCCTTATTATTGCCAAGGTCAAATTGTTCAATCTGAGGACCTGTGTTTGATTGTCGAAACAAGCCTTTGCTGGTGACAAACCAGACATAACCCTCTTGGTCTTCAATCATAGAATTCACTTGATCTAAATATTGATTATCAAGTGTTTTTAATCGTGTAAAAAGACCATTTTCTTTATCGAAGGAAAATGGACCTTGTTGAGTACCTACATAAAGCTTGTCTTTTGACGTTTTTAAAATACTGCGTATTTCATTTGCGCCTGTTGGTGTTTTATTTTCTGGAGCAGGGAAAAAATGAGAAAAGGTTTGCTTAGTTTTGTCATATAAATTTAAACCATAGCTAGTTGCAACCCAGAGACTATTGCTATTGTTGTTTTCAATATCCCATATTCTATTATGAGATAAACTTGATGGTGAATCATCAGTTTTTGTAATATGTTCAAAGCTATTATTACCTAGATATCGACTAAGCCCTTTATCATATGAACCTAACCAAATATTGTCCTCTTGGTCATGAAATAAGGATTGAATTCGATTAGATGAAATAGAAGCAAGGCGAAGCGGATCATGAATGAAATTACTAAAGCTTCCTGTTTTTGGTTCATATAGGCTAGCGCCTCCTCCCCAAGTGCCAATCCATATATTTCCGGTGTGGTCCAACATCAGGTTTCCAGCATCATTATGCGATAAACCGTTTGAACTCATACTATCAAATTGAAACAGGGTTGTTTTTCGACCATCATAGCGCATAACGCCATTTTCAGCGGTACCAAACCAAAGTAAGCCTTGATTATCCTGAATAATTGAATATATCTCAGAAGAAATAAAGCCATCTTCCTCGGTCAGCACTTTAACCGAGTATTCATTAATGAGCTTTGAAGTCGATTCATTACTATAAGCTGGAGCAATCGTTCCAATAAATAGGAAAAAAAAGCAGATAACGTGATTAACAAGCGATAAATTATATTTCATAAATATTAAGATTATCAAATCCAAGTAAGGTCAACAAAAAGTACAAAAAATCTTATTTAATTTAATAGGTTATATCCTTGCTAAAAGCGGATAAACCTAATTAAGGCACAAGCTTAGTTTTATTTACTCATGCATCGCCCCTGCAATGTAAGCCAAAAGCTTATCATCTAGTATGCTACTTTAGCTGTAATATTTATATAAAATTTTTGTCAATATTTAGTTGATTAAATAAAACTAAAGGCTGGTTGGGTCTTTTACTTAGGTTACCCAAGTGTATCATTTTATTTTAGGGGAAAAGTTTTAGGCCCAGGAAGTATTCACTTTTGTCTACTAAACGTTAACGGAGACTTTAGTAATACAATGATATTTATAATACTAAGGTCTACAGTGCATATTGTTTGATAATCATGTATTAATATAGTTATTAAAGACAAATTATCTATCTTTTATGTCTAATATCAATAAGGTAATATTATAGTGAGTCGTCATATGGAAAATAAATTACAGAAATCAGTGCTTGTTTCATTAGTCATTACCATAATAATCACTTTAATTACGTATGCTAGCCACAAAGCTTTTTCATCAGTATTGCTCGCTTCACTGAGTGTAGCAGTCGTTAGTTTTTTTGCTGTGTTTTTCGGTGTAAGTCGCTGCTATAAAAATATAAATAAAAACGAAACAAAAAAGCAACGTGATAATTTAACAACAGAATCTCTTGCCAATATTGGTCAATCTATCGGTAATACCGCCAGTGAGTTAGCGATTAATTCTGCAGAGGTCAGTTTCTTTTTAAACCAATTGGCCCAAGCGATAGAAATATCAAGTGAAGATGTCGACCGATTAGCGACTGCAGCGGAAGAAATGTCGGCTAACAGTAAGCAAATAAACGAAAATTCCTCATTAGCCTCAGAGCAAGCGAGTCTAGCAATGACCGCTAGCAGCTCAAGTTCAGCAAAGTTAAGCCACAACATTGATACCGTCAATGAGCTTCATCATGCGGTTAGTACCGCCACAAAAAAAATTGAATCACTGGCCAGCAAAACACAGCAAATACAGAGTATTACTGATGTAATAGATGGCATATCAAGCCAAACAAACTTACTGGCTTTAAATGCGGCGATAGAAGCTGCTCGCGCAGGCGAACAAGGTCGCGGTTTTGCTGTTGTTGCCGATGAAGTCAGAGCGCTGGCAGGAAAAACTGCTGATGCTACTCGAAAAATAGGTGACATGCTTAAACAAATTAGTGACGAAACAACTGAAACAACCCAAGTAATAGCGGAAATTGTTGAAAAAACTGATAGTGTTGTCGTCACCATGACTGATTTATCACAAGGTTTCAAAGACATTGATCAGCTTATGGCTGATTCATCGGGCGCGAGTGATCAAATAAGTCACGCTTTAAAAGAACAAGATTTAGCCGCTAATGAAATTTCAACCGCTATTATAAATTTACATGACTTTTTAGTGGATAAAAGCCACGAAACGAAGTCTGTATCAAAACAAGCGACAACATTATCCAATGGCACCGAATCGATATTTGTACATATCTCTAATTTTTCTAGTGATACTCTAATAAGTAATATGTGTAATCAGGCGCAGTATACAGCCAGTAAAATTGGTCAGTTATTTGAAAAAAGCATTAAAAACAATGAGATAACAGAGCTACAGTTATTTGATTTTAATTATAAACCTTTGGGACTTACCGAGCCGAAAAAATTTACCACCAGTTTTGATAAATTCACAGACCAACATTTACCTGCTATTCAAGAGCCTTTATTAGTAGAATTCTCTAACATGATTTATGCAGGCGCTGTTGATATTAATGGTTATTTTCCTACGCATAACAAATGTTTTTCAAAGCCGCTAACCGGTAATCAGGCAATAGATGCTATTAATAATCGCACTAAACGTTTATTTAATGACCCTACAGGTATTCGCTGTGGAAAACACACAGATAAATTTTTATTACAAACCTATAAACGCGATACAGGGGAAATAATGCATGATGTTTCCGCACCCATTTTTGTTAATGGCAAACATTGGGGAGGTTTTAGAATTGGCTTTAAAGCAGGTTAATATAGTAAGTCTTATAAATAAAGGAGCAGGTCTTTATTTACCACTGCCTGCCTGATCTGAGTTGAAATAATATTGACCCGCAACAACCTAGATTAACCCTTAAATTTTATCTAGATAAAATAAACAATTGTATTTACCGAAATCGGCGAAAAGCCCCACCGCTTGCGGTGAGGGATGGATAGCCGAGATTGCATAGCAATCTAATGCGGCCTATCTTGCTGCTCGATGTATTGCTTAAGAATCTCTATCGGCGCTCCGCCGACAGAGCATGCATAATAACCAGAGCTCCAAAGTGCATTCTTCCTCCAAGCTACCTGATTTAACTGCGGAAACCACAACTTCATCTCTCGACCTGTAATACTTTTTAAAACATTAACTAATCGTGAAATTGAAATAGAAGGCAGGTAAGAGATAATCATGTGAACATGATCTGACTCCCCATTAAACTCAACCAATTCTGACTTTAGTTTTAAACATTCTCTTTTTATTATAAAGTCCATTTTATATAACATCTCGCTCGTAAACTTCCGCTCACGATATTTAGTAACAAATATAATGTGAGCTTGAATTAAATACGAAGAATGAGCGCTCTTTTTATATTTCATACAGACACTTATTGACACTGGTAATTTATACAGTATAGTCGTCATTATGAGTTTAACCAGTGTTTCGAAATTTAATATCGGTCAGACAACACCTTTGCAAACAGAGTTGCGAAGAGAGTCAGCTCGCCTTTGGAACGATATGGTTAAACTGCACAAATTCATCCGAAAACGCCGATGGAAGTGGCCTTTTAGAGGTGATTTTGAAAAGCACTTTAAAAGTAAGTACCGACTTCATAGCCAGACAAACCAGGCGCTTATTAAAAAGTTCTTTGCTAACATCGAAACAACCTCAGAGAATCGAAAAGCTGGCGATAAAAAAGCTCGTTATCCGTACCGTGACAGGAAGCACTTCCAGGTAGTAATGTACAAGGCTTCGGCGATAAAAAGAAAAGGTAACCGCGTCATTCTTTCAAACGGACTTGGAGTTAAAAAACTCATCGTTCGCATTCCAAAAGATATACCCATTGGTAAAATCACAGGGGCGGAGCTTAGTTTTCGGGAGCTTAGGCTCACGATAAAGCAAGATATCAAAACCATTAAGTCAGCTGGCAGCAACGTAGTTGCTGCTGACTTAGGTGTAATTCATCTTGCAGCGATGACCGATGGCGAAACGTCGGAGATCATAGTTGGTCGCGGTCTTCGCTCGTTAATTCAGTATAGAAACAAGAAGCTCGCTGAATTCTCAAGACTGCTTTCAAAATGCAAGAAAGGGTCTAGACGGAGCCGAAAATTGCGAGTATCAAAAGCTAAAATGCTGTTCAGAAATGACAATCAGCAGCGCAATCTTCTCCATCATGCATCCAAGCAAATGATTGATTATTGCGTGAAACAACAAGCAGGTATGCTTGTTGTGGGCGATTGCATCAATATGAGTAAGAACGCTCGAAAAAAGAAGAAAGGCTCAAGACGTTCAAATCAAATGAACAGCAACAATCCCCTTGGGCAGCTACTCACCTATCTTAAATACAAAGGTAAATTCCAAGGTGTAGAGCTTGATAAAATAGGAGAGCAGTACACCACTCAGACTTGCCCGAAATGCGGTCATAGACACAAACCTTCGGGGCGCAATTACCAGTGTAAAAATCCAGAATGTGATTTCATTGGAGTGCGGGATTTGGTCGGTTCGGCCAACATTAAAAATAAATTCGAGAACGGTAGAATAGAAAAAGGATACCTTCTCCCGCCACTTGTGGCAAAGTATCGCAGACCTGTAAAAGTCCCTGTAATAAGGCTGAACTGCGTAGTCCATCTGACAGATGGCATGTTGCTTGATAACACCCTTGATGCGGCTCAGGCACTTTCGAGTGCAGGTGGTAAAACACCGTCTGAGCTATTTCACGTGGCCTGATCAAGAATCCTCACCGCTTGCGTTGCAGGAGCTGTCAAGATGCCTTATCCATAGAGCTAATGAATGTTTAGATTTAACTAGTTTTGAACGAGATAATGTCTAAGCGAAGGTTGCATAGCCATTACTCTCTACTTTTAGCTACTTTCGAATATGTTCAGCCTAAGAGAAGAAGCGTTTAGTCTGTATTTTTCAATCAAAAGTTAGCCGTTAAAATTAATATCACCTTAAATCAGCGCAAAGCATCAGGTAAGCATTGCTGTTAATCTCCTCGGTTTGTCTAAAACTAACGTTAATGAATACTCCATAGTGGATGCTTTTTTTATTATTGTTAACCTTGTCAACATCTAGTATTTACTTAATTAATCGTTAAATCTATCACATGTCGTTTTTAATAAAGGGCGACGATATCGTTTTCTTTGAAGTATTTTTTATTGGAAATTAAAGTCAGCTTATCTGCACTATCTTTAACGAAGTCACATTCTACCTCCTTAGAAAAACAGCCGGAATCTAACGATATTAAACATTAAATAGTAGGGGGGCACGCTAAGAAATTGAGTGGTTATAAGGTAATTATTGACTGAAAATAGAAAGCAACATAATATTTATTTTATTCAATAAACGTGAATAACCTTTAATAGGTTCTGCTCAAAGTGATTAATTGCGAAGAACATCGTTGTAAATTATCAATAGCTGCTATTGTGACGAGAATAGTTTTTAGCGATGATAGTCACAAGTCCAAACACAATAACCGTCAGTTTTGATTTTTTAGATTAATCTTATCGATTGATTTTAGCGGAGATTTTTTATCTCTCTTTATAATGTTTTAGCAAGGAACCCCTATGATTTCTATCAACCTTAATGGCCGCGAACAATTATTTGATGTCGAAGACGATATGCCATTGCTTTGGTTGATCCGTGAAGAAGCCGGTCTTCGCGGCACTAAGTTTGGCTGTGGTATAGCACAATGTGGTGCTTGCACGGTTCATGTTGACAATCAGGCCGTTCGCTCTTGTATGTATCCGGCGGTTGCAGCCCAAGGTAAGCAAGTGAATACAGTTGAAACTTTAGGCTCAAAAGAGGCTCCGCACGCTTTACAGGCTGCTTGGATTAAACACCAAGTTCCTCAGTGTGGCTATTGTCAGTCAGGAATGATGATGGCAGCAGCGGCATTATTAGCGAGTACTCCTAATCCAAGTTCTGACGATATCGATACTGCAATGACCAATATCTGTCGATGCGGAACTTACAGTCGAGTTAAAGCTGCCATTCTTGATGTAGCAAAGGAGATGTCTTTATGAGTCTTACTCGTCGGATGTTCGTTTTTGGTGGTGCAGCGATTGGCGGCGGATTAGCGCTAGGGGTTATTGGTTTAGGAACACATTTGGCCATGCATGATCGCCTTGGTGTGCAGCGAGATGGCAACACCAGAGATACCTTGCTCAACTTGTGGCTTCGTATTAACAAAGACAATACCGTTACACTACTTTCTCCGCATACCGAACTTGGTCAAGGTGCCGGTACTGGTTTAACCCAAATAGTGGCCGATGAACTTGACTTGAATTGGCCGCAAATCAAATTAGAGCTTGCGCCTGCGACCACTGCATTTTCCAATGGTGGCGTTTTTGAAGGCTTTGTTAGTGAAATGATTGGTAAGCCACCAGTCTGGGCAGAGCATATTGCTAGTAATGCTTTCAACCGTCTAGCCGACTTACTTAATATGCAAATGACTGGGGGTAGCGCCTCTATTCGTTTTACTGGCTGGCAAGTTATGCGTGAAGCAGCCGCAGCTGCACGTCAAATGCTGATTAACGCAGCCATCGATAAATACGGCGCAAGTACTAATACGACTACCGATGCTGGATATGTTGTTGATGGCGACAACCGCTGGAGTTATGGCGAACTGGTTGAGCATGCGGCAACTTTAGACGTTCCTGAAAACTACACACTTCGTGCAAAAGGTGATCGTAAGTTTATTGGTAAGGCAATGCCTCGTCATGATTTACCCGACAAAATATTTCTTGAAACACAATACGGTATCGATCACCATGTGGAAGGGATGCGCTATGCAGCTATTGCACACAGCGGTGTCTTTGGCGCTAATGTCGCCACTATTGATAACTTAGCTGAAATTACCTCGATGCGGGGTGTGCTGGGTGTTGAAAATATGGGGCTATCCGTTGCTGTTATCGCTAATAATCCTTGGCGAGCAGAGCAAGCGATAAAAGCCTTAAAAATTACGGCAGCATCCCATAAAAATAGTGATTTAAGTTCAGCAAGTATTGAAAACTTTCAACGTGAGAGTTTACAAGGAGAATTAAGTGATGCCCACAATATTGGCGATGTAGCGTCTGTGTTAGGCGGTAGCGGTGAAACAGTTGAAGCTGAATTTTGGGTGCCTTATTTAGCACATGCTACTATGGAACCGATGAATGCGAGCGCTTGGCTAGAAGGCGATAAGCTTCATGTTGCTGCGGGTGTGCAAAATCCACTTTACGCTCGTGTTCATGCGGCAAAAGTCGCTAATATGGACGTAGAAGATGTTGTTTTTCATGCTCATTCAATGGGAGGAGGCTTTGGTCGTCGTGTCGGTTTTAGCATGAGTGAAGACAATCCAATAATGTGGATTGATGAAGTCGTCACTTTAGTAAAAAAATACAAGTTTCCTATTAAACTCACTTGGTCACGTGAGGCAGACACGAGACAAGATGTTTATCGACCGGCAGTTCTGGCAAAATTTTCAGCACAGCTTGACGAAAACGCTAAACCACGTTACTGGCTATCGGCAAGCTATGGCAGCGAAGGTGGTGCGCCAGCCTCTATGCCACCTTATAATGTTGATAATATTAAGGTGCAGTTTGCTAATCATCCTTCTCCTGTGCCTATTGGTTTTTGGCGTAGTGTCGAAAATAGCCAACATGCATTTTTCAACGAGAGTTTCATTGATATATTGGCTGAAAAAGCACAGGTTGACCCCATTAAATATCGATTAGCATTGCTCGATAATAACGACGATCATGCAAAATGCTTAAAGGAAGTGGCGCAGCTGTGTAATTGGCAATACGGTGTTAGCTCTGACGGTAAAGCGATGGGCGTTGCGGTACAAAAAAGTTTTGGCACTATGGTTGCTACCGTTGCTGAAGTTTCACTGCAAAATAACCAAGCGCGTGTTCATCGTGTTTGGATAGTGACTGACAGTGGCGTGGTGGTCAACCCAGACTCAGCAATCGCTCAAGTTGAAGGTGGTGTGCTCTTTGGACTAACGGCGGCACTTTATGGGCGTTGTGATATTGAAAGTGGTGGTGTTAAACAAAGCAATTTTCATGATTACCCTATTATTAAAATGGCTGAAGCGCCGATTGTTCAGGTGAAATTGCTTGAAAGTACTAATGAACCCGGTGGTTTGGGTGAGGTTGGCGTACCGACTATTGCCCCAGCAGTTGCAAATGCATTGGCGGTCTTAGGTAAAAGACCAATGCGTTTACCGATTAATGCTTAATATGATAGCCAAAGTATAATGACCTTAATTAAAAACCAGCCTTGTGGCTGGTTTTTAATTAAGAATGGCGCTTAGCAAAAATACTTAACAGAAGAACATTAATAATAAGTGTCTGTGCTTAGTTTATTTAAGGATAAACTCACGCTTAATAATATCTGAGCTCTCGCACCTTGCCCCAAAATACCCGATAAGAAAAGGCGGTATAACTAAATATAACCGGTACCACAATGAAGGTTCCCCATAAGAGAAAACTCAAAGATTCAGGTGCTGCGGCTGTTTCCCAAATAGTCAGCTTGTTAGGCACTATGTACGGAAAAAAACTAAAGGCTAAACCAAAAAAACATAGAGTGAAGATAATCACTGCCGCGACAAAAGGTCGCCAACAGCCTTTGTCATTTATTTTAGGTAGTTGCTTTAGTTGTATTAAGCTAAAAATAAATAACGCAAAGCAAATAGCGGGTAAGGTTAATATCAATAAAGTGTTTGGCCAAGCAAACCATTTTTCATAGACACCTGGGTTAATTAATGGATTAACAAAGGAGACAGCTATAATACCAAGGAAACAAATTAGTCCTGATTTTTTTGCCCAAGCTACCGCTTGTATTTGTAGTTCACCTTCAGTTTTCATAATTAACCAACAAGCACCTATATAGCTATAAGCGGCCGCAACACCAAAGGCACTCAGTAAACTAAAACAATAAGCGGCTACAGTGCTTTCAAAGCCCATAACATACATACCTAACATGTAACCTTGGCTTAAAGCAGCGAGTAACGAGCCTATTTTAAAGACTTTATTCCACGTAGGCTTATGACCAAAGGCCGCCTTAGCACGAAAATCAAAAGCTACACCACGAAGCACTAAACTAATTAATAATACCGCGGTGGGTAAATAGAGCTCTTTAAATATATAACTGTGCGCCGCAGGAAAGGCTATCAACAATAAACCAATCGCTAAGACTAGCCAAGTTTCGTTAGCGTCCCAAAAAGGGCCTATTGAAGCTATCATCGTATCTGCATTATCTGTTTGATCGAGCGGTAGCATAATGCCAACACCTAAATCGTAGCCATCTAAAATGGCATAAAGTAAGATTGAAAGACCCATTAATGAGACAAAAATTAGCGCTAAGGTATTTTCTTCAAACATAACTTATCCCTCGATTGATTTACTAGGTGTGTGAATAATAGGTTTTACTTGTTCATCGATACTGAATTCTTCAAGTTCAATCGCTCGTCCTGCCATCGTAAATAGGGTGTGTAGGTAGGCAACCATAATGACAACATATAAAGTCAAATAAAGTGTAAGTGTAATTCCTACATTTGCTGGTGCTATATCTGTCGCTGCATCTTTTACCGTTAAAATCCCTGTCACTAGCCAAGGTTGTCGGCCAATCTCAGTGACATACCAGCCCGCTAATGTGGCGACCCAACCCGAGAAGCTCATCGCAACCAGTACTTTTAATAGCCAAGGGGGCAATTGTTTTTTACGCCACAATTGAAAACGACTAAACCAAGCGACAATAAACATGAAGAGACCTAAAGCCACCATGATTCTAAAAGCAAAGAACACCGGCGCAACAGGGGGATGGTTACCTTCAAATTCGTTTAGCCCCTTTATTTCGCCATCAAAATCGTGTGTCAAAATAAAGCTGGCCATTTTAGGAACGGCTATTTCAAAATGATTGGTTTTTTGCTCTTCATCAGGAAGTGCAAATAACAACAGCGGTGCTCCTTTTTCGGTATGCCAAATACCTTCCATGGCAGCAATTTTTTGTGGTTGATGTTCTAAGGTATTTAACCCATGCATATCACCTAACAATATCTGTACTGGTGCCAGCACCGCAGCGACTGTTAACGCTATTTTTAGCGTTAATTGTGGCGCTTTTTTGTTATCACCCTTGAGTAGGCGATAGGCACTTATACCCGCAACTAAAAATGCTGCCGTTAAACCAGAGGCAACCAGCATATGAGACAATTTGTAAGGGAATGATGGGTTGAAAATAATAGCAAACCAGTCAACGGGGAATGCGACACCATCGCGCATCTCATGACCTTGAGGCGTTTGCATCCAAGAGTTAAGTGCTAGGATCCAAAATGACGATAAACTGGTACCAAAAGCGACAATTAACGTTGATAATGTATGTACTCGAGCCGAAACTCGATTCATACCAAATAACATAATGCCTAAAAAACCAGCCTCTAGAAAGAAAGCAGTGAGTACTTCATAACCCAATAATGGTCCCGCTATATTACCGACTGTTTCCATAAATTTTGGCCAGTTAGTGCCAAATTGAAACGACATAGTAATACCGGTAACCACACCTATTGCGAAGGTAAGGGCAAAAATTTTGACCCAAAAACGGTAGGCCCGCATCCAGATAGGATCATTGGTTTGGTCAAAGCGTAATTTGAAATAAAACAAAAACCAGCTCAGTGCGATGGTTATTGTTGGAAACAGGATATGAAAGCTAATATTAGCGGCAAACTGGATGCGTGAAAGCATTAAGGTTTCTAACATGATTTACTCCATAAACCCTAGAAAACACGAGTATCATCAACGGGTTTAACGTTTAAAGTGACAATTTTTTATAACATTAATGTGCTAGCTTTAAAAAAGTCAAAGTGACAATTTAGTTTTTATTTAAAAGTTTATCTTTTATATCAATAACTTTACTGACACCGGCACCAAGTTTCATTAATGTATTAAGTTTTTCTGGGCTCATGCTTTGTAGTTCTGCCGCCCAATGGGTAATCGTTTCAAGTAGGTCATGCATCTCATGCATTTTTTGCTGTGCATATTGTTCTTGAGGGTTAGCGGGTTCATCTAAAAGATTATCGCGTAATAGTGACAGGGTAGGGTCAACCTCACGTTTGCGACGTTCTTCAAAGACACGTATTGCCATTTCCCAAATAGACCCAGCCGGTGAGTAATATTCTTTGCGATCTTTGGGTTTATGTTGTACTTGAACTAAGCGCCAAGACTGTAATTCTTTAATACCCATACTGACATTACCGCGAGAAATGTTGAGGGCTTCTGATATTTGTAGCGCAGTGAGTGAATCATTGTGAATAATTAATAAACCATACATTTGACCTACGGTGCGGTTAAAGCCCCAGCGACTGCCCATTTCACCACAGTGCATAACGAACGATTCGATTTTAGCTGTCATAATCATAATTAAGTCTTCTGAACTTTCAGTAATTTCTGAAAGTTTAAACCTTTGTTGATTTAGATCAAGTGTTATTTTGAATATTATGGCTTTTTTTTGATTATTGAGTGAGGTACTCAGCTCGTGATAAAGCAAGGTGTTGTTAAGTGAGGTACCGACAGAAAAATGGGGAAAGTATCAATAAAAACTAGCTTTGGTAGCGACAGACATTTATGAATAAATGCGGCGCAAAAGCACCGCAGTTATTAACTTTTATGGCGATGTGGTTTTAATTGCTTATTTATACTTAGCTTGTAAGTAATCAAATACGGCGCGAATACCAAAAGCTTCACCGCCAAGGGGGCGCCCTGGTAAAGCTCTGATATTAAATGCCATCACGTCAAAGTGAACCCAATCAGTCTCTTTTTTAACAAACTCTTGTAGATATAATGCCGCGGTAATTGCACCACCAAAGGGTATTGCGGCGCAATTGGTCATATCAGCAATAGAGCTTTTCAGTAAATCACCGTATGGGCTATAAAGGGGCATACGCCAGACCGGATCGCTAATTTTGCTGCCCGCTTGGGTAATACCTGCAGCAACTTCATCGCTTGTTGAGAAAAATCCTGGTAATTCTGTGCCTAAAGCAACACGCATTGCGCCAGTTAGGGTTGCAAAATCAATAATTAAATCAGGCTGTTCGGTGTCAGCTTCTGTTAGAGCATCACACAATACTAAGCGACCTTCTGCATCAGTGTTGTGAATTTCAACGGTAATACCTGCGCGTGTAGTAATAACATCACCAGGTCTTATGGCATTGCTCGACACGGCATTTTCTACCGCAGGAATGAGTACTCGTAGATTAATTGGTAGGTTATGCGACATAATTAGTTGAGCTAATCCGAGGACATGTGCAGATCCGCCCATATCTTTTTTCATATTACGCATACCAGCAGCGGGTTTTAAGTCGAGACCTCCACTGTCAAAGCAAACGCCTTTACCCACTAACGTTACTTTTGGGTGATGGCTATTACCCCAAGTTAAGTCAATTAAACGAGGTGCATGCGCACTCGCGCGACCAACGGCATGTATGGTTGGGTAATTTTGTTCGACCAGCTCATCACCAATAATTTGCTGAACTTGGCCGTGATACCTATTAGCCAAGTTTTGCGCACAGTCACCAAGATCTATTGGCATCATATCAGCTGCTGGCGTATTGACTAAGTCACGTACTAAAGTCGTTGCCTCGGCATATTTAATGGCACTGTCGACTATGGTCTGATTATTAACGGCTAAGCAGGGAAGCGGGTCATTATTTTTGTTTTTTGTTACATAACGATCGAATTTATAGGCGCCCATTAGCCATGAAAAACAGATGGCTTGTTGCTGTTCATCTTTCGCATGTAACAAATACTGACCAGGAGGAAGTTGCTTAATTAATTCGCCACAGGCAAAGAAGTGATTGGCATCTTCAACAACAAATACTGCTAGCGACAACTCCCCTTGAGTATTAGGTAATAACGCTAAACCTTCAGCTTTATAATTAGTATTGGCTAACCATGCTTGGTTTTGCTGAGTTTGCTCGCTTAACCAGTCGTTATAGTTATTTTTGTTGATGATAAAAAGTGATGTACCTTTATCGTCGGCACGTAGTAACTGATTCATGAATTTCCTTAGGACGAATTGATTGGTTTTTATGTCTTGCTAGATTGTAACCTAAGCAAGATTAAGTTGAAGTGCTATCGGATGTTTCTGGCCTAATTATAAAGTAATTATTGCGAGCATAGATGTTTGTAAGTGAAATACCCACCGAACCCTTCTGCTTTCAAGGAGAAGAGCGTAGTTTTTGGGAAGGTCAACCAGCCTATGCATCGATGCCACCGTTCTTTCATGCAGAAAAAATTAATGAGCCAATGTTGATGCTCCACGGTAAAGAAGATCCAAATTCAGGTACTTTTCCAATGCAATCAGAACGAATGTTTGCTGCGCTAAAAGGACTTGGCGGTAATGCTCGCTTGGTGATGCTACCACATGAGCAACACGGTTATCGAGCCAGAGAGTCGTTGCTCCATATGCTGTGGGAACAATATTAATGGTTAGATATACATGTGAAAAACCCCACTAATAGCGCTACCCCTGAATAAAATTTATCAGGCGCTTTACCTATCAAATAATCGTTTAAGTAAAAGCCATGTCAACTGCTTATCAGTGAGCATGGCGAATTACTCACCGCAAAATAATGATATTTTAAATTTCAGCAAATCAATAATAAGTTAGCGAATAAGGTTATGTTCATTATGAAAATCTATATAACATAAACTAATGGCGCTCTATTGTTGTTTAATTTATAGGCTGCACCTATAGTTGGTTATTGAACTTAAATGGATTCAATTTGACTTAGCTAGGATAGCGCCTTTCCTTTTTTACTCGGCTGAATCTTCACGTTCGTAAAGTCTATTTAATTTAACATTGACGTCGATATTTGGAGAAAAAAATGAGCGATAAACCCGTCTTAATTTTAATGCATGGCATTGGAATGCACACCTCTGACTCTTTTAAAGAAGACGTTGTTGAGTCAATTAACAATGCATTGGAAAGGTATCCAAGTTATAAAAAACTAAAAATTGAAAATGAATTGATCATTCATAGTATTAGTTATGACCATCTATTTGAGAAGATCCGTAAGGAAATTTCAAGCAGCAGTAAAACAGTTGAACACTTCATTAAAACTCAGCTGGCGGGTGTTGATACGCCTGACTTAATGAATAAATTGATAGGTATTGATGCCAATCTGGGGAGTGATACCTTTGAAAATACTCATGCCTTAGATGTTATCCTATATTTGTCTATATTTGGTGAAAGCGTTAGGGGCTTTGTTATCAAAGAGTTAGTGAGTATATTTGGCCAACACAGTGCAGGTACGACTTATCATTTTTTAACGCATTCTCTTGGCACGTCAGTAATGCATGACTCATTAAATAAACTCTTTCCTGATGAAAAACCGCTCGGTCAACCGCAAATATCTACCTATTGGAGTTTCGCTAATGTTAGCGATTTAGTCACGTGGGCTTCTGGTTTAACTTCACCTTATCAATCTATTGTTAAACCTGGTGTTGGCGGAATAATGAATGAATTTTATAATATCTATCATGAGTGCGACCCTATTGCTTTTGATTTATTTAGACGCTTCGATCCTAAAAATAATGGTAGTTGGATAAGTGAATCAGCGTTTGATAATGCATATCGAAAAATTGTTACTAAAGAATTTAGTCGCAAGAATACCCATTCAATTAAAGGGTACATTGAAGATCCAAAAGTATCTTATCCTTTACTTTATACATTTTTAGATGACTTCGACCCCAGCTCTACTGAGCAAACACAAGCTAATAAGGCATTTAAACATTATCAAGGAGAGCTAAATAAAATTAAAAATTATCAACAAACAGGCGGCTTTACTGCTGACATTAAGGGATTAGTGGCAGCTATCACCGGTTTTATTAGATATTTCAAGGAGGATAAACAATGAAATATTTATTGGCGGCTATTTTACTTGCCTTGATATCTTTATCTTCTTTATCTTCTTTTTCTGAAGAGCTTATTTGTCAAAAACACGACGCTACAAAAGGGAAGGTTTTTATTAATATGTATGAGGGTGTTGATGATATTTCTCTGAAAATATGTAATAAACTTCTTGATGGCTCAGAAGTCGATCAAGCGATGAATGCTTGGTTTATTAATTGGAAGGAAAAACTTTCCTTGCATGTTAAACCGCTAGAAAAAATGGGTGTCGACAGCGATTTTATCATCAACAATGCTTATCAATCGTTAACCACATTGTCGTACCCTAAAAATATTAATGCCTCAAAAAGCACTAAGACAGGAAAATATCATCTAAAGTATAACAATGAAGAAATTGCAGTTTTAGATAATGCTGACTGTAAGGGGTATGGCCCAAAAAACTGTAAGATCCTCTTTGATAATTTGCATAAGGCAATTGTTGCTCCTTTTGAATCTTCTTATAAATATGCCAATTCAAAAGCAGGTATGAATATAGCTTTAAAGAACACTGCATGGTCAAATTATTTTGAAAATTCGCGTTCACAAACGTTTATAGATTTAGCCATTAATACTTGGTATTACCAAGATAAATTAAAAGAAAACCGTTTAGTTCCACCCCCCAATAAACAGTACTTTGCCTTACATCCTTCTATTATTATGCATTACAGTGTCGATGCTGAACATGGCGAACAGATGAAAGAAGCACTTGCTATAGAATGGGCGGGGATTAATTACTGGCAGTTAAAGATACCTTTGGGACTTTCAGTCGTCTCTACCTATGCAGATAGAGTTTCAGTTAAGTCGGTATCTCACGGGGTTATGTTTCACATAAACAATACTTATTCTTTTGGTTTAACGACTAACAGCGAGCAGCAGCATGGTGTTTTTGTTACTTTAGATTTACTGAAATTATTCGAAGATAAAAAGTCTAACTATAAAAACTATCTTAACAACATAAAAGATCTGTAAATTTTAGCCTAGATATTAACGACTTCTATTGGTAATGAAGTCGTTAGTAATATTTAGGATTAACTTATTATTAATAAGGCTGGAGATCAGATAATTTAGCAAAGTAAGTATAACACCCAGGCCGAAAACCCAACTAGATCTACTACTCAAGGCTGAAAGAGAGTCTGCATATTTAAAATGTTCTAATTTAAAATAGACTCGTGTCGCAGCCATAAGAAAGAACACAACACCAAGAAATGGACCTAAACGTTTAAACCAGGAAGACACGCTTTATCCTTAGTGCATTCATAAAGATAGCATGATAGTTTATTACATATTCGCTAACTTAAGCATAGATTAAGGTAGGGAATATCTAATACAAATAACGCTAGCTTTTAATGGTGTTGGCTCATTATAGTTTAAGGATCAGCGAATAAAATGTTAATCAGGCCTTGGTGGCGAAAACCGACCATTTCTTCAGACCCCATTGTTATAATCGGTGGTGGTGCAGGAGGTTTAGAGCTTGCCACTAAACTCGGCAAGTATTTTCGAAAAACCAAACAAAAAGTTATTTTAATCGACCAAAATAGAAAACATGTTTGGAAACCACTTTTACATGAAGTCGCTTCAGGCTCACTTGACGCAGATATAGATTGTGTTGATTATTTATCCCATGGTGCGCGTAATGGTTTTTTGTTTCAGCTAGGTGTAGTTGATGGACTCAACCGAGAATCGAAGCATGTACTTTTAAAACAATTAAATGATCAAGACGGTGCTTTAATATTTCCTGCTCGCCAGGTTAAATACTCATTATTGGTATTTGCGTTAGGGTCTGTAACGAATGACTTTAATACGCTGGGAGCAAAGGAGTACTGTACATTTCTTGATACTTGTGAAAATGCAGAGCGATTCCATACTGAGTTACTTAATGCTTTTTTACGACTTAAAGGGGACGATACGCGCAGCAGTCTCAATATTGCCATTATTGGTGGTGGTGCTACAGGCGTAGAGCTTGCTGCAGAAATAGTAAAAACCTCTGAATTACTGAGAAATTATGGATATGACCATTTATCAAAAAAGAGTCTAGATATTCACATTGTAGAAGCAGGGCCTCGGATCCTTGCTGCACTTCCTGAACGTATAGCGCAAAGTGCACAACAAGAACTAGAGGCGCTTGGTATCACCGTAAATACTAACACCGCGGTTACTGAAGTTACGCCCAACAGTGTAATAACAAAAGATGGCCGTGAAATCGCTAGCAGCATTACTGTTTGGGCGGCGGGCATAAAGGGACCTGATTTTATGCAAGCTATTGGCGGTTTGGAAAGCGCAAAGAACAATCAATTACTGGTTAATCCATTCCTGCAAACTCCCTTAGACACCGATATATTTGCCCTTGGCGACTGCGCCTCATGCACGACATTAAAAGGGATAAAAGTTCCCCCTAGGGCGCAAGCAGCGCATCAAATGGCATCGACTGTCTTTACCAATATTATTGCTAAATTAGCATTGAAACCCTTAGTCGCTTATGAATATATCGATTATGGTTCCTTGGTGTCATTATCATCTTATACGGCAGTAGGCAGCCTAATGGGAAACATTAATCAACGCAGTATGTTCATCGAAGGTAAGTTGGCAAGACTGGTTTATATTGGGTTATACCGCATGCACCAAGTGACACTTTTTGGTGTGCTTAAAACCTTACTCATAGTCCTTGTTGGTAGGGTTAATAGAGCGTTAAGGCCTAACCTGAAATTACATTAACTGGTGGGTGGTGAAGATGATTGATAAAGATTTTCAGTCTCTATAGGCTTTACACCTATTTATTACCGCCATACATCAAAAAAATAATATTATCCCATTGATCAATGGGGTTAAATAAGCAGATTAGAAATATAGTAGGATATTTAAAAAATGACTTCAGCTCAAAAATTTTACTGGCAAGTTTTAACCCTAGGTAACATCAGTAGCTTTATCTTACTTTATACTATTGCTGGTTGGTTCCCTGGTTTTTTGGTGTTTTTTACCCTGACCTATTCAATAGTAGGTGCATATGATCTTACCCTAAGTAAACATACCTTAAATAGACTGTATCCTGTTCTTGCTTACTTTCGTTACTTCTTTGAATCAATACGAACAGAAGTTCAACAGTATTTTATTGCAAATAACACCGAAGAAATGCCTTTTAATCGCGAACAAAGAGATCTGGTTTATCGACGTGCAAAGTCGGTAACAGACACCATTCCCTTTGGCACTCAACGAGATTTAATGCAAACTAACTATCAAAGTATATGGCACTCGCTAGCACCAAAAACAATAAAGGATGAATCTAAGCACGTTTCAGTTGGCGGGCGACAATGTTCAAAACCCTATAAAGCGTCAAGATTAAATATATCAGCAATGAGTTATGGCTCTTTAAGTGCAGAAGCTATTGAAGCAATGAATCTAGGCGCAGGTGCAGGTGGCTTTTATCATAATACTGGCGAAGGTGGTGTTAGCCCTTATCATTTAAAGCATGGTGGAGACTTGGTTTGGCAAATAGGTACGGGGCTTTTTGGCTGTCGAAATGAATATGGCCGTTTCAATCCTGTGATGTTTGCTAAAACGGCTCAATTAGCACAAGTAAAAATGATTGAAATAAAGTTGTCGCAGGGTGCTAAGCCTGGTCATGGTGGCGTACTTCCTAAAGCTAAGATAACAGATGAAATCGCGCAGATCAGAGGTGTTAGTAAAGAAGAAGATTGTGTTTCTCCGGCGATTAACCCTGAATGCAATAGCCCATTTGAATTACTGTCATTTGTTAGCCAACTTAGAGAGTTAAGTGGTGGCAAGCCCATTGGTATCAAACTTTGTGTTGGTAACCCCGCTGAATTTTTATGTCTTGGCAAAGCCATGTTGGAAAGTAACATATACCTTGATTTTATTACGGTTGATGGCGCAGAAGGAGGCACAGGCGCTGCACCCGTGGAATTTAGTAACAGACTTGGTATGACCTGCTTGGAAGGAACCTATTTTGTTCATCAGGCACTTGTTGGATTAGGACTACGTAAACAGATACGGGTGATTTCAGCCGGTAAAACAGCTTCGGGTTTTGACATGCTTAATAAGGTTGCCTTTGGTGCTGATATTGTTAACGCGGCCCGAACATTTATGATGTCATTGGGCTGTATTCAATCTAGGCAATGTGACACCAATATGTGCCCAACGGGGGTCGCCACACAAGATAAAAATCGCTCTAAAGCCATCGATATAGAAGTAAAAGGCAAACGTGTAACCTCATTTCATCATCACACCCTAAATAGCTTCTTTGAATTATTGGGAAGCATGGGACTAGATGATGTCTCGCAGTTAACTTACAACATGATAAAACGTAGAACACCAAACGGCATGTTAGAATCTAATACCCACACAGTACCTGAACTGACTGAGAGTCAGTTAACGCAAGAAAATATTACTGGGATGTGGTTAACATGGTGGAATCAAGCCTCTAGCGATACTTTTTATGTTAATGATATTGCGCCTTTGGTACCACCTGAATTAGCCGTTAAGCAAATTTCTTAATGATTACTTGAGCGTTGCGCAATACTATTTTATTGTTATCTCTGAGGTTGAGAACCGTTTAATTATCAATGAATATTGACCATTAAAGCTCTAATATCGTGGTTCATATTATGAGCCACGATATTAGGATAGAACGTCTGCTTCATTAATAAAATAGACGGTCGTATTGATAATTACCTTAATATTTTTAATGGTTAAAAGCGGCCAAAAGACTTTTAGTATTGATAAGTCAAAAGTAGCGGGGCACTAACGACCTACTTTACCTTTAACAAGTGGCTTAAAAGAAAGCACACTATATTGCCCTTGGCTGTCATCTTTACCATTGTTGAGTATTGGCGAACGGTGAAGTTTATTAACGGTAACGTAAATTTTATCATCGTCTCCGTAACTAAAACCATCAGGCCACACAAGACGTTCATCTTTAAATAACACTTGGTAATCGCCACTAGGTTTAACCACACCAATAGCGCCGTTAGTAATATCGGTGACATATATATTGCCGCCACCATCGACAATAATACCATCAGAAATAGGCTTAGTACCGTAGTGCTGTACTTTTTCCTCTAGCTCTTTACTTGATAGACTTTCATTTATAATTGCGCTTGTGGCAACACGATATACCGATGTGCCCGACATGGAGCCAAAGTATAACCAGTCTTCATTGGGCTCAAGAGTGATTGGGTTTACACCCAAACGCGCAGCTTGCCCGCCAATTTTCATTGTGCGACCCTCAATAACTATGTCGATGTTTTCAGCACGAGTATAATGGCTGTCTTGCAGTATTCTTCGTGCGGCACCTGTTTTAAGGTTAACAGCAATAATTGCGGCTTGACTACCTTGTGCCGTGTCAGCAATATAAATATAGCCATTTTTGTTATCAACGGCTAAGTCGTTTAGAAACGACGTGTCTGTAATCGTTGGCTTTGCTAAATAAATAATTTTATCAAGCTGCTCACTTTTAGTATCCCAACCCACTAATCGCCCCGCATGATCAGGACCCGACGTATCTAGCATCCATAACACACCCTCGGCTGATACATTAATACCCAGAACACCGTAAAAACCTTTACCATTATTGTAAGCATATGCCCATTCTACATTAGGATAAGGTTTTGTGGTGCCGTCTGGCATAAGCTCCATGATCTTTTGCTTTTGTCCATAAAATCCATGTATCGACAAAAACTTTCTTCCCGATGGCGTAATAGCAATGTTACCCGGTGGATGTTGTGCATCGAATGTAGCGACTGTGTGAAGCTCACTGTTATTGGCTAATGTCGTCGCTGTAGTGAGTAATGCTATGCTATAAGCTATTACTGAAAGTAATTTTTTCATTTTTATACCTATTATTAAGTTATTAAGTTATTAATAATTATACTTAATCGTCTTAGAGAGTCTCTTACATTTCTAGGACTGCTTTTAAAAACCTTCTAAAACAATTTTTCCAATCGATTGTCCTGATTCAAGTATTTTATGGGCCGCTCTTAGGTTTTTAGCGTTAATGGTTCCTAAGTTTTTACCGACCGTAGTTTGGATATATCCTTGGTCAATCAAGTCTGCAATTTTGTTAAGTAAGCGATGTTGCTCATTGATATCTGTTGTTTTGAACATTGAACGTGTAAACATAAACTCCCAGTGCAGGGATAAACTTTTAAATTTAAGTTTACTGATATCAAGCGACTTAGGATCGTCAATTAAGGCTATCTTTCCCATTGGAGCTAACAGTTCAACAAAGCTATCTAAATAGGAGTCAGTATGCGTTAAACTAGCAACGTGTGTTACTTGCCCTATAGCTAATTGTTCAATTTGTTCTACTAGTGATTTGGAGTGATCGATAACATAATCTGCCCCCAGTTTTTTTACCCATTTTACAGAACTATCTCGTGACGCCGTAGCAATGACAGTTGCGCCTGTTAGTGCACTTGCTAACTGAACTAAAATCGAACCGACACCTCCCGCCGCGCCAACAATTAAAATTATATCGTTTGATTTTTTCTTTATCTCAGGATGTTGTTGTTTGATTAATAAGCGTTCAAACAATAATTCCCAAGCAGTAATCGCGGTTAATGGTAATGCAGCGGCTTCGCCATCTGATAAACTTTTTGGCTTATGACCGACGATGCGCTCATCAACTAATTGATATTCCGCGTTACTTCCTTGGCGATTTAAATCTCCGGCATAAAAGACTTTATCCCCAGGTTTAAAGTGGCTCACTGACTCACCTATGGCCACGACTTCACCAACAGCGTCCCAACCAAGCACTTTGTATTCATCGTTCTCTGCTGCAACATTTTGACGGATTTTGTAATCTACAGGGTTAACAGCGATAGACATAACCTGTACTAATAAGTCATGTCCTGAAGCTGTAGGTTGCGATAGTTCGATGTCTATTAATGATTTAGGATTACTGATCGGTAATGATTGTATGTAGCCAACTGCTTTCATGGTTTTTCTCCAAAGCTTTAAAATTGTTAATTACGGGGAGTTAACGTTAATTGTTATGGTGATTATAATGATATGACTTGATCGCTCAAATAGAAACAGCATAATGATAGAATCTTTATCAAATTATTTTTGACAATCATGCTATTAGAAGATCTTAATGTTATCTTAAAAGTTGCCGAATTTCGCAGTATTACTGCAGCGGCAGAGAGTTTAGACATGCATACAGCAACAGCTAGTGCAGCAATAAAAAGGGTTGAACGTGCGCTTGGCGTTGATCTGTTTATACGAACGACTCGAAGCTTAAGGCTCTCTGTTGCAGGTGAAAGGTATATTCCAAATTGTCAGCAAGCATTGCAAATGCTTGACGTAGCTAAGCAAAATGTTAAAGATGATTTAGACATTATTGATGGTGAATTAAGAATTTCTATCCCCTCAGATTTAGGTCGGAATTTAGTATTACCTTGGTTTGATGAATTTATGGAAGAGCACACAGGGATCAGTGTTAAATTACATGTCAGTGATAGCAATATTGATTTCTATAGGGATCCCGTTGATATTGCCTTGCGCTATGGTTCACCAAATGATGCCAACCTTTACGGTTTTAAAATCTGTAATGTACCACGAGTTATTTGTGCAACACCTCAGTACCTAGAAGCGCATGGTATACCCAAGCATCCTAATGATTTGACCACACATAACGGTCTTCTATATAAGTTACATGACATTGTTCATGATGTATGGGAATTCTCTTATAAAAGTGAGTTTATTAAAGTCAAAATGAAAAGTAATCGCGTTTCAAACGATGCTGACCTAGTCAGGCGTTGGTGTGTAAGTGGTAAGGGAATAGCTGTAAAATCTAGTTTAGATATGTCATATGACTTGCTGAGTAACCAACTTGTGACACTATTAACTGGCTTTGTCCCTAAGCCAACAGAATTATGGATTATTTGCCCAAGTAGACAGACCATTACTCCGGCAGTTCGCCTGCTTAGAGAACACTTAAAAATAAAGTGTAACTATGTTCTTACTCAACTTATAAACAAAGGTATTTTAGCTCAAGCGGATGTCTACTAATTGAGCATTCTATTTGATTTAAATGAGCGATTTTATTGATTTGAGGTTTGATGGTAATCCTCAATGCTTTAGAGGCTAGTGACGACAATGTAGTATTCTTGTGTATAAATAGGTGAAATACCAACGGCAGTAATAAGCTTGCAGGAGAGCTTTTTAGCTAAAAATAATTTCCTATGATTGGCAATAACGTCATCCGTCACTCAATTATATTAACATGACTTTAGTGCCTGTTATTGACGTAATGAACTGAAAAGCTTAATGTCTTCTTTGACTACTGAGCTGTCAAGTATGGAATACATTTAACGTAATAAAAAGGACATCGATGAAACATCTTTTATTAACTATATTAACCACTACTTTAATCGTGCTTAGCGCTTGTGGCGGCGGTGCTGATAAAAAAACACCAGAGATTAATATATTGCCACCGGTTGAGGAAGGCTTCACCTTACAAAATATTCGCTTTGATTCAAGAGATTATTATGAAGGAGAGCAGGTTACTGTTACAGAAGGTACTCGCTTTGAAGTTCAGTGGGTATCACCGACTTCTGCAGCCTACAGAATAGATTTATACTTATCGATTAATGGCGACGTATATTCTGACGATAATAAAATAGCCGGGCTTAAATGTGGTAGCGCTTCTTTCTCACTCTGCCCAAACGCAACAGGTGAAGTTCAATGTGTAATTGATGACAACAGCTTATCTTGCTCTTTTGGAAACAAATCTGTAGGAAGCGAGTCTTTTCAAGATAATGACCTATCAAGATTAAGGTTTATTATAAGAGGTTGCGATGCCCTCAGTAACTGTGATGTAAAAACGTTTAATTTGTCAGTACAAAATAATACGGGTAATTAAAATCAACGTTTATTAAAACCGCTCTCAAAGGTAGATATCAACAGGCAGAAAATAGATGTTTCACCTAACCAAAGCCCACCAATAACTGCCAGCAAGGCTACCATAGATGTCGTTCATCATAAAAAGGCTAATGCCTATTTTGTCTGCTTATCTGACAAACTAGGCATTATAATTAATAATCGCTTAAACAGTTTATAGTACCGACTTAATAGATAACTCGCACGAGGTTGCCTATGATTGTTCACATATTATGAATAAACTCTTATAATACTCTGCGTATGGTGTTTAAGGGTTTTTATGTTTAAAGCAGTGTTAAGAATGTTTATTATAGCAATGATGCTTGTTGCCTTCGTTGGGCAAGCAATAAGCTTTAATACTGCTATGTCTTGTGAAAATTCAGAAAAATCTCTTTCTTTTGACACCAGCGAACAAGTAAAACATTACGGTTTAAGTACAGTTAGTAAAGCTACCCCAGAAGACTGCTGTGGTATCGAATGTTGCGATGTTAATTGTACTTGTATTGTTAATGCATGTTCATCAACTGTATATTTTAATACTGTCGTTCACTCAGCTAAAATAACTATCTTAGCTGAAGCTTTTTATATGCAACAATTTGAGCAGCTTAAATCTATTTCTCCCTTGCTCTATCGGCCTCCTATTTTACCTCATAAAAACTTAGAATAACAAAGATTGTACAACTCATCACTTTTCAAGTTAATTAGCGCCCTTGTGCTGAATTATTATCAAGTAATACCTGAGGTAAAAATGTTTAAAATATCATTAAAAACGGCAGTAGCCATGCTGTTAATCCCTGCGTTTTCTTACGCGAATGAAAATAACAATGAAGAAGAACACAACAAAGAACACAACAAAGAACACCATGAACATAACGATAACAAAATTGAAAAAATTCAAGTAAGCGCTTCTCGTTTAGGTCGTATCGTTACTGAATCGGCAACACGAACCGAAATTATTAATGGGGAAGAAATACAAGAAAAAGCGCTAATGCGTCCAGGGAATATCTCTATGTTAGTGGCTGAAACGGGTGGCGTTAGAGTGCAAACTACCTCGCCTGCGTTAGGAAGTTCCAACATTCGACTGCAAGGAATGTATGGTCGTTACACACAGCTCTTAAGTGATGGTTTACCCTTATACGGTGGTCAAACCGCTTCAATTGGCCTGTTGCAAATTCCACCTACAGACCTTGCAAATGTTGAAATAATTAAAGGGTCTGCTTCTTCTCTTTATGGTGGCTCAGCACTTGGAGGGGTGATCAATCTAATTTCACGCACACCTTCAGATGTTTATGAGGGCGAAGTGTTACTTAATGCTACGTCTAAAAATGGTCAAGATATCACTTCATACTTTGCCGCTCCTTTAACTAGCGCTTTAAGTGCATCGATTACTGCTGGAGTTCATCATCAAGAAGAGCAAGACTTAGATAACGATGGCTGGATTGATTTGGCTGGCTACGAAAGGCACAGTGTCCGACCTCGTTTCTATTGGCAGCAAGATAATGGTGCAAACCTTTACGTTACCTTGGGTGCAATGAAAGAACAAAGAGATGGTGGTACTTTAGGTGACGCTACTTTACCTGATGGTAATAGTTTTCCTCAAACACAGGGTACGCTTAGAACCGATGTTGGCTTCATATATGATCGCCCATTGGGGCAGGTGATGACTATTAATGTCCGTGGCTCGGCAATGAAACAAGACCACGAGCATGAATTTGGTCCTGTTCAAGAGGATGACAGCCATACAAGCAGCCTGATTGAGTCGAGTTTGTCAGGGTATTCTGATAAAGCGGCATGGCTAGTTGGCTTAGCACTACAGTCTGAAAAGTTCGAATCTGATACCTTTTCTGAATTTAATTATTCCTATCAAGTGCCGGGACTATTTTCGCAACTAGATTATGAAGTCAGTGATGATATTTCTATGTCGCTTAGTGCACGTGCTGATTGGCATAATGAATACGGAACACAAGTAAGCCCGCGAATTTCATTATTATACAACCAAGAAAGCTGGTCGGTTAGAGGGGCATATGGGCAAGGTTTTTTCGCACCAAGTCCTTTTATTGAAGATATTGATGAAGCCGGTTTATCTCGACTTGCGCCGCTAGAGAGTCTTGATGAGGAGCGAGCATCTACCGCATCTATAGATTTTAGCTATGTGCTGGGCAGTGTAGAAACTAGCCTAACATTATTTGCGTCAGATATTGATAACGTTACTGAGTTAGCTGTGATTAATAGTGATGATGCTTCAAGAAAGCAAGTTCTTATCGTCAATGCAGCTGGCGAAAGTAACATTAACGGTGCTGAATTATTACTACGCTATCGCTGGCAAGATATTAAATTTACCGGTAGCTATTTATACATAGACGCCACTAAAGAAAGAGATCCGCAATTTGGCCGAGTACCCTTAGCGTTAACCCCTAAACATTCGGCTGGTCTTGTTGTAATGTGGGAAGAACATGGTAGTCATATGGTAGGATTTGAAGCTTACTATACGGGTACACAACAACTTGAAAACAACCCATATCGAGAGCGAAGCAGCCCTTATTGGCACTTAGGGCTGCTGGGTCAAATTACCATCGGACAAGTAAGCTTTTTCGTTAATGCTGAAAACTTGTTAAATGTGCGACAAACAAAGGATGACTCTTTAGTATTACCCGAACAAGCACCTAGCGGTCGATGGACAACCAACATTTGGTCAAGAAACGATGGCTTTACTGTTAATGCTGGTTTACGTTTTAAATTTGGCGGTTAAAAGCATACTATATTAGTATAACGATTTGTTGGATTGACCATATTGTATTAAGTGTTTTTAGAGGGGATACCGGTAGTTTTAGCTGTCCCCTGATTCGAAGAACGGGTGCTTTGGTGATCTTAAATGAGCTATTAGGGGCTTCTAATGGCTAGCGTTTAGTTCTCATCGTCACCCTAAACCCTAAATAGGGATTAGGGTGCTAAGTTTATCAGTCTCACTCAGCCACAGCTGAGTTCAAGAATGTAAAACCTCAAGTCTATAATGTAACATTAGTTAGCGTTAACAGGTTACTCGATTAACTCATCAAAAAAATGCTCATAATGAAGGTTAACTATTTAGGGATCTTTAGTTTAAATTTTGATTGCTTAACATGAGACTGTCCCTTTGATATTCAGCGCTATAGGATGTTATATCGTTTATTGATATTAAATAATCTACTTATTGAATGGTTATATATAAAAATATGACCATAATAAATAATAGTGACAGTGACTCTAAATTTTTTAATCATATTATTAGGCGACTCTTTAGCAATGAAAATATATTTGTTATTAACCTTACTTTTTTGTGCTTCCTCTTTTTCTCAAGAGACGACAATTGAGGTGATTTCAATAGAATATCCGCCTTTTACCACAGTAGAACGTGATGATGATGGCTTAGCGTTTACCTTATTACGAAAGAGTAAAATTGGCTCTTCATTGACTTGGATACCGGTTTTTCTTCCTCCTGGAAGAGCAAATAGAGTTATCAATGCTGATCAGTGGTGTGCTAGTTTTTATCCTCCAAGTAGTACACTTAATTTTTCTTCCTACGTTTTAGATGAAAATTTAATTAGTATCTCTCTTATCAGAAAGAGAGAGCCAACAGAATTTACCTGGACAATGCTCGAAGAGCTTAAGCCATATTTAATTGGTTTACTGAGAACTAACCATAATTCTCAGTTTGTTAAATCATTCACTGATGCTGGCATTAAGATATTTTATATGGAGTCTGTTGAAACAGGTATAAAAATGGTTTTAAGTGACCGGGTCGATTATGCCATGATTGACAATATAACGTTTGATTCTCTAGATTCAGAAACAAAGCGTCAATTGCAGTTTTCAAACACTCACCTGCTAGAAACACAAATCACACTTTATATTAATAATAAATGTGCTGAGATAAAAAGTAACGTTGAGTAACTCTATTTGAAGAAAAAAGTCACTTTTGTTAACGTTAGCTTCAGTAAAGGCATTAAATACGATTGATCAACACTTAGCTGGCTCAATCTCAAAATCGGCATATTTTTTCAACCACCTTACTTTGGCACGTTGTTCAGCATTATTTCCAAGTGCAGGTGTGAGCTTTTAATGGCTACGGGTAACTTACTCGCAGAGGCTTCTCTACAAACTAGCTGCCCATATCCTGACTTATTAGTACCTATAAATAAATGAATTAAGTCGAGCTGAATACTGAACATATAAATATGTATCGGTATAATTTGAGTGATGATGAGAAAATAAACGATAAGGTTATTGATTGTAATGAAGTTCAATGACTAGTTAACATAAAACTCTATATACTATAATCTAAGAGAATTAGTACCAAGTGGTCAATTTGTATTTAGGATTGTGATGAAAGTTAAGTTGAAGTCTGACGAAAAAATTAAAAAAATTAGCGATAAAGAAATATACCAAGAAATTTTTGATGCAATATTATCGTTTCGTTTACGCCCTGGTACTCGGCTGACTGAAGAAAATTTATCAAAAATATTTAATGTGGGTCGTACAACGATTCGTAGTGCTTTACTGCGACTTTCTCAAGACCATATTATTGAAATTCAACCGAACAAAGGGGCATTTATCGCAAGTCCGACCGTTAAACAAGGTAAAGATATTCTTGAAGCTCGAAAATTAATTGAAGTAGAGATTGTTAAAGATGTCATTAAGCATGCAACGCATAGTGACTTCGACTTATTGAAAAAAATAGTTAAATCAGAAGAAAATAATATCAAACGTGAACATATGGTTGAAGGTATTCAACTCGGTGGCGACTTCCATTTGATGCTGGCGAAGATATCAAAAAACACCACGCTTGAGCGCATTCTGACAACCTTAATACCGCAAACCTCTTTAGTGATTGTACTGTATGAAAACCCTGATGCGCCTAAATGCTCGCATTTTGAACACTTCGAGCTTATCGACGTAATGGAAAAAGGTCAGGTTGAAAAAGCTACAGCACTTATGTATCAACATATTCATAGTATTGAGACGCGTTTAAATTTAGATGAAAAAGAATTTACTAGCGATTTAGTTGATATATTTAAAAAACGTTAATGCGTTAACGGTTAGGTCTTTGGTTAAAATATGGCAATAATAAAAATTTCTGATGATGATTTAGTCAATACACAACAAAAAGCTAGGTTATTAAACAAAAATAAAATAATAAAAGCTGCTGAACAAGAATTTAAGAAATATGGCTTTAATGGTGCGTCCATTGCGCGTATTGCTGAAACGGCAATGTTACCCAGAAGTAACATTCATTATTATTTCACGAATAAACTCGCGCTTTATGGTGCGGTGTTAACTAATATTATCAATTTATGGAATCAAGCTTTTGCTGATATAAAGCCCAATGATGACCCAGCAAAAGCAATTGCAAGCTACATAGATGCGAAAATAGAGTATTCAAGAACTAATCCTACTCCTTCAATTATTTTTGCTAGTGAGTTACTGCATGGCGCGCCTTATTTAAGTCAATATTTGAAAACAGATTTTAAACAGTGGATCACTGACAAAGCTAACATCATTCAATCATGGCAAGTGCAAGGTAAGTTAGATGAGCAAATATCAGCTTACCATTTGTTGTTTACTATTTGGGGGGCAACTCAACATTATGCTAATTTTTCAGTTGAGATTGAAGCTGCTTTAGATAGGCCGCTGACCAATAGCGACTTTGATGATGCTAAAAGAACGATAAAACATATCATATTAAAAGGTTGTGGTATGCGGCTTGTTGAGAAGCGCTAACAATAGATATAACTCTTATAATTTCAATCCCTTCCTGTAGAAAAATCACCTATATTTTTAAAAACATAAAGTCATTGGAATTTTTTGGCTTTAGTTTATGGGCAAAAATACTTGTTTGTACTGATGGTTAATTGTAAACAAGATTGTTGACAATGTTGTTTTTGTTTCATATGCTAAGTTGATGTTTAGTAATGAATGTAAATTACACAACACAAGCCTTAAGCTATAGTTAAGTTGGCAAATTAAGCCGCGCTATAAATGCAATATAAATTCTTTAGAAGGGTCAGAAATTTGGAAGCGTATTTGTTCGATGTATTAAATTTTTTAGTGCGAAGTTTTCATATCATTACCGGCATAGCTTGGATCGGCGCATCATTTTATTTTGTTATGCTAGATAATTCATTACATACACCTAAAAATCCTGCAGACACCCAAAATGGTGTTTTTGGTGAGTTATGGGCGGTACACGGTGGTGGTTTTTATCATTCGCAAAAATACATGTTGGGTCCCAAAAACCAACCTTTAGACGATAATCTTCATTGGTCTAAATGGGAAGCATATACAACGTGGATCAGTGGTTTCTTTTTGATGGCTATTGTCTACTGGTATGGCGCTGATATTTACCTTATTGATACAAGTGTTGCTGATATATCGCAAAGCACAGCCATTGCAATTAGCTTAGGCTTTATGTTTGGTGGCTACATTATTTACGATTTCTTATGTAAATCTGCTTTAGCTAAAAACGATTTAGTTTTAGGTGTTGTGATTTTTGCACTTGTCTCTGCCGCCGCTTATGCATTAACACACATATTTAGTGGTCGTGGCGCTTTTATGACATTTGGTGCCATGTTAGGTACTATTATGGCAGCTAGCGTATTCTTTGTTATTATTCCTGGCCAAAAGAAAATGGTCGAAAGGCTCATCGCAGGCGAGAAAGTTGACGCCGCCCCGGGAATAGCAGGCAAACAGCGTTCTGTTCATAACACTTACTTTACCTTACCTGTTGTCTTTGTGATGATAAGTAACCACTATGCCATGACCTATAACCATGAGTATAACTGGTTAATATTAATGGGTATTTCTATGGCAGGTGCCTTAATACGGGTGTTCTTTGTTTCGCGTCACACGCCAGGAAAACCACTAACAGGAGCGTTAGTTACTGCTGTAGTTATTATGGTCGTCGTTATCTGGGCTATGGCGCCTAAGTCAATCGTGACGAATACTGATTCAACAGTCTCACCTGTAGAATTCTCTCAAGTTCAAGCCATTATTCAACAGCGTTGTTCATCTTGTCATGCAGACAAACCTACTCAAGCTGGTTTTTCCGCTGCGCCTAAAGGCTTTATTTATGACACACCTGAACAAATTAAAGCGCAAGCCACTCAAATTTATCAGCAAGCCGTAGTCCTTAAAGCTATGCCTATAGGTAACTTAACCAAAATTACTGACTCAGAGCGGAAGTTAATTGCTCTGTGGTATCAACAACGTCAAACAACAAAAGAGTAATGTAACCTTTACTTTATACAACTAAATAATCACGGAATAAAAAGTTACAACAAAATAAAAACCGAGAAGAGAAATGAAGATGATAACCACAGTTATTAGTGCTGCTTCGTTTCTATTTCTTGGTTTGAGTTCGGCTACAATACAAGCTGCTACTTTTAGTACATTTAAAGTAGCAGGCTTATATGGCACAGGACATAATAAACGAAGCATTGATGGCAATGAAGCAACGTTCACTATTGCAAATGCAACAGGCTTTGCGTGGGATGATAGCTATTTTTTTGCCGATGTAGCCCATGTCAGTGATGCAAATTCAACAGGTGGTACACATCTCGAGTTTGCTCCTAGGTATCGCCTCTAACAAGTTATCTCCAAGATAATAAAAATGGCAGGTGACTCTGTTTCTAGTGCAAATTTACAAGTTTTTGTAACCCATGAACAACAAAACATTAATTTTCATGCAGGAATTTGGCACATGGCCTTAATTTCAGAAAAAGACCGACTTTTTTCGTCTTTGATAGGGCCGGTGCTGGCAAACATTGTAATGAACTTACTTTAGAAAACGAAACTATTGAGTTGACATTAGCATGAGTAAAATAGATATGAATAACTACCCTCGAGACATGAAAGGATACGGAGAGCATGCACCTAAGGTTACTTGGCCAAATAAGGCAAAAGTGGCGGTGCAATTTGTGATCAACTATGAAGAAGGAGCCGAGAATTGCATTTTACATGGTGATAATGCCTCGGAAACTTTTCTATCAGAAATCATTGGCGCACAACCGTTTGTTAACGAACGACATATGAACATGGAGTCTTTTTATGAATATGGCAGCCGTGCAGGTTTTTGGCGATTACATCGTTTATTTTCTCAGCGAGGCTTACCTGTAACTGTTTTTGGTGTCGCGATGGCGATGCAACGTAACCCTGAAGCAGTTGAAGCGATGTTAAAAGCAGATTGGGAAATTGCGAGTCATGGATACAGGTGGATAGACTATCAAAATGTACCGATTGAAACCGAGCGTGAACATTTAAAAAAAGCGATAGCTATTCACAAAGAAATGACAGGGCAAAAACCTAAAGGTTGGTATCTTGGCCGCATGAGCGAAAATACTCGACAGTTGGTCATGGAAGAAGGCTCTTTTTTATATGATGCTGATAGTTATGCTGATGATTTACCTTATTATGTAAAAGGTAAAGAAAAGCCACATTTAATTGTCCCATATAGTTTAGATGCCAATGATATGCGTTTTGCTAGTCCGCAAGGTTTTAATTCAGGTGAACAGTTTTATTGTTACTTAAAAGATACTTTTGATACCTTGTATGCTGAAGGGGCTGATGCACCAAAAATGATGTCTATTGGTTTGCATTGCCGCATTATTGGCCGACCAGGTCGTTTTGCAAGTCTGGTTAAGTTCCTAGATTATATTGGAAAATATAATGATGTCTGGGTGTGTAGAAGGCAAGATATTGCAGAGCACTGGTTAGCAAACCATAAAGCAGAATAAGTAGTAAGTAGCTAAAATTATTGCAATAACAAACAATTAGCAAACCATAAAGCAGAATAAGTAGTAAGCAGCTAAAATTATTGCAATTACAAACGATTAGCAAACCATAAAGCAGAATAAGTAGTAGCAAGTACCTAGTGATACTGCAACAACACCAAGAGCCTTAATTGAAAAGGTTTGACTGGTGTTGTTGTTGTTAACAGATTGAGCATAGGGTAAAAATATTATAATGCCCCCTCAAAAAAAGTAAGTTGAAACAAAGATTACACTAGCAATAAAACCACGATACTCTGTTCTTCTAACCGCTAAAAAAGGCATGGTTAACGCACCCAAAATACCTGCTCCCATAAAATAACTTACCAACATACTCGCGCTAACGGTACATAATAATTTGCGCTAGCGTCAAAATGCCAAGATGGTTGGAATACGATTTTAAAATGGTGGTTTATCTTGTTGCTCACCTTTATTTGCAAAGTAGTCTGCTACATGGATCATGATAACGTATTCTCCAGCTTCAATCTTGGTGTCGTCAAGTAATCACTCGTTTGTTCATCCGTCAGTATTGATTATCACTGTTAGTAAACGGACGATTATTCTAGATTTTTTATACACATTACTCGCTTTATAGGTCAACTTTTCGGTAAATTTCAGGTGATCTTGAGATGATTGTTAAGGTGTTTTATTAAGCATAAATATTGTTTGATGTTAATAGAGTTGACTCAAAGGTAGGTTGTCAACAATTATGTGTACAATCTCTTGTCTTTATTGACAGGTGTTGTGAATTTGTATACATTCATCAGCATTGCAGCTTTAGATAAAGACGCTTATCAGCGCAGACCTCAACAAATAATTAACATAACAATCAAAGTATAATTAAGGAATAAGTGGTTAAGGAAATGACAATATATCAACAGAAAAACTTGCTAAAAGTAGATATTGATTTAGTAAAATTCATAGAAGAAGAGGTTTTACTCGGCTTAAACATCTCTGCTGATAATTTTTGGAAATCCTTATCAACAATCACTCATCAATTAGGGCCTGAGAATAGAGCCTTATTAGTAAAACGCACTCAATTTCAGGAACAACTTGATGATTGGAATCTCGCGCATCAAGATAATTTTGATATTGAGGAATATAAACAATTTCTTTTTGATATAAGCTATTTAAGCCCTGAGGGTGATGACTTTCTTATCACCACAAACAACGTAGATAGTGAAGTAAGCTCACAAGCTGGACCACAACTTGTTGTTCCCGCCGCCAACGCTAGATTTGCATTAAATGCCGCTAATGCTCGCTGGGGAAGTTTATACGATGCCCTTTATGGAACTGATGTCATTAGTGGTGAAGATGGCGCTGAGAAAAAAGCAACGCATAATCCTGTTAGAGCAGCAAAAGTAGTCGCTTACGGCCGTGAATTTTTAGATGATCACTTTCCATTAGTCAATGGCTCACATCATCAGTCATGTGCTTATACTATTGACAATAAAAAGCTTTTAGTCACTTTAGTTGATGGTCGTACTTCACTATTAAAAAATACTGAACAATTTATTGGCTTTCAGGGGGATAAGAATAAGCTCAGTTCAGTTTTACTTAACCATCATGATTTACGTGTGGCGATAGAAATAGATGCAAGCTCAGCTATTGGTAAAACAGACGCTGCAGATATAAAAGATATTATTTTAGAATCAGCATTAACCACAATACAAGACTTTGAAGATTCGGTAGTTGCAGTAGACGGCAAAGAAAAAATTCATGTTTATCGTAATTGGTTAGGGCTAATGAAAGGTGACTTAAGTGAAACTATTGATAAAGCCGGTAAAATAACTCAGCGAGTATTAAAAGCTGATAAAATTTATCAGGACCTTAACGGTGGTAACTTGAATTTGCCAGGACGCAGTTTATTATTCTGTCGAAATGTTGGCCACTTAATGACTAACGCTGCAATACTAGATCAAGAGGGCTTCGAAATTCAAGAGGGCATCATGGATGCCATGATAAGCACCTTAATAGCCTTACACGATTTACAAAAAAATAGTATTCACCGTAACTCAAGAAAGGGTAGTGTCTATATTGTAAAGCCTAAAATGCATGGCCCTGATGAAGTGGCTTTTGCTAATAAACTCTTTAATGCTGTTGAAGATGGTTTAAATCTTGTCAGATATACCATTAAAATTGGGGTAATGGACGAAGAACGTCGCACAACAGTCAACCTGAAAGAGTGTATTAGAGCCGTAAAAAATCGCGTTGTATTTATTAATACTGGTTTTTTAGATAGAACGGGCGATGAAATACATACCAGTATGCTACTAGGTCCCATGGTGTTAAAAGGTGATATGAAAGCACAACCCTGGATTAAAGCCTACGAAGATAGGAATGTAGATATAGGTTTAGCCTGCGGTTTTTCCGGTAAAGCACAAATTGGTAAAGGCATGTGGGCTATTCCTGATGAAATGGCTAATATGATGAAAATGAAAATTGCTCATCCTTTATCAGGTGCTAATACGGCATGGGTTCCATCACCAACCGCGGCTACCTTACATGCTATACATTACCATCAAGTGAATGTATTTGAGGTACAGAGTAGGGTTGCGCAAAGATCTCGTGCTCGTTTAAATGATATATTAACAGTACCCTTATTAAAAAAACCTGAGCAATTGGGTAAAGAGACGATTGAAAAAGAGCTTAATAACAATGCCCAAGGTCTATTGGGTTACGTAGTTCGTTGGGTTGATTTAGGCATGGGCGCTTCAAAAGTCCCTGACATTAACAATGTTGGCTTAATGGAAGATAGAGCGACATTAAGAATTTCTAGTCAGCACATTTGTAACTGGCTAGCACACGGTATCTTATCTGAGTCTGAAGTGAGGTCTTCCTTAGAAAAAATGGCGGTTATTGTTGATCAACAAAATGCCCATGACCCTTTATATCAGCCAATGTCTGCTAACTTTGCAAGTAGTTTAGCTTTTCAAGCAGCATTAGATCTTGTCTTTAAAGGGAAAACACAGCCCAATGGTTATACCGAGCCTTTACTTCATGCTTACAGGAAAGAATTTAATGAAGCCCAAACAACAAGGAAAAACGAAAATGTCAAATAAAAGTACATATTATGCGCCTACAGGTGGATTACCACCACAAACACAATTGATCTCTGATCGCGCTATTTTTACCGAAGCTTACGCAATTATTCCTAAAGGTGTGTTAACCGATATTGTTATCAGTTATTTACCCTTTTGGAATAATATGAGGATGTGGGTGCTGGCTCGTCCATTGAGTGGCTTTTCAGAAACTTTTTCTCAATACATAGTAGAAGTAACACCAAACGGCGGCTCTGAAAAACCAGAACTTGATGAAAATGCTGAAGGTGTACTCTTTATTGTTGAAGGTGAAATGGATGTTACTATCGAAGGGACAAATCACCATATGACATCAGGCGGGTATGCTTATTTGCCTGCAGGTGCTCAATGGACACTTAAAAATAATAGTTTAGAAAATGTAAAGTTCCATTGGATCCGCAAAGCTTATCAAGTCGTTGAAGGCATAGATGCACCAGAAGCTTTTGTAACCAGTGACCATGAAGTTGAAGCTATTGAAATGCCTAATACCGGTGGTGTATGGAAAACCACAAGATTTACTGAGCAATCAGATATGCGCCATGATATGCATGTAAACATTGTAACTTTTGAGCCAGGCGGCGTGATCCCTTTTGACGAAACACATGTGATGGAACATGGATTATATGTTTTAGAAGGTAAAGCTGTTTATCATTTAAACGGTGAATGGGTTGAAGTAGAGGCGGGTGACTTTATGTGGTTACGTGCTTTTTGTCCACAATCTTGCTATGCCGGTGGCCCAGGTCCATTTAGATATTTATTATATAAAGATGTAAATAGACATATGCCATTTATACGTCCGAGAAGTTAATCTCTTCTGTGCTTATAGTTACTCTATACGTACTTTTTAGTAAAATATCGAATGTGATAATAATGTTGGATATTTTACTTTAGCCCCTTGCTAACAAGAGGTTTACCTATTTCTGTTAAAGGTATCCTTGTAGGCGGAATAGGGCTCTTAGCTGCTAACATTTAAAAAAAACTATAAAGCCAGCAAAACATGATGCTAGCTACCAAGAAATGCTTGAGGTATGTCAATTAGTGAAGCTAACTTCATTTATTGATAGCTTATCGTTTGGTATTAATACTTGGCTAGGCTCTAAAAGTGTAGGATTATTAGTTGGCCAAGCACAACGATTACAGATTGCACCGTTGTTGTTGTTACGTCCAGAAAAGGTGCTGATTTTAAACAAGCCAACCAAAGGACTAGATCGAGGCAAAGAAGAAGCGGTAATGATCAATATTCTCGCCCATGTAAGAAAACATAAACAGACGTTACTCGCTGTTACTCATTTTTGCGACGGATTTATATTTTTACATCAGGTTAATTTTATTGAAAGTTATAGGCCAAGTATAAACTTTGATAACACGAATATTTATCATCTAGCCAAAACTTATGTTACCGGCATTACAGAAGTGTATTTAATCGCACCCCACATTTTTAACGTCGACTTACATGCTTTTAACGTTCCCTTTAGGCTCCTTGGCTCTAACCAAAACACTCCCATTAAAGCCTATGTTTTGAAAGTCACAGCTTCTTTTTATACCTTGCTCAAATTACTAATTATATTTCAATATATTAGCTTGCAAATAAACCCATTCGTTTATATGCTTTTATGAGGCAGGTTATTAAAAATAATTGGGTATTTAAATGAGTAAAGTTGTATTAATTGTCGACGATAGTATTGTTTCTCGAATGATGCTTAAAGAAATTGTTAAATCTTATATACCTGGAGTCGACATCATTGAAGCTGGAGGTGGAGAGCAGTGCTTGAGCCAATTAACGGCGGAAAGTAAAATTGATATTGCGATTTTTGATTATAATATGCCTGGTATGACAGGTATTGAATTAATCTTTGCATTAGATAAGCTAATTTCAATTCCTAAGCGCGCTTTGTTAACCGCAAATATCCAAGATGACATAAAACAACAGGCTGAGCAAGCAGGTGTTGTTTTTTTAATTAAACCGATTACCGAAGAACTCATTAGCCATTTTTTAAATAGTTAGGGAAGCATATGAAGGATAATTTATCTCCACTTGAAATTGATGCCCTCACCGAAATATTTAACATCGGTATTGGTAGAGCGGCCAACTCTCTGAATAAAATGGTATCTCAACCGGTTGATTTAACTATCCCAAAAGTCGAAATCGTCTCTAACAAAATAGCCAAATCTAAATTGAATTTTGCTAGTGATACAGAAATCAGTGCTGTAATTCAACGATTTGAAGGTGACTTTAAAGGCCAAGCATTACTTATGTTTAGCAAAGAAAGTGGTTTGCAATTAGTTAGTACTTTACTTGGTAATAAGTTTCCACCCGAGGCTTTGTCTGATCTTGAGCAAGATTCTTTAGTAGAAATAGGCAATGTTATTTTAAATGCTTGTTTTGGAACGGTTATTAACTTTCTTAAATCCTCAATAAAAATTGAAATGCCAGAGTTTATACAAGGGGATATTAATAAAGTTTATGTGTATAGCAGCGAAAATGATTGGTCATTATATATAAAAGTTAAGTTCTCTTTACCCGATGATAATATTGAAGGTTTTATCTCTTTTATTATGGATATTACCTCATTAGAGATTTTTCAAGAATCTGTGAGAAAATTTGTTTTTGGCATTACTAACAAAATTGAAGCTTAGCTCTGCTATGAATAATTTAACAAAAGATATATTGTTTAGTTCTGTGAATGATCTTTCTCTTGGTATTATCATTATTGATGAAAACCATCAGGTTGTTTTTTATAATCAGTGGATAAAAGATCATTCTGTTATAGTCGATGATAAAGGTGTTGGCTGTAAACTTGGTGATATTCTAGAGGGGTTTAACTATTCTCGCTTAAGTGATGCATGCAATGAAGCATTAACGTTAGGATTGCCCACTAAACTCTCTAATACTTTTAATCCTAAACCTTTAGCGTTATTCCATAAAAGCCATGTTGGTGATAACGATTACCGTATACAGCAGCAAATATCGATTAAAAGCATCAATACTTCCCCGAATGAACGCTTATGTGAAATTCTGATCCAAGATGTGTCTAGTTCAGTTAAAAAAGAATTGATGCTGAAAAGTTTAGCCGATGAAAATAAGAAACAACAATTAAAAGCTGAATTAGCCAATCGGACTAAGTCACAGTTTTTGGCTAATATGAGTCATGAAATTAGAACGCCAATGAATGGTGTTTTAGGCATGCTAAATTTATTATCAACGACCAAGCAAAGTCAAGAACAAGCTCATTTTACTCGACTAGCACATTCAAGTGCCGATACCTTGCTTCATATCCTAAACGACATTCTAGATTTTTCAAAAATAGAAGCAGGTAAACTTGAAGTTGAATTGATTACTTTTGACCTTTTAAGAAATTTAGGCGATTTGGTTCAGTCTTTATCGATGAATAGCAAAGATAAAAAATTAGAGATTATTCTTGATGTCACCGATGTTGGTCATCAAATGGTCATCGGTGATCCTGGTAGATTAAGACAAATCATTACTAACTTAGTTGGCAATGCAATAAAGTTTACCCCCACGGGTGAAATTGTTATTAAAGCAAAGACAGTTTTAAATGACAATGGAGATATAAAACTACATATCAGTGTCATAGATACAGGAATAGGTATACCAGCGGATAAATGTTCAATACTTTTTGATGTGTTCACCCAAGTCGATGTATCGACAACACGAGAGTATGGTGGCACAGGTTTAGGCTTGTCTATTGTAAAGCAATTATGTGAATTAATGGGGGGAGGCATTACTGTTAGTAGTGTCTTGGGTCAAGGCAGCGAATTTAGTTTTAATATCCAATTAAAACCTAGCACAGAAGAAGTGCAAACTCAGTTAGGTACTCATTTAAATGGAATTAACATTTTAGTTACTGATGATAATCTTACTCATCTTGCCGTGCTTAGCAAACAACTGGGTCTTTTGGGGGCTGAAGTTATTCAAGCTGACAGTGGTAGTAAGGCATTGGCTATATTGAAGCAATACGATAGCCATTATTTTGCTATGGCTATTATTGATATGCAAATGCCGAGCATGTCAGGTAGTGAGTTAAGCGCTGAGATTAGAAAAATTAAGTCACTTGATAAGCTTAAAATAGTGATGTTAACTTCAATGGATCAGATTGTTAAAGGTCCTTTGTCATCAACGTCAGGATTTTCAGATTATTTATTAAAACCTGTGGTCATTGATGAGTTACTTAATATCTTAGATGATACGCTTAACAAGACACAGATATTAAAAAATACGGCTGGCGTTTCAGCTAGCCTTGGAAGTAATATGTTAGAGAATAAAAGTCAGACCACTAAAGCAAAAATATTGTTAGTTGAAGACAACCGAATTAACCAACAAGTCGCTTTAGGTATATTAAGAAAGTTTGATTATTCTATTGATATTGCAGTCAATGGTCTAAATGCAATTGATATCTTAGAGAAGAAAGATCCAGAACATCCTTATGATCTTATTTTAATGGATTGCCAAATGCCAGAAATGGATGGCTATCAAGCCACTGAACATATAAGAAATAATATGGATAGTGTCTTGTTCTCGACTATCCCTATTATTGCAATGACGGCAAATACTATGAAGGGTGATAAAGAAAAATGCTTAGCATCGGGTATGAATGATTATATTTCTAAACCGATAAACCCTAAACTGTTGGAAGAGAAAATTAGTTACTGGTTGAACAAACTTAATTAATTTTAGTAACCAAGTAGTGATTTTCTTGCTAATAAAACAGAAAAATAAAAGCATGGCCACTTTTTCAATACATTAACTTTTTAAAGTATCGCTAAAATTAATTATCATCGCTCATTACTTATTTTATCTGAGCACTATCAAAAACAACATTAGCAGTAAAACTAAATGTTACTGTTAGTGCGATACAAGAGCTTCACCATGAAGTAAACCAATATATGCCGAGCAACATTGTCTAATAACGTTGCTAACGGTATATATATGATCATATTTGCATTATTGACGCTTGAATTCCTTCACATAATGCAGTGTTTTTTTTGATAAGCGGGCAACTTTAGTCTCTCTAGTCGAAACTGAAGGATAAGTTACTATGGTGATGTCATACAATCGTTATTTACACTATTAGTGCTGTTATCGTCATCGTTAAACTTCAGGTGACCATTTTACTTCTCGCCTATAACTCTGCACTAGACTATCGCATCAGCTTTAAAATATTGATAAAATACGCCTAACTTAGGCGACTAATCCTCAACTTTAACTATTCAATAACGCCCTAGTGAAAGGAGTACATGTAAAGATGTTAGAAATAGCGGTTATATACTTAGTTGCAGCACTTGTTGCAGTGCCAGTGGCAAAGAGACTCGGCTTAGGTTCTGTTTTAGGTTATCTGTTAGCGGGAATTTTAATTAGCCCTAACTTACTCGGCTTGGTTGGCGATCAAACCAGTGTTATGCATTTTGCAGAGTTTGGTGTTGTGATGATGCTATTTTTAGTTGGCCTAGAATTACAACCGGCCAGACTATGGAAATTGCGTCACTCTATTCTAGGCCTAGGCGGTTTACAAGTTATAGCAACAACCACGCTTATTTTTGCACTTTGTTTTTATCTATTCAGTTTGCCTTGGCAAACATCGTTAGCAATAGGGTTGATGTTGGCATTGTCTTCAACGGCGATTGTTTTGCAGACATTGACAGAGAAGGGTTGGATCAAGCAAGACGCGGGGCAAAATGCTTTTTCGGTACTCCTGTTCCAAGATATTGCGGTAATCCCTATTCTTGCGATATTACCACTCCTTGCCTTTCAAGACTTAAGTGCAGCAAAGTCTTCTGGCCATAGTTTGATTGCTCACTTACCCGTTTACGGTCAAGTGGGGATTTCTCTTGCAGTTATTGCAGCCATTATTTTAGCGGGCAAATACATCTCATCGCCATTATTTCGTTACATTGCTGAAACAAGGTTACGTGAAATTTTTACCATTGCGGCATTACTATTAGTTATTGCCATTGCACTGATTATGGAAAAAATAGGTTTGTCTCCTGCGTTAGGTACATTCTTAGCGGGTGTTGTACTAGCTGAAAGCGAGTTTAGGCATGAATTAGAGGCTGATATTGAACCCTTTAAAGGATTATTGCTTGGTTTATTCTTTATAACCGTAGGTGCTTCGATAGACTTTCCTCTTCTTTTTGATAAAATTACCTTCGTTACGCTAACGGTATTAGCCCTTATAACGATTAAAGCACTGGTTCTTTTTGTGTTGGCACATTTTTTTAAGATGAAAGGCAGTCAAAAGATACTGTTCACTTTAGCTTTAGCACAAGGAGGTGAATTTGCTTTTGTTTTACTTTCATTAACAACTAATCTACTTATTACCACACCAGAACAGACTAAGTTAATTACACTTATCGTTGCTATATCAATGCTTTGTGCACCATTATTGTTGATTCTATATGAGAAGGCATTGGCGAGAAAAACTTCTGCCACACCTGAATTTGATGCGATAAAAGACCTCGAACCCACAAAAAATGTCATTGTTGCTGGTTATGGACGTTTTGGCCAAATTATAGGACGTTTGTTAACGGCTCAAGGCTATCATTTGTCGATTCTTGATCACAGTGCCAGCCAAATAGACTTACTCAGACGTTTTGGTAATAAAGTTTTTTATGGTGATGCCGCTCGACAAGATTTATTAGAAGCTGCAGGGGCCCAAGATGCAAAAATGCTGGTTATTGCTGTAGACGAGCCCGATAAAACATTAGATATTATTAAACTGGCTCATAAGCACTATCCGCATTTAAAAATTCTGGCACGCGCTGTTGACCGACGACACGCTTATCAAATTATGCAGCTTGGGGTAACAAGTCTTAAACGAGAAACTTTTGACTCTGCCGTTAATTTTGGTATTGAAGCATTGGTGTTACTTGGCAACGATCCGGTTGAATCCGCTAGAGCAGGAGAACTTTTTGCCGAACATGACACTGAGTCAATGACAATTTTGGCTGATAAATGGGGTGATGATAAAAGTTATGGGGTAGCGGTTAAACAACGTAGTGAAGATTTACAACAAGTATTACAAAACGATAAAATTGAGCAAAATAAACTAAAAACTCGTCAAAAAAACAACCAATAAAAGTGCTAATAACTCGATGTTATTAGCACGTTATTAACGTATTTAGCATTTATTTTTGGGGAATGGTCAGTAAGATAATTAACTTAGCTATTCCCCCAGCGCTACTTATGCATTTTTCTGCCATGCAAATGCTTTGAATGGTGCGTCTGTTGGCGTACTCGCAATGTGATTAGTATAGTTACTGATGACTTTTTGAGACAGGCCTAATATTATTTCTAATATTTGCTGTTCGCCATACCCAGCTTCTTTGAAACTGGCTAATTCTGTATCGCTAACGTGTCCGCGATTACGAACAATAATCAAGGTCATATCTTGAAGTGCTTGTAACTTCGCGTTTGGCATTGGTGATTGATTACGCAAAGCCTCAGTTATTGCAGCATCAACTTTCATTGAATGAGCAATAGCCGTGTGTGCTGGTACACAGTAATTACAGCCGTGCTCAACATTTATTGTTTGCCAAACAACAGTTAATTCTTCTGCATCAAATGAGGTATTTGTAAATAGCTCATGAAGTTTTTGATATGCTTCAAGAAGTTGTGGTGAGCTAGCGAGTACACCATGTAAATTTGGTAACATGCCAAAAGCTTTAACTGAGCCTTCTAAAAGTGTTTTACTTGCTTGTGGAGCAGATTCAATCGTATGTATTGTTAAAGTTGTCATTTTACTTTCCTTATCATTAATTTAATTTTATTGATCAGATTAAAAATTCACGGTGAATAAGTACTTCACGTCTATGGTGCTTATTTAAAAAATGTACCGATCGGTATATCTTGATTTCCGTATTGTACCGATCGGTACATTAAAGTCAATCGTAATTAATGAAATAAATTTTATCTATTTAAAGGTCTAGAGGTTTAGGTCATGTTAAAGAGTAAACAACGTGTTTATGTATGCTGATTAACGAAAGGGTAATTAAAAGTGAACTGAAAGTCTTATCGTGCCTTATTGGGGGAAGGTAAAACTTTAAATGCCAGACAAATAATGGTAAATAACGCATTATTGTTGGTTGTGTATAGCCTTGATATTTCGTTTTTAAAAAGAGTGATCTCTTTAGTTAACGCCGATACCTTTAAGCATACTATCTACAGTATATTCTAGTTGTGATTTAGGTACACCAGAACGAGCCATAGAGGCAGTGCCTTTTAAAAGCGTATATACGCTTAAACTGTTTGCGTCGGCATTTTTATTTAGCCCTAAAGCGATAGCCTCTAAGTCTTGATTAAAAAAATCGACATATAATTGTTTAGGAATCACTTCAGCATCTTTGAGTATCAATTTTGCTTGCTCAGGAATATCACCACTGACCAGTTCTGATTGACATAAAACTAAGTAGCATCCTTTTGCTTGCTCATCGCTGCACTGCATAGTTACAATTGACATCATATGATTTTTCAAACGATTTTTTAGGGAAATATCAGGTGCAAATAATAACGCCATATGAGGTTTCATTTTAGTATCAATATAGCACTGTGTGGCTTTAACAAATAAGGCTTCTTTGTTACCAAAAGCACTGTACATACTTGGCTTGTTAATCCCCATCTCTTTTGTTAAATCGGTGAGTGATGCGCCAACATAACCTTTTTGCCAAAAAACATTCATCGCAGCATTTAATGCGGTAGTCTCATCGAAGGATCTTCTTTTACCTTTTATCACAATATTAGCCTGTAAATTTAACTCAACTCATTGTACCTAACGGTACAGGCGCATTCAAGTAGCAAAAAATGGATAAGGTTATGGAAAGATTTACAGCAAAAGTGATTAATTCTACGATCGGGTATACTAATTTAAATGTAAAAAGGCTACCTAGGTAACCTTTTTAAAATATTACGCTAACTTTACTTAGTTATCTGAATACGCTCAATTAAGCTTTCATGTTTTGTATCTTTATTCATTGAAAAATCTAATTGAACTAACGCATTTTTTAACGTGTGGTCACTGACAGAGTATTTCCATTGCTTTAATGCCGTTAAGGCTGCTTGGTCAAATACACCGGCAGGCTTTGAATTTACGACCGCTACATTTTCAACCGCACCATTTGTCATTATATCAAACCTTAGTACTACTGAACCTTCTATATTGTCTTTTGCTGCTTGTTCAGGATAGCTAGGATTAACACGCTGAATAGGCTTAAGCTCAACTGACTTTGAGACTTTATCTCCAAGACTTTCCTGTTGGTTTCCTGCGTAACTTAATCCTGAGAGCAGAGTAACGGTGGTAAATATTACGGTAGCCAGTATTAATTTAGAGCTTTTTGGACGAGTTTTTAAATTGTTAATTCGTTCTAACATCATTTTTTTATCTCCATATTTCTTAAATGATAGTTGAGCAAATGCTAATGAAGGTGTCGACTGAGCCGCCACTAACAGCGCTTTACTATAGTTAATCCTGCTCTCTTTTGGTTTGCGCGCCAGAACGAGTTGATCACAGGAGAGTTCTTGATCTTGACGAAACCTAAAATAGCCGAGCCAAGCAAGAGGGTGAAACCAAAACAACGTTAAGCAAGTCAGCGCAATTAGGTTCCAATAAATGTCATTTCGATCAAAATGACAAATTTCATGTTCAAGAATTAGTTTTTGTTGCTCGGTACTGTAAAGCTCAAAAAAATCTTCTGGAATAATAAGTTTTTGCCGTACCAAACCCACCAACATCGGGCTATAAGTACCTGTACTTTGGTAGAGCAATATATTTGGGGGTAACACTAATGGCACCATAGACTTATTAATAGCGGTGAGCTGAAGGTGCTTGTTAAATATATGATAAGTTAACAAGCCATAAGTTATCATGGCAGCCACAATAATTAGCCAAATATAGAGAGCCCAAGACATAGAGAGGCTTTGTTTAAGTTCATCAGTTGGAGTTATCAAGTAACGTTTTATTTCAATTATTTTTGATAGGCTACTCTGCTGCCAAGGGAGTGGTAAACAATATATCACAAGCCCTAAGGGCACTATTAACCATAGTAAATAGGTATTACTAGCGCCTAAATAATGTATTAGCCATTTATGACCAACTAACAATATAGTTAGCAACAATGTTAAGGGCAGTAATAAAGTTAAAAGGTTATCAATCATTGTCTTGCTCCCATTTTGTAATGAGAAGCTTTAATTCATCAATATCTTCTTTCTTCAAATTGTTTTTTTTAGCAAAACCAGCAACTAATGGCGATACTCTTCCTCTGAATAACCGTTCGATAAAACTTTGGCTTTGAACTTCCGTATAAGCATCTCGTTCAAGTAACGGAAAATAAAGATAATGGCGTTCTTGCTTTTCAAAACCTATCGCTTCTTTTTTTACCAGACGATTTATCAGGGTTTTTACTGTTTTATCGTGCCAGGGCTTATGTTTATTAAGTTGTTCAATAATGCTATTTGCTGTAGCAGGGTGTTGAGCCCACAAAGCTTCTAAAACTTCAAATTCTGTATTAGTAATTTCAGACATATTTTAATATTACAGTTGTAATCGATGCGTTGATATTACACTTGTAATCACAGCTGTCAAGTATCGAGGTGTTAAAGGTATTTATATATTTACTGGTAACCTGGTCTACATGTTTTAGTAGAGAGTAAAATCCCCTTAGATATTTGCTGTATTTTACAGTCACTTTTTCTCGACTGAGATAGATAAATACCTAGAAGTTAAGCAAAGTTGGACGATATCAGCCATGGTAAGTCAATTTATAACACAGAATAAAAATAACTAAAGTGTTGTTATTTTTAGGCGCTTATTTAACTTAAAATACTGATTGGATATAAGGTTTGTATAAATAGAACATTGATACTTATTCTTTGTAGCTAGGGTTGGTTTAAAAAAAGGGTCATGCTAGGTCGTTATATTTATCTGTATAATTTGATAATACCAATGGGTTTTCAGTTGTAACTAGTTATCTAGTAAAAATATTATTACATAATAAAGCTTAGTGAATTTCCTAATGCCAACAATGTCAGAGTTGTTGACGTTAAAATAATAACGTCTAGTTTTCGCTTAGTAGACAAAATTATCATTAATTCTTATATTGCTAACGTCAACAATTTTCATTCTAGGCCAATTACTTTTACTGATATTAGAGGTTTTGAGTTATAGCGTAATTGTTACTGCCGATTTATAAAACCTTACGAGGGTTTTTTATCAATAGAAGTGGTTAACTCGCTGTCTTCAATATCATCTGATTCTTGCAATATTTCAAGCATATCCGATGCAACCTCGGGGAAAGAATCGACAAAGGTACCGGCAATTTCTACTGCATGTTCAGGAATACTTTCAACCATATGGTTAACATAGTTATTGGCAGCATTTTCAATGTTTTCTGAGGTCTGTGTTGAGCCAGCTTGTTCACTGTCGATTAAATTTTGGACATAGGCTTCAGCAACATCACTTGATGATTCAGGTAGCGAATCTGATACCGTAAAGGCAAGCTCTGCTGATTGATCAGGAGCAACATCTGTTAATCGATTATAAAGCTCAGTTGCTGTATTTTCTGAGACCGCGGCGATTCTATCTATCGGTCGCATTGCATCTAAAGAATCTGATAAATTTGTCATGTATTCTTTGGTCATCTCTAGAAGTTCACTGGGGTAGTCTTCTGCCATGTTTTCAGCGGCGAGTTCCATGACATTAATACCGTCGTCAGGCATTGTATTCGCAATAGCAACAATGATATTAGTGAATTGGTCAGGGTACTCAGAGGTTATCCAATCAACTAATTGATTGGCTTTCTCAGGGCAAGCATTTGTTAATGCTTGAGCAATATGAATACTCATTTGTGGTGCTGCCGAGGTTATTGCCGCATAAAGTTTACTAATATCTATCGCGTCTATGGTACTTAATGCTGCGGCTAAATTTGAGGCGTTTTTGGGGTCTCGAAGCACTAGCGCTTTAACCATGTTAACAGCCGCTGATGGGTTTTTACTTGCAAGGCTAATGGCAACTTCTACTTCTGGCGTTGTTTCAAATTGTGCCTCTGCATATTGTGTACGAGGATCGAGTTCCGATACTACACCGCTGGGTGTTTGCATAACAAAGCTTTCTTGTTCATCAAGCGGTAACGCTTTTCTTAGTTTCATTCGAATACTGATAAACAGTAACAGTGTTATCGCAACGATATTCATAAAACTAAATAAGGCACTGCTACCGAAAGTATCCATTACCATAGAAGCTAGGTAGGGGCCTAAAATGCTGCCCAATGCATAGATTAATAATAACGAACTCATTGCAGATAAAATTTGTTCTTTTAATACTTTATCAAAAGTCTCTGACATACTCATTGGATAAAGGCAGGCAACTAATCCCGTAATCAGCGCTACGGCTAACAAGGTGAGTTTGAACAAATCTGAGGAAATAAGAAAAGGCACTAATAAACATAATACAATGAGTGTTGCGACCATACAGAGCATAACTTTTCGACGGTCAAAGTGATCTGATAAGTAGGCGATAGGGAACTGTAAAATGATCGCCCCAGAAATGGCTGTGCCCATAAAGATGGATAAATCTAAGCCGGCAATACCGTTGTTACTGGCAAAAATAGGCAGCATATTAATCAAAGCCGCATAGAGGACTCCACAGTAAAAACAACTAACCACACCTAAAGGAGATAACTTAAAAACAGTCATTAAAGACATTGATTGACTGTCTTCAATTTGTGGACCTTGTTGCTTACTAATAACGATAGGTGTGATAGACAAGCTAAATAAAATACCGCAGATAACAAATAAAGTAATGTCATCAATAGGAGCGACATTTAATAAAAACTGACCAGAAAATAGTGCCGTCATTATCATCATCTGATTAATTGATAGTATGCGTCCTCTATTTTTTTCTGTGGCGCTGTGGCTTAACCAACTATCAAGTGTGGCATTGGTACAAACAATACAAAAGCCAGTGACAATTCTCATACACGCAAGCATTAATGGTTCTGGATACAGGCCTGAAAGTAAAATAGCGACGGAAGTTAAGCTACCACACATCGCGAATATTCTTATGTGCCCAACACGTTGTAATAACATACGGCTATAATATGCACCCAACAAAAACCCCACAGACAACATCGATAACACTAAACCAATATTGTTCATGCTCATTCCATCGCTCTGCATGCGCACAGGCAATAAAATATTACTGAGTCCATAACCTAGCATTAACAAGAAGCCACTTATTAATACTAAAATAAAGGGTCTGAGGGTCATTATCACAAGGAATACTCTTATCTATTAGCGGAACGCTTTAACGGTTTGAATGAGCGTCATATTATTTAAAATTAAATAATATGACGTTCAACTATAAATTATTGATGTTACTTCAAAGCAACTCACAGACACTTAGTATACCAAGCGCATATTAGGGTTTACAGTGGAATAAGAAAAACAGATGACTAAAGTTAGTCTGTTCGTTCAAAATTCAATCGTTACCTTTTAAATCCCACGGTTATCTCAATATTTAACAGCACTAATGACTTATACACTTCGTTGTAGTAAATGTATCTCAAGGTTAACCTATTAGCCGTATTAATCGATTATTGTTAATATACGCAGTGAATTTCTAACAGAGTGGACTATTTAAGCCAAAAAGTTGATTAACACTTGAAAGCTAGATAAATATCTCAATATGAATGTAACGAGTGGTAATATTTAAGGGGCTAATAACAGCGCCTTTGCTAATTTAATAAAGAAACCCATGAATAAAATACGTGCAAGAATTAATCTAAAAGTTGGATTACACAGTGATATCGACGCAGAAATCGCGACCTTTACAATGTTTGATGAAAACCATGAGCACATAGCGTTAATTTTTCAACAGGCCGATAAAAATCAGCAAGCACCACTAGTTCGTATGCATTCGGAATGTTTAACGGGCGATGTATTCCACTCTTCACGTTGTGATTGCGGTGAGCAGTTAGATGAAACTATCAACTTGATGAAAGAGCAGGGCGGAATTATTCTTTATCTTCGCCAAGAAGGTCGTGGCATTGGTTTATACAATAAATTAGATGCCTACGTATTACAAAGCCAAGGCATGGATACCTATCAAGCTAATAAGCACTTAGGTTTTGCAGAAGATGCCCGTAGTTTTGAAGATGCAGTGACTATGCTGCAAGCCTTAGCCGTTACAGATTTACGTTTGATCACTAATAATCCTAAAAAGATAAATGCCTTAAAAGATTATTTTAATATTGTCGAACAAGTGAATACGAGTTTGCATTTAAAAGATGATAATAACAATTATTTACGCACCAAAAAAAATCACGGTAAGCATGATTTAAAAATTGATTAAATAGTTAATCTTTAATTCCAAACCTATAAAAGTCCAACGGTACTTATGTACCAGTTGGATTTTTCTCTAAAGCATTGTATTAAATGCTTAAGCAGTCGATGGACTAAATCACTTTTAAGTAGTGCATTTAGCTAAATTCGTTATTCACTAACTAACTCAGTAGTATTAATTATTAATAAGGGAAAGTTTTTTAGATGTATAACCCGATAGGGAATTAAAAAGAAATAGTTAAATTTTAAGGTATTGCTACATTAAGTATTTACTGGCTATGCTAGCTTAACAATGCCCAGTGTCCTTAATATAATTCTTATTCAATAGCGGTTATATATGTTAGAATTCGACGATATTATTATTTAAAATTATTAGGCGTATTTCATGTCTGAACACACTATTATCGACATTTGTGTTGAACCTATAGAACTATGTAAATTACTCAAAATTGCCAATATGGTTGGTGGCGGCGGCGAAGCTAAAACCATGATCAGTGAAGGTAATGTTTTAGTAAATAATGAAGTTTCAGTTCAAAAGCGTAAAAAAATTCGCCGCGGTGATATTATCGAATATAACGGTAAAATTATTGAGGTCGCTTATAATCCGACTAAGAAATCAGCAGAGTTTATCAATTCTGTCGTTTCAGTAAGTCAGAATTCAAAAAAGAAAAAAAGAGCAAGAAGTAAAGCACCGGTTATTGCATCTGAATCTGTTACAAAACCATCGAGCGAGCGCCCAAAAAGAAAGTCTACAGCACTTTAATTTTTTTAAATTTCCTCCAAATTGAAAATAAATCGCAAATTTTTCATTGGGGGAAATCCATTTACAGTTACTTCAAGAAATGCCATTAATATTTTAGGGGATAAAACCTGGTAAAGCTACGGTTCATGTGTCCCAAACGTCAGCCCAGCTTACAATGAGCAATTAAAAAATCAGTTTTAATGACTTCTTGGTAAGTAAACCGGAAGTAAACTTGCTAATGTTCTTAAGGTCGGGTTCAAGCTGATTACTGCAATTTAACTTAAAAACTCACATCAATTTACAACTGAAATTTTGCCTAACATTTTTGCATGGCGTTAGGTCTACGGCGCTTTCGACCTATGCGAGATAGAGCTAAGAATGACTTCACCATAAAAATGCGATATAGCTAAAAATAATTGATTAGTTATCTGATTATAGTCATTAACGGTTATAAAAGGTGCCCTTGAGTTTAACAACTCCCTCCATGTTCTATATGAAAAGGAATTAATACAGAATCAGTCGCTCTATTGATAAAAAGTTCTGCAGCTTTGACACCCTTTTTTTCACTATTTTGATGCACTGTTGTTAAGGGCGGAGTAGAACGAAGAGCTTCATCGATACCGTCAAAACCAACCACTCTTATATCTTCAGGAATATTAAGTCCCATAGCGTTAATTTCTTTTATGGCAGCTAAAGCAATAAGATCACTCATACAAAGTAAAACATTTGGCCGAGGCGTTGATGTTAACGCTTCTCTAGCAGCAATTAAGGCAGAATGATGCTTACTTTCAGGTATGTTCCACACTCTATCAGCTCTGAGGTTAACATCTAACTCCTTGATTGCTCTTTGATAACCACTTAAGCGTTGATGAGCAATTGAACATTTAAAGTCTGAACTTGGTAAATCGTAAACACGACAAGTTACATTAGAATCGAGTAATCTCAAGCCAAGAATAGCGATGGCGTCATCTGTTGACTTTATTGCAAGTTTCGCTATTTCATAAGCGGCTTGTTCATTGTCAATACCTACAGATGCTTTACGATCTATATCAAAATCTGCGGTAACAACTTTTTTTGTTGTCGTTCTTAATTGGTCAATTAACTTTGTATTACGTGGACTACCGTAACAAATAAAGCCATCAACAAAATCAGATACCGCGTTGATATTCTCAGAAGTGCCAGAAAACAATAACAAATTGACTTTACTTTTTTCTAAAACCGATGAAACACCTTTTACAAAATTACTCGCCACCGGATCTGTTATCATGTATTCAACACTGTCAGGTAGCACTAAAGCAACGATATTAAAGCGACCATTTCTTAACGATTGAGCCGCTTTGTTAGGTCCTGAATAACCCATTTTTTCACATGACTCGAGAATATCATCTCTACGCTTTTTAGAGAGTTGATCGGGTCTGTTAAATGCATTAGAGACTGTTGCATTTGAAACACCGAGTTCTTTAGCAACACTTTTAAGCGTCCAAACTTTTTTATCTGTCATGATGACCTTTTTGATTACCTTAAAATTTCAGCAATTTACAATGTTCGCCATAGTATACTTAGTTCTATTATAAACTGAATATTAATTCATGAGCTTTCAGCTTAAATTAAGCAACATATTTAAACTAATAATGCGTGTGCTATTGTTTTCTATGATCTCAATTTGTGCGTGTCTGTCAGCTAAATCGACGATTAGCGTTGTACTGTCATCATCTTTTTGCCACTTCATTTCTAATGTTGAAACATTACTACTAACGGTAAATTCACCATTAAAAGCTTCAGTGTTATTACGTAATTTAATGAGACTAATTATTGCTTTGGTATAAGGCTTATTTAATGCTTGTTCAATGCGCTCATTATTTAGATAAGGGCGATTTATGTCTCGGCCAACATTTGTTTTAGATAATAATGTAATATCATTACCTTCAGCCAGTAAACCAGCGTAATACACCTGTGGTATGCCTGGTGAGAAGAATTGAATCGCTCTGGCAACTAAATAATCAAAATCATTTTGCCCAAGTGCATCATAGTATGTACAATTTACTTGATATATATCTACATTACTTGCCGCAGCTCCCGTTGCCTTTTTACTTTCGCCAGCACTATTAAAATGAATTGTTTCAACCAGGTTATCGATTTCAACATCATCCAATAAACCAGCCTTACCATTCATTGGGCCAACATCAATAATACCAATGCCATCATGAGTATCCAACACAGTAATACAATTTCTTGGTGATATGTCTAGCCACTTAGCTAATGCGGTGAAGTTCTGACTAAAAATACTGTGTAAAACCAGAGGAGGTAATGCAAAATCATAAACTCGGTCAACGCGTTTAGCTATTTCTATTTGAGTTTGATAATAGGAATGAATCTCTACAAGGGTTTCAATCCCCAGTTTATTAGCGATACTACTTAGCTCATCAATAAATTCAAAAGTTTCGTCAAGCATGAAACAGCTTGTTCCCGCTTTTTTCAGTGCGTAACCTGCGGCATCTAAACGGATCATTTTAATATTATTTTCAGAAAATGTTGTTAAAATACGTTTTAAATAGGCTTTCCCTATCTCAGATGTCACATCTATATCTATTTGATTGTCTGTAAAGGTAGTCCAAAAATCTGCGCTTTCATTATTAGGTAATGAAAAATGAGTAAAACAACTACCAGGCCTAGGACGATATATTTTGTCTTGTTGTGTAGTATTTAAACCGTTCGGGAACACTTTATCTTTGGTTAAAAATAGTTCCCAAAAAGGCGATTTTTGACCGTTTTTTAATACATCTTTAAATTCTTCAGATTGGGCTGACATATGATTTACGATAAGATCAGCCATCAACTCATGATTTTTACCCAGCTCTTTTATATCATCCCAATTGCCAAGTCTGCTATCGACTTGGGTATGATCTATAGGGTCGAAACCAGCATCACTACCGTCTATTGGATAATAAAAGGGTAACAAATGAACACCGGAAAACAAATCTGAAAGTTGCTCATTTAACAAGTTGGTTAATGACTGGGTATCTGCTCCAGTGAGTCTATCAATGTAGGTGATTAGCTGAACATTATTTTTCATAAGTTTACCATTTAATTTTAAGTTGCATCTTAATCGATTAAGCTCTATCTTTATATACAATATAGTATTAATCAAGAATAATTTAATTTTTCTTTAAGATGCTAAGACAAAATAACTAAATAGCGATAATTTTTTTTAGCTATCATTAACATAAAAAGTTTTATTAACTGGGGAAGAATAATGAACCAAACGAATAACTTAACACTAAGCCCACAACTATCTGAAGATGCGTCGGTAAATAGAATTAAACTTCTGACATATATGATGTTTTTTGTTTTTGCTATGACCTCGGATGCAGTAGGGGTTATCATTCCACAATTAATAGAAACCTATCAATTAAATCTAACACAAGCGAGTGCATTTCATTATGTGCCCATGATTTTCATTGCATTGAGTGGTTTGTTCTTAGGATACTTGGCCGATAAATGGGGGCGAAAAGCAACGATTGTTATTGGGTTGGCAATTTTCTCTATCGCATGCTTTTTATTTTCCTTAGGTAGTTCTTTCCTGTATTTTTTATCACTACTCGCTTTAATTGGCATCGCTATTGGTTTATTTAAAACAGGTGCGTTAGCGCTTATTGGTGACATCTCTTCGTCAAATAAAGATCATACGTCGACGATGAACAAGGTAGAAGGATTTTTTGGTATAGGTGCTATGGTGGGTCCCGCGATTGTAAGTTACTTACTTGTTGCTGGTATATCTTGGAAGTACTTATACATAAGTGCTGGTGTGTTATGCGCACTACTATGCTTGTCCGCAATGAAAACTAAATACCCGGTCAGCAAACCAAGTACGGAAGGGAAAATAAATTTAAAAAGCTCACTTAAAGTAATGAAAGACCCTTATGCGATGGGATTTTCATTGGCAATAGCGTTATATGTTGCCACAGAAGTTGCCATCTACGTTTGGATGCCAACACTCTTGGCTGATTATACAGGCTCTCTGGTTTGGCTGGCTACATACTCACTCACTATTTTCTTTGCTTTAAGAGCGGGAGGTCGATTTTTAGGAGTATGGATGCTAAAACATTTTAACTGGCAAACAGTGATGTGTTGGTTCTCGTTAGCCGTATTTTTGTGTTATTTAGGCACAGCAATAATGGGTGTTGAAGCAGCAGTTGTACTATTGCCACTTTCAGGTTTATTTATGTCGATGATATATCCGACCCTTAATTCTAAAGGGATCAGTTGTTTCCACCCATCAAAACATGGTGCTGTTGCTGGAGTTATTCTGTTTTTTACCGCTGTTTCTGCAGCAGTATCTCCACTTCTTATGGGCATTATCAGTGATCTGTTTGGTCATGTATCTTATGGTTTTTACTTAGCAACATTCTTTTCAGCTATTCTAGCGTTAGCTGCTATTTATAACCTGATAGCTGATCCCACTCAGCATAATCCTCAAAACTAAATCTTACTATTTATCAGTAGATTAATAAAAAAACAAAATTGAATATAAAAAATAACTTGCAAAATGACTGCTTCTTACACAATAATCATCTTAATCGATTAAGTCAGTCGTTTTAGCAGAAAGATTTTAAAATATAAAACATACTATAAAAAAACTTGGGGAAGTAAATGAAACATACAACATATAAAAAATTATTATTAAGTACATTAGCCATGGCTATATGCTCGAGCTTAAGTGCAGCGGAAACAACCAAAACGAAAGTAGAAAATAAAAAAGGCATCGATTTTGAGCGAATCGTAGTAACAGGTGCCACGGGTAAAGGCACAACAGTGATGGCATCAAGCGTTTCAGTAAGTACTATCTCTGGTGATCAAATAGAAGTAGCAGCACCAAGAAGTAGTGCAGAGGCATTTAGAAATATCCCCGGGGTTCGTGCTGAAGCATCAGGTGGCGACGGTAACGCTAACCTTGCGGTTCGTGGTCTTCCTGTAGCAGCAGGTGGCGCTAAATTCATGCAAATTCAAGAAGATGGTTTACCTATTCTACAATTTGGCGATATCGCTTTTGGTAACACAGATATTTTCTTACGCATAGACTCTACAATGGCTTCTATTGATGCTATTCGTGGTGGCTCTGCATCTACACTTGCTACAAATGCTCCTGGCGGCATAATCAATATCGTTAGCAAAAATGGTAAAACTGAAGGAGGTAGCGTAGCTACAACCATCGGTTTAGATTACGACTCTACTCGCACAGATTTTGAATTTGGTGGCGACATTAACGACTCTACCTATTTCCATCTTGGGGGTTTCTACCGTCAAGGTGAAGGTGTACGTGATACTGGTTATACGGGTAATAAAGGCGGCCAAATTAAAGCTAATATAACTAAAGAGTTCGATGCTGGTTACGTTAGACTTTATTTCAAACACTTAGATGATACAACAACCGCTTATTTACCTATGCCTGTTTATGCTGACGGTTCTTCAGTTGAAGGGTTTGATGCTTCAACTGGAACTCCACACACTCCATATCACACCTCTATGATCACCACGGATGGTGCTGGAAATGGACGCCTTGCTGATATGCGTAATGGCATGAGTCCGAAAGTTGATGCGCTTGGTTTTGAAGCTGTATTTGATTTAGGCAATGACTGGTCTGTTGAAAACAGAGTGAGAATTTCTCGCACTAAAGGTAGCTTTACTGGTCCATTCCCTGAAAGTATTCAAGGAAGTCAGGGCTTAGCTGACAGTATAGCGGGTGCTGGCGCAACATTAACTTACGCAAATGGTCCACAAGCAGGTAATGCTTATACTGCTGATAACCTTATGCGTATTCATTCGTTTGATGTCGAAATGACTAACCTTGATTTTATGGTTAACGATTTTAAATTAACAAAAACAATGAATGATACGAGTTTTACATTTGGTTTATATAACTCATCTCAAACCATTCAACAATCGTGGTTATGGAATTCTTACTTATATGAAGTTAAAGGCCAAGATGCTGCGCTTGTTGATGTAAATGCCGCTGACGGTACTGAATTTTCTGACAATGGTGTTATTGGATACGGTGTTCCAGCTTGGGGTAACTGTTGTACGCGTAATTACGATCTACAATATGAAGTTTCTGCTCCATACGCAGCGTTTAGCACAAGTTTTGATAACATCAATATAGATGGTAGTGTTCGCTTTGACAGTGGAACAGCAACGGGGACTTTCGCAGGCGCTGCTCAATCGACCGTTGACATGAACGGTGACGGCAGTATTCATCAAATTGAAACGAGTGTTTCAAATGTAAACAACGCCGATGCTAACAATGTAAATTATGATTGGAGCTACGTGTCTTACTCTTTAGGCGCTAATATTCAAATTAATGACGACTTAGCTGCATTTGGTCGTATCAGCAAGGGAGCTACCGCTAACGCAGACCGCTTGGCTTTTGGTAAAATAGATGCTGCTGGTGTTGCAAAAGATGAAGATATTTATGATGAAGTAGATCAATTGGAATTGGGTGTTAAATTCCGTCAAGATAACTTGTCTGTCTTTGCGACAGCGTTCTTTGCACAAACGCAAGAGCAAAATTTTGAAGCAACTAGTCAACGATTTTTTGACCGTGAATATGAATCAAAAGGTATCGAAATTGAATCAACTTACTATGTTGGTAATTTTGATGTACGTGCTAACTTAACGTGGACTGATTCTGAAATAACTAAAGATTTTGTTAACCCAAGCGTTGTTGGTAATACGCCAAGAAGACAAGCCGATGTTGTTTACTCTATAACAGGTCGTTATAACTTCAATGAAGGTTCTGCGGGTGTTAACGTTATTGGCACTTCAGATTCATTTGCTCAAGATAACTTTGACCAAACTGATCCTAACGCACTTATTTTAGACGGTTATGTTCAAGTAAATGCCTTTGCTCAATACCGTCTTTCTGACGCATTTAGTGTTTCCTTAAATATTAACAACGTTTTTGAAACTGTGGGGATCACCGAAGCAGAAGATGCTACAGCTGCTTCTGCCAAAACTATTATCCGTGCAAGATCAATACAAGGTCGTTCAACGACTCTTACGTTTAAATACGAATTTTAATCCTAAATTATAATATTAGAAGTATTAACTAGCCCATTTAATATGGGCTTTTTTTCAAGGTGAATCTATGTTTTCTTTAATCAGTTATGGCGAAGTGTTGGTCGATTTTCTGCCAACGTCAGTCAATGACCCCAGTTACATTCCGTTAGCTGGAGGTGCGCCTGCTAATGTCGCAGTAGCTTATGCTAAGTTAGGTGGAGCAGGATACTTTGCTGGAGGTGTTAGTGAAGACAACTTTGGTAACATGCTCATGCAAGCATTAGAAAATGAAGGCGTTAATACCGATTTCGTTAAAAGAATAGCAGGCGCAAATACCGCTTTAGTATTAGTTAGCTTAGACTCTTGTGGTGAGAGAACATTTAATTTCTATCGTCATAATACTGCCGACATGCAATATGGCATCTCTCAAGTTGATAAAATTAACTGGCAAAACATGGGTTTTTTTCACTTTTGTTCAAACACCTTAACTAGCCAGCCAATGTATAGCGATACGCTTTATGCGATAAGAAATGCGAAAAGAAATAACGTATTAATTAGCTTTGATGTAAATTTACGCCAACAACTTTGGCAAGATTTATCCCTATTGATGTCACGCGTTGAAGCTTGTATCGAAGAAAGTGACATAGTCAAATTGAGTAAAGACGAAGCCGAATACTTAGCAAAAATAAAGCAGGTTGATGTCGATGTTTATGTACAATATTTACTATTACTTGGCGCTAAACTGATTGTCATCACCGATGGTGCAAACCCTGTTCAAGTAACTTGTGCTAGTTTTTCAATAATGCTTAAAGTACCTAAAGTATCTCCCGTTGATACTACTGGAGCCGGAGATAGCTTTATTTCAGGTTTTCTATTTTCACTCGCTAAATCTGTGGACGATGATGAAAGTATCGATACATTATTTGAAATCATTGAGCTACGTGAACACGTTTCTGCTGCGGTATTATTTGGCGCTAACTGTGGCGCTTTTACCTGTCAGAAAAAAGGGGCCTTCACGGCATTACCCCACTTAACTGATATCTAATACTCGACATAACTTACTTACCTAGGATCGACATGCAATCTAGAGAAAATCTTAATAGTTGGCAGCAATTAACCCAACATGCACAGCTAATGAAAAATCAACATATGAAGGACTTATTTGCAAAAGATAGTCAGCGATTTCGTAAGTTTTCAATAAAACTGCCTTCTATACTATTAGATTATTCTAAAAATGCGATCACAGAAGAAACTATTACGCTTTTAACCGATCTAGCTAAAGAGTGTGAAGTTGAAAAATGGCGTGAAAAAATGTTTAGTGGTGAACGTATTAACAAAACTGAAGATCGTGCTGTTTTGCATACAGCATTAAGGGATCGTTCTAAAAAACCACTTTGGGTAGATGGTAAAAATATTTCAGAAGATATTGAAAAAACACTAAAACAAGTTAAAAAGTTTAGTGATGATATTCGTCAAGGTATCTGGCGAGGATATTCGGGTGAGCGTATCACCGATATAGTAAATATTGGCGTTGGTGGTTCTAATTTGGGACCTCAAATGGTGACCGAGGCATTAAAAAGGTTTAGTGATAACTGCGTTAACGTCCATTATGTGTCGAATGTTGATGGCACCCAAATAGCCGAAGTCCTTCGACCATTAAACCCAGAAAAAGTGCTATTTATTGTATCCAGTAAAACATTTACCACGACAGAAACCATGTTAAACGCTAAAACAGCGATTAAATGGTTAACTGCGTCATCATTTGATCAATCAGCTATCGCAAAACACTTTATTGGCGTTACTGCTAATAAAGTAAACGCCATGAAGTATGGTATAGCAGAAGCAAACATCTTTGATATGTGGGATTGGGTTGGTGGACGATTTTCGTTATGGTCTGCTATCGGGCTTCCTATCGCTATTAATCTTGGTTTTGATTGTTTTAGGGAGTTACTTGATGGTGCTTATGAAATGGATTGCCACTTTTGTGATACACCAATAGAACATAATATTCCGGTGATATTAGCATTATTAAGTATATGGAATTGCACTTTTTTAGGTGCTCAATCTCAAGCCATTTTACCTTATGATCAATCCTTACATATGTTGTCGGCTTATCTGCAACAAGCAGAGATGGAAAGTAATGGTAAATCGGTGAACTGGGATGGTGAAACTATCAATTATCCAACCGTTCCATCAATTTGGGGGGAGTTGGGTATTAATGGTCAACATGCTTTTTATCAATATTTACATCAAAGTAATAACATTGTTCCCGCCGACTTTATTGGCTCGGTTGAAAGTGTTACTCCTATAGAAGGCCATCATGAAGCCCTCATGTCTAATTTTTTCGCGCAAACTCAAGCTTTAATGCAAGGTGTTAATGAACAACAAGTTAGGGACGATTTAACAGCAAAGGGACGAACACCTAGCTACATAGATAAAGTCGCTCCCCATAAAGTACATAAAGGTAACCGGCCAACCAATACTTTATTAATGAATAAGATTTCGCCATTTACGCTCGGTACTTTAATTGCAATTTACGAACATAAAATATTTGTTCAAGGCATTATTTTGCAAATATGCTCTTTTGACCAATGGGGAGTTGAACTGGGTAAAGGTTTAGCCAGTAGAATAGAAAGCGAGCTTCACAATAACTCGATCGATCTCGCTCACGATAGCTCTACCTGGAATCTTATGATGCATTATGAAGAGGTAAAAAATCGCACCAAATAGAAAAACATCTAGTATTACCAAAAACATATTTTACTTTAGATACAGAAGGTTATGAATAAATATCTTAACAACTCGATAAATATAGAAAGTAGTGCACAAATTATTTTAAACCGTGTCCAGGAACAATAAACGTTGAGTTAAGCGAATCGCTAAAAGACCTGAAACAAGCAGGTGCAACAGTATTATTGACACTGATGTTTGATGAAAAGATGACAGAAAATCACATAGAGTTAGTTCCTCAATTGTGCAAAAAACAAGAAATTACTGGGTTACAGTTACCTATAGTCGATGATGATGTGCCAAATAAAGCATTTGAAAATAAATGGAAGTAATATCAATCACTCATATTAGCTACCATTATCAATGGAGGCTGTGTAACAATTCACTGCAAAGGTGGTAAAGGGAGAAACGGATTAGTCGCGGCAATGATTTTAACTTGCTACGACTGGCCAATTTAAAAGGTTCGGCTTGAAACCTTAAAAGTCAAAGAACAATTAGCTTTCCAAAAAAAAGGGAGGTGGAGTTATTTCCAAAGGAGTATAATCAATAATCAATAGGTTAAACTACGCTCAAGTCGGCACACAGGACCTATCTCGGTTTGTGCCCTAAACCGCTTTAGAACGATTAAATTTTTAGTAGACAAAATCATGTAAATTGACTGTCTGCTTTAGTAATTTTAATCAATATTAAATATTTTTTTTCTAATTCACGTTGAGAAATCATAACAACTTTATTAACTTTGAAAGGGCTAATTTATCGGAAGAATTGTCGCTTTAATTTAAAGCATCAATCACTGCAAGTCGCATTACTAACAATAGTAATTCGTTAATCCTAGCGTCGGCCTCAAAATCATAGCTGCTAGTCAAGAATCATTCTGTAACGCTAATTTTTTCCACAAAATCAGACTTAAATTATCACTAAAATCAATTCGAATTTAGATTAACTTTAGATACTAAAATGGACATTCAAAATCTTTGATTTTAGAGTTTTCTTTGTGATTTTCGACAATAAAGTTTACACCAATAACAGAAGTTATTTAACAAAACGGACATTGTGATATTTTAAGCTGATTTACACTTTTGGTTACCCCAAGATATTGTTGAAAACCATTTAGAAACTTTAAAGTTTTGTTTGATTATATCTTCAAGATATTGTGATATTGAGTGCTATGAGCAGTTAAACAATACAATAGTTAGCTAAACAATAAAGGAGACAATTAACCGATTTAGATTACTATTCTTACATTGAGCGCATAAGTCATTTAATGTTAATCTAAGTTTCAAGCTTATCAATAAGTAGTGTTTAATGTTTGCACGTTTTATTCGCCCCAATAATCTATCAAAAAAAATGATGCGGGTTATCTTTACTATTTATTTGAGCGTAACTTGTCTTATCACAAGTATGCAGTTCTTGGCCGAATATTTGAAAACGAAGGATTCAATATTAACTGAATTGAAACAGTTGGAAGAAACAGTCCACAAACCTATCTCAACAAGTTTGTGGCAATACAATCATAATCAATTAGATGCTCTCATCGCAGGACTTGTCAAAATGCCAATTATCGAGGGTGTTGATATTCTTGATAAGAATGCCAAAAGTATTATCTCTAAAAGAGCTTACGCTTTGACATCGCCCCCCTTATCCATTTTTGATACCACATCAGACTTAAATTGGACGCTTAATGAACAAAATATAATGCTTGGAACGGTTATCCTTTATTCATCGTCAGAAGTTATTTTAGATCGTGTTTTGTTCGGCTTTTCCTTAATTGCAATTACGGAAATCATCAAGTTATCTATTTTGTTTTGGCTGTTTATCTGGGCGTTCGATCGCTACTTAGCAAGTCCCTTGAAACAATTAATGTCGCAAGTGAATGAGGTTCAATTGAGCCAAAACATAAATAAACGTATTAACCTGTCGAACATTGAAAATAACGAACTCAGTCAACTTCAAGAACATATAAACAATATGCTCTCTGCCATAGAGAAAGATCGAAAACTATTATTAGAAGACGAACAAGCCAAGCGAAATTGGTTAGAAAAAGCTGTTACAAAGCGAACAGAAGCCCTACAAATATTGAATGAAAAACTCAAAGTTCTAGCCACCAGGGATTCTTTGACTGACACATTAAATAGGGGGAGTTTCTTTGAAGCTGCGCAACATTTGCTCGATCTTTCTCATCGCCAAAAGTCGCCTGCATCTTTTTTATTTATGGATTTAGATCACTTTAAAATAGTCAATGATACTTATGGGCATTACATTGGTGACAAAGTACTCATTCATTTCACTACTACACTTCAAAAGTTTTTAAGAAAGTCTGACCTTATTGGGAGAGTTGGCGGAGAAGAATTTGCCATATTTCTCTCTGATACCGGAATTGATGACGCCTTTCTCATTGCTGATAAAATAAGGAAGGAAATTGGCAGTTCTATTTTAGACATAGAGGGTAAAAAAATCACTTATACTGTGAGTCTTGGCATTGTGTCAACAGAGCCAAAAGACCATTTAATTCAAGATTTATTTAAACGCGCTGATTTAAAACTTTATGGCGCAAAAGATAAAGGCCGCGACCGTGTTGAAAAATGAAAAAATTCACAAGCTATTGTTACTTGTAACCTTATTCATAGGAAACAGTATAGTTAATATGAGTCATGCTGCGACATTAAAAGTTTGCTATGACCAATGGCCTCCGATGACAATATTTCCATCAGAAGCATCTTCTGCGCGTGGCTTTGTTATAGATATATTGCACGAAATATACACATCAAAAGGTTATAAAATTGAATATTATGAAGTCCCTTTGGCAAGAGGGCTAGATATGGTAGCAAATGGTGATTGCGATATGTTACCAGAATACCTATTTTCAAAAAATTCAGAAAAAGATTTTGAATATGCTACTCAAGCAACTTTTTCATACACAGCAGCCTTTATCGTTAGGCACGACGATCCTTGGATCTATAATGGTGTAAAATCTATCAAAGGAAAACGTATCGCAACGGGGCCAGGCTGGGACTACAGTTCATTGAGTGTCGACTATCAAAATTACATCACTAATCTGAATAATGCGAGTTTTGTTGAAGTACTCTCTGGTAATGATGATGTAGTTGAACGAATTTTACACATGATCAAAGAAAGTAGAGTCGACTTATATGCTGATAATATACTTGTTCTTCAGTACGTTATGAATAGACTAAATTTGAATGATGAGCTTAAGATTGTTCAGCCCGGCTTAGAAAAAAAAATGGTTGAAATGCCTATTTTCTCAAAAAAAATTCCAACAACAAAAAGACAAGAACTTATAAAAATTTGGAATGAAGGGCGCTTATCAATAAAAGGTAAAAAAGAAGAAATGTTTATCAATAAATATAACGTAACATTTTAATAAATCGACAGTCCGTTGAACGCTTACCTTCCAAAGTTACTAAGACACCCATGATAACTTTTATTTTTGATTTTTTAGATGAGTTAGGCAGTATCATCCCATATATATCGAGAGCGATAGTAGGTAGTTATGTTTATTATTAGATATGTACTCGTGATGCTGTATTGTATTTGCGTTTATAACTTTTCAAGAAGCAATAGAAGTTTTAATAATTGGTTATTCGATTATATTTCCCCTAGGCAACAAGCTAGCATGCTTAAAAATTGTGGAATACAATGGTTGTTACTGGATTTTGAAGGTTCCAAAAATACAGAATCTTTAAAAACTTGTTTTGAAGAGTTTAGCGAAGAAATTTTTAATAGCCCTAGACTTTCAAAAATAACCCTACGCATACGCAACAGTATGAAAGAATAAAAAGGATTAGAATAGTTTAAAATCACAACGGTGAACGACCCCTTGTGGCCCCCCTAGAGTTGACCTAAAAACTGGAAAAGATTAGGGTCTTCATAAAGAGAACAACGTACTGATTAAAAAAAAGTAGATGGTTCTAACCCCAAGTTATGAAAATGAATATTGTTATTGTTTTATTCTTTTTGGTTGGGTGTTCGAAGGTCGAATTCAGCAAAGAAGGTTGTACGCCATTTCTTAGGTATGAATTACCTAATGACACATCATTCGTTATTTCAGAAAAATTATCAAGACACCCATGATAATTCTTTATTACCTCATATCCACATTTATGATTCAATTGAATCAAACAGCTATAAAAGATAGGATAATAGAATTAACTTCAAGTAAATATAAGTTATTTTATTTTTATTTAAATAAGTAGGCTGAAAATTATAAAGCCTCGTTACGATTAAAAACTTGTTAGAAGCTATCTTTTTTCGTGCCTCTACTGAAAGGTCTCTTATACACAACTTTCAGGCTGTCATTAATAGTACTTCTTTAATTTTTTGGAATTAATCTATATGAAAAATCAATCTGGTTTCACTCTGATTGAACTTGTAGTGGTTATTGTTATCTTAGGGATTTTGTCAGCGGTAGCTGTTCCTAAATTTATAAGCATACGAAGTGATGCTCAACAATCCGCAATGGATGAATTAAAGGGCGCCTTAGAGTCAGCTAGCACGCTAGTTAACGCTAAGGCCATAGTTGAAGGACTTGGTAATTTGCAAGATGCAGAACTATCATCAGGAATAAAGATTCATTGGGGGTATCCTTCCAATACACAGACAAACATAAGATTAGTTCTAGATTTCACTGAAGGCGCTGATTGGGAGTTAACTGGTTCATCACCAATTATTTTTACATTTTTGAGTGATACAGAAGGTATGCTGGCTGATGCTATAAAAGCAGATGATACACTTTGTAAGCTGACCTATAAGCAAGCTAATAAAGGTCAACGACCAGTAATTTCCATTTCAGGTTGCGCCGACTAATTCCCGAAAGCATGTGCAACAGTGAGAATTACTACGCCAGCCATGATAATGCTACACAATAATAATGCTCTGAAACACGGCTATCCATTGGTCAAAAACAATGCATATACTTTATCTTGTAAGCCTTTGCATATCGATTTTTATATGTTTTGATTAAATGAATGAATTTCAGGCAAGTTTACTTCTCCCCCAAGGTAGCCGTGTTTTTTTGTGGTCTTAGTGCGGTCTTTGAATATAGTTAAGTTTACGCGCTATTCAAACAAGCTTGAGCATTTGCTTTACCGTGTGCTCGCTTTAACCCCACGTGCTCAGTAAATTCACACAAATGCTCTGCGGTGCCGACTGCGCCAGTGAATATACCTTCAAAGTTTGTGGTGAGTTTGAGCCAACTTTCATCGCTGATGTGAAGTCTTGACAGTATATTTGCGGTTTTGTTATCGATAGCGCCTCGTTTGTCTGCTCTTATTACGCGACC
>NZ_JACGVV010000034.1:0-43169 GCF_014077405.1 Colwellia sp. BRX10-9 | reverse complement strand
ATTTTATCCGCAACAACCGATTTAATCACCAACGACTCTGTCGATAAAACAATGAATAAAAATAGCTAAATAAATGGAACTAAAACCACAACTAACACTCTTACTTTATAAGTGTTTATGTTTCCCTTAATTATTATGTTTTTGTTGCGCATTCTTTTTTAAGTAATGCGTTTTTTTTTGCCTATTATTTAGCAAAATGTTTGCTTATTATTTAGCAAAATGAAATGAGTAAAGTCAACGCAACAAGGAAGTGAGGTCTTACGAGAACGGTTATACTTGAACAAGAGTTTTATTGTCAGGAGTGAAAGATAGAATAGCACGTTAACTAACGCGCTATTCTGGCGAGTAATTATTAAAGACTATTTACCAAAATAGTCAGCTAAAAAAGTATCAAAATCTACTTGGTCAGCGTTTTCAATATCCTTTTGTCCTTGATGTGATTTTGTTGCCGCGTCAATAAAATACTGCTCATTAAACACCTGATAATCTGCCGCTAGTAACTGTTGACGATAGTCTTGTGCTTTTTGTAAAGCGATGCCCGTTAAGCTTTGATTTTGATTTACCACACAATCAAGTAATTGAGCGGAAGGTGTTAAATTAGGATCAAGCAATTTTTGTTGTTCATTGGCCACCGCTTGACTATATTTGTCACTGCCATAAGCACTATCTAATAAGATTGCGACTTTCTCCATTTGTTGGAAAATTTCACTGCCCCAGGCTTTCACTGATTTATCACAACCATTATCATTGAGTAGTAAAAGTGGATCTCTGCCTCGAACAACAACTTCGTCCATATTGGCATCGCAGCTTTCTTGTTGTTGATAAGTAAATAAAGGGCTATCTGCTAAGGCACAATAGGTAATGAAAACATCGAGAAAATAAACTTGCTCAATGCTTATCCCCGTATCAGAGAATGGATTAACATCAAGGGCGCGTACTTCAATGTATTCAACCCCTCTATTTCTTAATGCTTCTGAGGGTTTCTCTCCAGATTTAGCAACTTGCTTAGGCCGAATAGGCGCATAAAGTTCATTCTCAATCTGTAAAATATTACTGTTAAGTTGCTGATATTTTCCGTTAACCTTTACACCAAAGGCAGCAAACTTTTCTGAAGGTAAATTAATCGCATTTTGTACACCATCTAAGTAACCACTTAAATCGTTATAACAAATTTTCAACGATGCTTGCTCGCTATTGGTGTAACCTAAATCACTCATTCTCAACGATGTAGCGTACTCAAGGTACATATAACCACTCGCTGACTTTTTGAAAGGAAGCGTGGTGGTTTTATTTTTCAAAAATGAACCACAAATAGTTGGCGAGCTACCGTAAAGGTAAGGTATCAACCAGCAATATCGTTTGTAGTTACGTAATAATGAAAAATATTTTTCTGATATAAAATCATTTATCGGTGCCTTATTTTCTGAAATTTTTTGCATACTTTGCCAAAAATTTTGAGAAAATGAGAAATTAAAATGAATACCAGAAATAACCTGCATCATACTACCATAGCGATTTTTTAGCCCTTGACGATAGGCTGTTTTCATTTGACCTACGTTTGATGAACCATAGTTTGCTAGCGGTATAGCATCATCATTATCAACAAAACATGGCATACTCATTGGCCACAGCAGTTCGCCATCAATTTTACTTAAGGTATATTTTTGAATATCTTGTAATTGCGCGATAGTTGTTTCGGGATCAAAACTCACCGGTGTAATAAACTCTAATAACGTTTCTGAGTAGTCCGTAGTGATATTAGGATGTGTTAACGCAGCGCCTAAGCTTTTATGGTGGGGGGCTAATGACAAACGTCCTTCAGGTAAAACGCGTAAGCCTTCTCGTTCTATGCCTCGCCCAATGCCTGTTAAGGAAGATAAATGTTCATCTTGGCTAAATGCCATTACATAGTCATCAAAAGAAAGTTTCAAAAATAATCCCTAATACATTAAGCGTAGCTGCTATTGACTATTTGAGGGTAATAATTAACTTTTCAATACTTTATCGTATTAAAAATCAATCTTAAGTGACATCCTCAAAATAAACATTCATTTTCTAAAAGCACTAGACCGTAATACGCTAGTTTTATTTTCAAAATAAAACTAATCAAATTTGTATGAATCTCTTACAAAGCAGTTTCTAAACATTAGCGCTTACGGTAAAGTGCCTTATAAGATAATAATAAGAAAATAGTTAAAATCATGCAAGACAGTCCTTTATCATTACTTCCTCCACTTGTTGCTATTGTGATTGCCATTTGGCGAAAAAACGCTCTACTAGCTTTATTCTGCGGTTTAATTTTAGCAAGTATAATGTCGACAAACTGGCAAATAATAACGGGCATAACCGATGGTTTTTTGGCGATTGGTGGTGTATTCACTTCTACCAGTAACCTTTATATTGTTAGTTTTAGTTTATTAATTGGCGCGTTAGTAACCCTAATGAATAAATCAGGCGCGGTTAATGGTTTTATCGAAAAACTGTCCTCATTAAATTTAGTCAAAAACGCTCGACAAGCGAGTATGCTGCCGACAATTATTGGTACCAGTATTTTTACCGATACTAATTTAAGTATGTTTACTGCTGGTATGGCTAGTCAGAAACTCTTTGATAAATATAAAATGAGCCGCGCAAAGCTAGCCTACCTAATTGACTCAACTTGCGCGCCAGTAAGCATTTTATTATTAGTAAACGGCTGGGGTGCTTATGTATTAGGGTTACTTGATGATTATCAACTTGCCGACTCAGTGGGTGTTCTAATCGGTACTGTTAGTTATAATTTTTACGCAATAATCGCTATTTCATTGGCTTTTTATACCGCCTACAGCGGAAAAATTTATGGTCCAATGAAAAGAGCAGAGTCTTTGGTAACCGACCAGCAACAAGATACTGTAAAACAAATAGCGCCAGCCTATATCATGTGGTTGCCTTTATTAACGTTATTAGCACTGACCCTAATTTTATTGTGGATAACAGGTGATGGCGACATACGCCGTGGCTCAGGCTCATTTGCTGTATTTTGGTCAATCATCAGCGCTTTTATTTTATTAGTGCTATTAATTACCTTGAATAAACTCCTTAGTGTTAAAGAAATAACCCTCAGCTCAGCTGCAGGCATTAAACATATGTTTCCTGCTGTTGCCATTTTAGTCTTGTCATTTGCTTTTGGTGACGCAATAAAAGGTTTGGGCACAGGTATTTATGTCAGTGAATTATTTAATGTTGAACTGCCGTTATTTTTAATGGCACCCGTTATTTTTATTGCCGCGGCGTTAATGGCTTTTGCAACAGGAACCTCTTGGGGGACTTTTGCTATATTGGTGCCTATTGCTGTACCTATCGCTCAACAGAGTGGGTTACCGATAGAATTTTTAGTCGCAGCAGTGTTAGGTGGTGGCGTATTTGGCGACCACGCCTCTCCTATTTCTGATACTACCGTGGTTGCATCCATCGCCAGTGGCTGTGATCATTTCGAACATGTTAAGACACAATTACCTTATGCATTATTTGGTGCTGTGCTCACAATTATTCTTTATATCTTGGTAGGATTAGGGCTTTCATAAGTGCAATCGATTAATATAATTTTTGAACACAATAATTTTATTATTGTAGAGAAACCGGCCGATGTTAACTTCCATGATGAAGGCGACCTTGAGCAAGGTTTTTTCAACCAAGTTAAAAAACAGGGAAAAGCGCAAGGTAAATTTGATGATTTATTCCCGGTGCATCGCCTTGACAAAATGACTTCAGGTTTAATGATTTTTGCAAAAAACTTAGCGACTACGCAACAGTTTCAAACGTTATTTGAACAACATAAGGTTGAAAAATATTATCTGGCGATCAGTGATAAAAAACCTAAGAAAAAACAAGGTTTGATTAAAGGCGATATGGAAAAAAGTCGCCGAGGCATGTGGAAATTACTACGAACACAAGTCAACCCCGCGATTACACAGTTTTTGTCGTATTCACTTAGCGATGGTCAGCGTTTGTATTTATTAAAACCGCGAAGTGGTAAAACCCACCAACTACGTGTTGCCTTATCCAGTATTGGCTCTCCAATACTCGGTGATCCACTTTACGCAACGCAAGACGCTTATCAAGAGCAACGTGGTTATTTACATGCATACGCGCTGAGCTTCACTTTAGATGGGGAAAAATATCAATTTGTACTTTGCCCATCTTCTGGAGAAAAATATTTAAGTGAATCTTGCCAACAACAATTAGAGGCCATTAAGACCCCTTGGTCACTTACTTGGCCAAATATAAGCTAGCAACGTCCCCTACTGAACGCGTCATCTAGGCCAAGACTTCGTCATCCTGATACTGAAATAAATTCAGCATGACGACAAAGGTGAAAGAAAAACACCATCCCACTTACTAACGCATAGTCATCCTAACCAATTCACTGAGACTGTGAACATAAAAAAAGCGAGCTAAGCTCGCTTTTTTTATGTTCATTTTTAAACTCTACTGTTTTAAAAAAGATTTAATGAATGAATAAACACGACACCTATCGCTGTTGGACAAACAAACTTGGTATACCAAGGCCAAATTTTCCAAAACACACTATGCTCTGCACTATCATGACCTTGCTTAAGCTCCATAAGCACATCATTTCTATGCCAAATCCAGCCAACAAAAACACAACATAGCATCGCTATAATAGGTTGCCCATATTGCGTAGCAGCAATGGCAACAAAATCGAGCATAGTTTCAATATTTAAAACGATAACCACGCTCAATAAGAAAATACCAATACCAATTAAGGTGGTCGCTTTTTCTCTTGGAAGGTCATGACGCTCAACCACGTAAGATACCGGTCCTTCAAGCATTGAAATAGAAGATGTTAAAGCGGCAATAGACATTAATAAGAAGAAAGCAAAAGCGACAAAACTGCCCACATTACCCATGCTTTCAAATAAACTGGGTAAGACAGTAAAAACCAGACTTGAACCATTGATTAAACTGCCATCATCAGCAAATATCGCCACGCCTTGCGCTTGAGCAACATACATAGCAGGAATAATTAATAAGCCGGCTAGGAATGCGATAGACACATCAATAAGCGTGACTTGTGCACCTAGGGTAATTAAATTCTCTTTTTTAGAAATATATGAACCATAAATAATCATCACACTGGTGCCTAGTGACAAAGAGAAGAAGGCTTGCCCTAATGCGCTAATTAATAAATCAGCTTCAAATACACGGGAAAAATCAGGGTTCAAATAAGCATTTAATCCCTCAGCTGCACCATCTAAGGTAACAACATAAATAATTAACAGTATTAATAAACCGATCAACATTGGCATTAAACGTTTTGACCATTTTTCAATACCATCTTCAACGCCATGGCGAATAATAAAAACGGTCAAGACCATGAATAAGGCGGTAAAGCCTAAATTACGCCACAAAGATTGTGAAATAATCCATTGCGCTGCATCACTTAAACCAACAAAGGTTAAAACGGGTTCAACGGCATAAGACATCATCCAGCCAGCTAGAATCCCATAGAAACTAAGAATAAGTGCCGCACAAACTATGCCTCCAAAACCAACAAAGAAGGCGAATTTTTTCTGCCAAAGACTGCGTGACATTTTTTCTAACGAGCTAACTGCATTCGCTTGCCCGTATCGGCCTATCAATAATTCGGCCATAAATGCAGGGTAAGCTAAGCAAAAGGCTAAAACTAAATAAACTAAAACAAAAGCAGCACCACCATTACTTGCTGTTTGTGTTGGGAATCCCCAAATATTGCCTAAACCAACAGCGGAACCTGCCGCTGCCATGATAAAACCAATCCGAGAACTAAACCCACCTCTTGAAACACTCATTAAACGTAATCTTTATTATTATTAGAATGCGGTTAATCTACTTAATGTGTCATCAAAACAACAGCGTTAATTGTCTAAAGGTAAGCAATTTGTCACTAAAATCATCGTGTACTTGTAAAGATAAGATTACTTACCGGGTAAAACAAAAAGTAAACGTATAAAAAAACAGCACCGATAGTGCTGTTTTTTAGTATTAAGATATTCACCCTTCAAAGACTGAACGTATTAAGAAAGCGCTGTATTAGTCGCGAAAGTTATTAAACTGAAAAGATTGCTCTAGATCGCCTTCACGAATTAATTGCATGACCGCTTGTAAATCATCACGTTTTTTACCGGTCACTCGTACTTGATCGCCTTGAATGCCCGCTTGTACTTTTAACTTACTGTCTTTAATTAACTTAATGACTTTTTTAGCGATAGGCTGCTCAATACCTTCTTTAAATGAAAGATTTTGAGTGAAGGTTCTACCTGTATGCTCAGTATTAGAAAGGGTCAGGGCTTTAGCATCGATATTACGCTTTGCCAACTGCACGCGCACCATATCTACCAGTTGTTTTATTTGAAAGTCACCTTCAGCTTTTATTACCACATTGGGCTTTTTCCATTCAATGCTCGCTTCAACACCACGAAAATCAAAACGCGTTTCTAATTCTCTCTTGCAGTTTTCAGTTGCATTTCTTACTTCTTCCAAATTAATTTCGGAAACGATATCCATTGAGGGCATGATCTTGACCTTTCGATAATTCAATAATTTAAGTGTTGGCAATCTTAGCAAGATTACCACTAGCGGGTAAAGGTGATCGCAACCGCTATTTTCACATGTTATGATGAATAATTCTAAACTAATGACTTCATAAAATTACCCTTTAATGAAACGTTACATTCAACTACTAATTATATTAGTTTTTTTACTGGTATTAGCACTGATTTTTTTGATCCCTGACGATTTAAAAACCACCGTTATTAATAAAATACAAATAGATACTATTGGCCATGTTATTGGTTTTTTTGGTCTGACTTGGATTTTAGTCGGTTTGATGAAACTACCTTTAATCAATACGGTTATTTGTTTATTTTTTTATAGTGCATTGACTGAATTAAGCCAGTATTACTTAGGCTTTCGCAGTGGGGAATTTTTTGACTTTGTCGCTGATGTTGTAGGCATATCTTTCTTTGCTGTTCTTCAGTGGATTTTTTTACTTTATCAACAGCCCAAAGGCATAAAAAGATAAGATGAATATTGTTATTGTTGGCCAAGGTGCAATAGGTTTACTTTGTTATCATCGGCTTTCTCAAGCGATAATTAACCAACAAGGTGATAACTTAGTGTCATTGTGGCCGTCAACGCCAACAACATTATCTGATTACCTTTTTAGTGAAATGAATGGTCTTGCAAAAAGCTTTCCATTTACAATGGCTGATAACCAATTAATAGCCAGTGCTGACGTTATAATTTTTTGTGTAAAATCTTATCAAGTCACCGAGGCGTTAAAAGCTGTTGATCATTTAATCAGTGACGATGCAATTATTATTCTTACCCACAATGGTTTAGGAACTCTCGAAGAAATTAACCCACGACTTAAACCATCACAATGTTTATTGGCTTTGTTACTTACGCAAGGCGCTAAAAAAGTCGCCCCTTATCATGTTAAACATACCGGTATGGGCCATAGCGATCTGGGTATTATTTATGGGACGCTGGACTCAATAAAGCAAAAGCAATTGTTAGAACACCTTAATAAAAGCCTGAAACAGCTTAGCTGGCAAGAAAACATTCAACAAGCGCAATGGAAAAAGTTAGCCATTAACTGTGTGATCAACCCTATTTCAGCACTAAACGACATTGAAAATGGTGAAGTAAATCAAAAAGCTTACCAAAGAATGACCGAAGATATTATCAGTGAAGTCGTTGCTGTAGCGACGAAGGAAGGCGTAATATTAAGTGAAATATTATTACGACAGTTAATCCATAATGTTGCTAAAAGCACCAATAGAAACACTTCTTCGATGCGCGCTGATGTGCGTAATAAACGTCGTACAGAAATAGAGTATATCAACGGTTACATTCACCGTTTAGGGGAGAAACATAAACTAACCACAGCGATGAATACTCAACTATGGTTAGCTGTTAAAGCACTTGAGGATAAATATTGACCCGAGTTACCGAGTCATATTAAGGACGGTAAACTTTAACGTTCTTATAGCCTTCACCAATTAAGTAAAGTGCTTGTAGCTTACTCATTATACCTTGATCACAATACAGTAAATATTCTTTGTCTTGCTCTAGCTCACTAAACTTATTAGATAGCTTATAAAAAGGAATATGAACAACGTTGACGTTTTCAAGTTCTAGAGGATTTTCGTCTTCTTCATCAGGGCTTCTAATGTCAATAACGATTGAATCGCTAGGAAGATCGTCTACTGTATCAACTGCATGAATTTCTTCTTCACTTTCTTTACCAATATCACGTATATCGTACATACGCGTTGCTTCAACAACCTTGTCTAAAACATCAAAATCAAAGTTTTCTTCTTCTGCTTCAATTTTAGATAATACCGCTTTAATGGTTGGGCGCTTTGATATTACACCACAATATTCCGGAATAGTTTTAGCAAAGTCTTCAGTACCAATTTTACGGGCGATATCAATAATATCTTGTTTATCATAAGCGACTAATGGACGGAGAATTAACGTATCAGTAACTCGGTCTATCACATTTAAATTAGTTAATGTTTGGCTAGATACTTGACCTAACGCTTCACCCGTAACTAAAGATTCTATATTCGCTCTTTTCGCTATTTTCGCAGCAGCACGCATCATCATACGTTTTAGAATAACGCCCATTTGACCGTTTTCAACATTTTCTAAAATTTCAGCAACAACCGGTTCAAAATCAACCGAAAAGAACTTTACTTTGTGTGATGCACCAAATTTATTCCATAAGTAGTAACTCACTTGTTTTACGCCAACTTCATGCGCAGCGCCACCCAAGTTAAAGAAACAGTAATGAGTACGAGCACCCTTTCTGATCATTTGAAAACTTGATACACCCGAATCAAAACCACCTGACATTAATGATAAAACATCTTCTTGGCTTGCTATTGGGAAACCACCTAGTCCTTGATGTCGTTCTGTGACAATAAATAAGTATTCATCTTTTATTTCTAATCGAATAGTTACATCAGGTTTTTTCAATTTAACTTTAGCGGATTCAACGTGCTCGTTTAAACCACCGCCAACATATTGTTCAACTTGTAAGGAATTGAAGTCGTGTGTTCCAATTCGTTTGGCTCTTACACAAAACGTTTTATTTTCAATTGTCTTTTCGTGTGCTGCTAATGTTTTTTCAAAAATGTTATGCACATCTGTATAGGTTGTTTGTTGAACTTCAAGAAAATGAGCGATGCCCGGCACGCATTTTAAGGTATCAACAAGTGCCAAACGATTTTTAGGACAGTTATTTTTAGTATTAACCTCTATATTATCCCAGTTTGCCTGAGTGGTAATTTGCTCATCAACACGTCGTAAAACATTTTTAATGCTGGATTCTAAAATTTTAGTAAAGCGCTTACGAACCGGGCGACTCTTTACAGCAATTTCAGATTGGAGTTTTACGATGAATTTCATGAACAAACGACCCTAAATATAAAACTAGACTAAAGGCCATAATCGGCCGACAAAAATAATGGCGCGAATTATACACGAAATTGAAATAAAGAGTAAGTTGAAATGAAGAGTAAGTTGAAAAATGTACGCTAAGCAATAAACGGGGGTTTATCACTTAACGCCATCACGATAGTTGAATTTATCGGCTTAATTTATTATTTAATAATAGAAACAGGTTCGGTTTCCTTTGCTTTACCTTGGTTAATTGAAATCTCAACACGACGGTTTCTTCTGCGATTTAGCGCGTTAGTATTAGGCACTACCGGTCTTGTATCGGCATGACCAACAACCAGTAAACGTGACTGGTCAAACTCAGGGACTTTAATTAATTCATGAGCAATAGCGACAGCTCGTTTACTTGATAAATCCCAATTTGAAGAAAATAACTCTGAACTAATACCGCGATCATCTGTGTGTGCAGAAACCATAATTTCACCCGGAACCGTGTTGAGTAGCTCACCTATTTCTCTAATAATAGGGCGAAACTGTGGTTGTAAAAAAGCAGAACCCGAAGGAAAAGAACCATTTTCACGAATACGAATAATCACTTGTTGTCCGAGAGATTCAAGCTCTATGGCACCATCTTGAATTTGTTGTTCTAATTGATCAGCAATTTTTTTAACTAATTCATTTACTTGCTCTTGCGAAGCCTGCTCTAATTCGTCTTGAGCCTTTTGCATTGCCTGGGCTGACATTTCATCTGCAGTACTTTGTGATTGTCCACCACGTTCTGTACCTCGTTGTTCTTGTCGACCACCAGCAGACGTTTCATCACCTGCTTGAAACTCTAACATCTGTTGGGTCATTTCCATGGTTTGCTGTTGAATAACTTCTATAGGTGTTGGCTCAGGTTTACCTGGGCGAAATTCTTGCGCAATAATACTGGTGCCTTTAGGAATATCTTTTACTTCAATCTTATTTTGTACACCAAACGCAAACTTCATCGAACCTGCAATTTGTTTAAACTTTAAAACATCCATTTCAGAAAAAGATAACAGCAAAACGAAAAAGCACATCAATAGTGACATTAAGTCAGCAAAAGTACCCATCCAAGCGGGAAGCCCCGGAGGTGGACATTTACATTTTTCAGCCATAAATTACTCCCGTTACTCTTCTTCTGTGGTATTTACAGCACGTTTACCTTCAGCAAGATAGTTTTTAAGTAACCCTTCGATGACACGTGGATTTTGTCCGTCTTGAATACCCAGAATAGCGTCAAGAATAAGCTCCTGGTTCATTTTTTCTTCAGCAAGGCGAAGCCTGAGTTTTGACGCTATAGGAATGGCAATAACGTTAGCGAGGAATGCTCCATATAGGGTTGTTAGTAGTGCAACCGCCATAGCTGGACCAATAGATTTGGGGTCATCCATGTTTGATAACATCGCAACCAAACCAATTAAGGTGCCAATCATGCCCATCGCGGGTGCCACATCAGCAAGTGCCATCATCATACCTACGCCTGTTTCATGGCGTTCAGCAGTAAGCTCAATATCTTTTTTTAGTGTGCCACGTACTACATCTGCATCGTGGCCATCGACCAACATATCGACCCCTTTTTGCATAAAGCCGTTAGTTATCTCTGCTTCTTCTAAAGCCAAAAACCCCCCTTTACGAGCGGCATCAGCCATTTCAACTGATTTTTCAATAAGGTCGTCAGGCTGTTCAATTTTAAACATAAAAGCCTTACCTATAATTTTCCCAATTCCAAAAAACTGACCAAGATTATAGTTAGATAAAACAACAAATATTGAACCACCAAAAACAATAATAACTGACTGAACGTCAATAAACATGCCGATATCACCAGACAACATCATTGCCATAATGAGTAAACCTATTGCGCCTACTACACCTAATATTGTTGCTATATCCACAAAAAAGTCTCCACAAAAAAATGATACGGATAGTCGTATTATTTGATAATACATTAAGGTATTACGATACGCGAATACTTATATTCTTATCCACACTCGTGATTTAACCATAACCATCCAAAGCGCGCAGTTAAAACTGCATATGAATGGCTTACGGCTCTATAAGTTTATTATCGCTCATATTGTCAATAACTTAAGTAATTAGTCGCTATTTTTAAGGTTAACTTTGCTGAACAAAATAATTGTTCAATATCTTTAACAACGTATAGTCCAGAGACAGTTAATACTGCCAACTAAATTCGCCATATTTAAGCTTACCCAATTTATATTTATCTAGTTATCGTTAACCGCAGCGCTTTAACGATAAATATAAGCGCCAATATAGTCATAGAATGACCGACAATAGAAAGTATATGATAGTCATTAAGGGGCAAAAGCATTTGAAGTTTATTGATTAATTAAGGCGTTTGGTATAAATTTGCGCCTAGATATTTAATCACTGAACTCTCGATGATGGCTAAGAAAAAAATAGAAAACTTAAGCTTTGAAGAATCACTCTTAGAACTTGAAACTATTGTTCAGAATTTAGAACAAGGAGCATTGAGTTTAGAAGATTCAATGACCCTTTTTGAGCGCGGCTTAAATCTCAGCCAAGCCAGTCAAGAAAAGTTAAAAAATGCTGAACAAAAAATTCAAATTTTACTGACTAAAAATGGTAAAGCCCAACTTGAAGATTTTGAAAACGAAGTTGACTCAGAAAGTTTGGGTAGTAATTAGTGACCCAATTATACCAACTCGACTTTTATCAAACGCGCATTAATGAATACCTTGCCGACAAATTAGCCGCTTATGAAATAAATGATCAAAAATTGCTATCAGCAATGCAATACGGCTTATTAATTGGTGGTAAGCGTATGCGTCCTTATTTAAGTTATATTACCGGTGATGCACTGGGACTTGAATTATCTGACGTTGACGGTATTGCGGCAGCATTAGAATGTATCCATGCTTTTTCATTAATTCATGATGACTTACCTTCGATGGATGATGATGATTTACGTCGTGGGCAACCAACTTGTCATAAAGCGTTTGATGAAGCGACCGCTATTTTAGCAGGTGATAGTTTACAGACACTTGCCTTTGATATTTTAGTTAATCATAACTTTAGCGCCGCGGTTGAATCAAAACGTATTAGCTTAATCCGTCAATTAGTCAATGCTTCAGGTTACCAAGGCATGTGCGGTGGACAAGCACTTGATATTTCTGCGACCGATAAAGTGATCACTTTAGCTGAACTAGAAAAACTACATTCACTAAAAACAGGTGCGTTGTTAAAAGCTTCTGTGACCATGGTTACAGAGTTAAGTAACGATATTTCTGCCGATGAAAAGCACCAACTCGCCATTTATGCTGATCATATTGGTTTAGCCTATCAAGTGCGCGATGATATAATTGATATTATTTCTAGTGAAGAAGAACTAGGAAAACCAGCAGGTTCAGACGTTTCCTCTAATAAAAGTACCTACCCTGCGCTATTAGGTTTACAGGGCGCTCAGCAAAAAGCTGACAACTTATATCAACAAGCACTTCAAGCTTTAGCAACTTTACCCTACAATACAGATAACTTAGCTCAATTTGCGACGTTTATTATCAAACGCGCTCATTGATCTTGCTCTTGCAATTTAAAGAATAAACAAAATAAATATGACTATAAATCTTGCCGACTACCCTTTATTGGCCAATATAAATTCTCCTGACGATCTGCGCATGTTAAATAAAAGCCAGCTAATTCAGGCCAGTACAGAACTGCGTAGTTACTTATTAAGTTCTGTAAGTAAAAGTAGTGGCCATTTTGCTTCTGGTTTAGGCACAATAGAATTAACGGTCGCATTACATTATGTTTATAAAACGCCTTTTGATCACCTTATATGGGATGTTGGCCATCAAGCTTATCCACATAAAATTTTAACGGGTCGGCGCGATCAACTGCATACTATTCGTCAAAAAGATGGTTTGCACCCTTTTCCGTGGCGTGAAGAAAGTGAATATGATGTATTAAGTGTTGGCCATTCAAGCACGTCTATCTCTGCGGCACTAGGTATGGCTGTTGCTGCAGAACAAGAAGCAAAAAATCGTAAAGTTGTTGCTGTTATTGGTGACGGCGCAATGACAGCAGGTATGGCTTTTGAAGCGTTAAATCATGCTGGTGATATTAAAAGCGATATGCTGGTTATTTTAAATGACAATGAAATGTCAATTTCAGAAAATGTTGGTGCATTGAATAATCACTTTGCTCGATTGTTATCTGGCAGTATATATACAGGAATACGCGAGGGTGGTAAGCGCATACTAAAGGGTATTCCACCTATTAAAGAATTAGCAAGTCGTGCAGAAGAACATTTAAAAGGCATGGTTGTACCCAGTACCTTTTTTGAAGAGTTAGGCTTTAATTACATTGGCCCTATCGACGGTCATGATGTCAATGGTTTGGTTGATACCATTACTAATATGCGTAACTTAAAAGGGCCTCAAATCCTTCATATTGCCACGAAAAAAGGCAAAGGTTATCACGCAGCAGAGCAAGACCCGATAAAATATCATGCTGTCCCTAAATTTGATCCCGCACAAACGAGTTTGCCAAAGAGTAAGCCATGTTTACCCACTTATTCAAAAATATTTGGCGATTGGCTCTGCAGAACAGCAGAAAATAATGATTCACTAATAGCCATTACACCTGCCATGGGTGAAGGCTCTGGCATGGTTGAATTTAGTCAGCGCTTTCCTAAGCAGTACTTTGATGTCGCGATTGCAGAACAACACGCGGTAACTTTTGCTGCGGGTCTCGCTATTGGCGGTAAAAAACCGGTAGTCGCTATTTATTCAAGCTTTTTACAGCGTGGTTACGATCAATTCATTCATGATGTGGCGATCCAAAACTTACCCGTTTTGTTCGCGATTGACCGAGCCGGCATTGTTGGCGCAGACGGGCCAACTCATCAAGGCTCATTTGATTTAAGCTTTATGCGTTGTGTTCCAAATATTGTTATTATGGCGCCATCGGATGAACGAGAATGTCAATTGATGCTTAGCACGGGTTTTAAGCATGATGGTCCTGCGGCTGTTCGTTATCCAAGAGGGTCAGGCAATGGTGCGCCTTTACCTGACATCAGCGAGACAATTGAAATAGGTAAAGCAAAAACTATTTTAGAAACAACCACTGAGAGTGCTGAGCCGAAGGTTGCCATTTTAAACTTTGGTAGTACTTTTGATGAAGCCAAAGTAGCGGCTCAACAATTAAATACTACGCTCATTGATATGCGTTTTATAAAACCGCTTGATGTAACACTTATCGACCACATTGTAAAAAGCCATAGTATTATTGTGACCGTTGAAGATAATGCAATTGCGGGTGGCGCAGGTTCAGCAGTCAATGAATATATACTAAGCCAAGGTGTTGCGATTAAAATATTAAATATTGGCTTACCTGATACCTTTATCAAGCATGGTACCCAACAAGAGATTCATCAAGAACTTGGTTTAGATAGTAAAGGTATTATTGATAAAATAACCCATTTTATTGAACGCTAAATATTGTTAAAACGTCCACCAAAAGTCACTAATAATAGTTAATTATTAGTGACTTAATCTTTATCCCCCCTTCTCTTTCCTTCTAATTATTCTTAGATTGTTACGACTAATTATTATTTTTTCTTTAAAAACTTGTCTTTATCTGCTTAAATAATATACGTGATATATTTCTCATATATGAATAAGGATTATTTAATGAAATTCACTCAAAATATTATTTCTCTTGCGCTAATTTCAGCCCTCACCGCTTGTGGTGGCTCCAGTAGCTCTAGTACTAAACCCCCTACAATAGCACCACCACCTGCTCCAGTCCTCATACAAACCGTTGTCAAAGGTAAAGCGATAAAAGGCACAATAGCAAACGCTGTGGTTACTGTTTATAAATACGTTGACGGAAAAGCGGTTAAACTTGAAGATGACGAGTTAGCTGCATCTTCAATTATTACTGAAGATGATGGTAGCTATACCATTACCCTTTTAGATTACGACGGCGCTATCAAAGTAGAATTATCTGTAGGTGAAAACACCACGATGATATGTGATGCTCCTGCAGGTTGTGGTGAATTAGCCCACGGCGCCCCAATAGCACTAGCCACTGTTGATCCAACCTTAGTCTTATCAGCGATTTCAACCGTAGGGAGTGATAATGCAGGGACCGCAAATGTAAATATTTCAGCTCTCACCCATTTAGCCGCAGCACTTATAGAAGCCGATGAAAGCGGAGTTAGTGAAACAACAATACAAGCGCACTCTTCTATTATTGCCAATGCTTTTAATATTATGGGCAGTTTAACGGCACTTGAGCCAACGGCTGTCGAAAATGCAGCCAGTGTTGCAGGTGAAGATAATGTTAATGAGTTACGCTACGGCTTGATCAATGCTGGCATTATGTCTGTTTTGTTTGCCGGCCAAGAAAATGCTACGGGTGTTCTATCAAATAGATTAGCCGATGTTATTGAAGATATAGTCGAACACAATGGCGCATTACTGGTACATCAAGATGATAACGATGAAGGTTTTGAACTGTCTTTAGTTGAAGTTCTTGATAGTGCTGGCGATGTCGCAGCTGCTGCAGCTCAAGCGATAGCTGCAGATCCAATATTATCAAGCCAAGATAACAGTGAAATACTGGGCGAGCTTGACCAACAAGAAATCACCTTAGAAAATCAATCAGAATATGAAGAGGCCAATGAAGATGAAGATGGCCGCAGTGAACCTGAAACGGAAGTACCAACAACAGGTGATGCTATTGCTAAAGCAAAAGCTATGGTTGCTGATGTGCGTCTCTTTAGTCATCTATTTGAAGTGGGTAAAGAAGCCAATACCGGTGTAACTACCGAAGGCGACAAGTACATCGAGCTCATTGATAGTGCTGGTTTAATGATTGAGGCTGAAGCAGCGAGCTTTTTATTACTAGCAGACGTTACCGACGCCTTATCAGAAATGGGCATAAGGTATGAAGCAGGCACCATTACGGAGGGAACCTTCCCAATAGGCCCATTTTTGAGTATTGATGGTGCGGTAGGCTCTATAACGCTTGATGAAGAAACGGCTAATGGCGGCATATTATTTAAAATCAGTGCCACTTCAGGTAGTGAAAAAATCAGCTTAAATGCTTCTGCTGTTTTTGCTGAAGACGGCTTGAGCATTGTTTTAAACCTTGATGGTTCAATTGAATCAGCGGGTGCCATGCTATCGTTAACTCAAGGTAGCTTCGCAAAAGTTAACCTTGATAGTGCGATCACTCGAACCTTACTTGAAGATGATACCTACGCAGGAGAAATAACCTCTGGTGAGTTATCGCTTGAAGTTATCTTAGAACAAAAAGCAAGTGATACAGTAATAGACCCCGTCGCTTTTACTGGCATGATTAAAACTAAGCTAAAGCCGGTTAAATCACATGTTTTAGATGCAGTTGAACAATATGCAAGAGATGAAAATTACATAATTATTAGGGATGAAAATGGTAACCCTGTGCGTGAAGTTGATCGATACTTAAAGAGTACCGAAACTAATATTCTTCCAGAAATGCTAACCTTAAGTGGTGGGTTTAGCTCGTTAGAAGGTAACTTAATTAGAGCAACTTTAACTGTTAACATTAAAAACTTAGAAAATTACGAAGCTCCTGAATTTAAATACATTGGCGCTCCGGTTGCCGATATGTATACAATTACCGTATCTGATGATAAAAACACTCTGAATGCAATATCTTCAGAGTTAATGTCTCAACCTGTCGATTATACTTTTGTTTTTACCTCTCATGACACACAAGGTGCTTGGAGTAGCGAAGAAACAATTTGGAATCCAGATCAATCTACTGAAACACCACATCGAGTCAACACTACAACACGAATTCCTCGAACATATGGCACAATGTCTGGCTTTGATACTGCAACCAATTTAGACGAATGGGCTTTCTTCGAAACAGTTACTCCAAATGATGATAATGGTGATGGCGTTGCTGATAGTTACACTTGGAAAGGCTATTCGGGTTCTATAATCAATGACGATTACGCTTTAGTTAATAATGAGGGTGAAGTTCATGATTTAGTAACACCTGAATGGGGCTCAAGTAGCTATGATACATTTGAAGAGTTGATGGAAGCACATAGAATGTATCCCGCTTCAATAGCGAATGCAGCAGATGCATTTATATTTGAGATTAAAGCATTTGAACGTAATGAACTTGAAACTAACTTAACGACAGGTGCTCGTGCATCAGTTTTCTTTAGCGATAATGATTATTCTGCAATCGCTGAAGGGGGGGTCACAGTAATTGCTGCAAATATTACTTCGAGTTTGCCAATTGAAGATGTATTTACAATAACGGTGAGTGATGACAGCAACACAGTTACTGTAAAAGACGATACTTATACTCGAGTCTATGGTGTTGATTATACGAACACGGCTAACTTTACCTTTACTCGCCATGTAACAAGTAATATCGGAGACGAGGTTACAGATATAAGAACTTTTTCAACAAATGATGTTGATTTAGATGTAGAAGAGCTCTTAATAAACCGACACGCTTCTTTTGGTATAGACGATGAGTTTTATCTATTAGTTCGAATCACTCCTATTGATGAAAATAATGATGGTTTAGCTGATTACTTTACTCAATCATACACATATAGCGATTACATCAATGAAGAAGGCGTATTAGTTGATGAAGATGGTATCGCTTTAATAGAGAATCCTTTTTATGCATTTGATACTTGGGAGAGTGCTGAACTTCATTGGCAGATACCTTTTAATCCTTTTTCAACAACAAATGCTTTAGAAGCTTATAAGCAGTTTATAGTGAATGGAAGAGGATCTTACTTAACAACATATATCGACGGTGTAGGTTCAGTGGAAGCAGAACTATCAACCGAAGATATTGCTTCAATAGTTATAGGTAGTACAACCTTTTCTGGTGTTAACACGCATCCAGATAGTGATGAATCATTAGAAAACGAAGATGTTTTCTTAGATTTAAGTGCTGCGCTCTCATTAGAAGCAACTTTAGGTGATTACCAAGTAAACTTAATGCTATCAGGTCAACGTACCGCTTTTGATGACGGTAAGTTCGATCTTGAAATGAGTTACAAATTGCCTGGCGATGAGAATATGCGTAAGTTTGTTGCCCATATGAAAACTGATGAAGAAGGCTCTTTTAGTGTAAATAACAGCGAAGGTGTATTACTCATAATGAATGATGTGGAAGATTCAACATCCGATGTTATTGGTAGTATTGTAGTAGGTTCTTCAGCAACTAAAGTTGCTGATATAGAAGATCGTGATGGTGTTATTTGGTTTGTATTTACCGATGAAACAACCGAAACATTATAACCTCCATCATTAGCTAAACAAAGAGTAGAGATAAAATACCAGTCATGTGTGTGACTGGTATTTTTTTACTTATAAGTTAAGTTGTTTTATTAAACTTAAACTGTGTTTAACTACAATAAATATCATGGAAAACACGGCTAGAACTTAAGGAAGTTAATGAACGTTAATTATTTATTTTTATTACTATTGATATTTTTATCCACTTTTTCTCAAGCTTCAACAAAAATTGAAGTATTTACCACAAGCCAATCATTTAGTAATATTTTACCCGTTAAGCAACTGATTACTGACAACTGGCGACAATCACCAAAAAAAAATGCCAGTGACGGTTTTACACAAAATGAAGTGGGTATGAGCAGTTATTGGCAGCACTTGTCATTGAGTGTTGCACAACGCTATGATTATTTTGTTTATTCAAATCCCGATACAGCAAAAGTATTCTATTTAGACAAAAACGATTTAGCACTCGACACACAAGAAGAATATCATATCGCATTAAAGTTATTCCATCAGCGTAGTAATGGTTTACGTATCGGCTATAAATATGAATTTGAAAACTTTAGTAGTGAAATACGTCTCGGTTATTGGGACTTAAATGTCACGAGGGAGTCTAACTTAACGGGTACCCTTGCTAGTGATCTTAATGGCAATATATCTGCCATTGCACAATTAGATGAGTTTTATACTGCCAATAATTTTTTAAAGCGCCGCAACAGTAATGATTGGGATGCCGATGGCACAGGTATAACGATTGATATTCATTTACGTTGGCAGCTAAGCCAATACTTATCTATTAACGCTGACTTAAAAGATATCTATAACCATTTTACCGTTGACGAATCTGGCTTTAGTGCGGGCAACATAGATACCGATGGTACTTTTATTAATAGTGTTGGCGGGGTCGCCTACTTACCTGTTTATCGTGGTAAAGAAACAACCAGCAAACATCAGTTTAAGTTACCTAAACAATTAAGCTTTATCGGTTTTTATCATCACAGCGAGCAAATAAGTTATCTAGCGCGTTATAAAAGACAGGGCGAGCAAAATTTTTATTATTTAGGATTCGATATCGCACACGAAAATTCATCAACACGGATTTCATTTGATATTGAAAATAACGCCCCAGAAATCCAATATAAAAATGACTGGCTTTCAGTTACCTTTGCGATTGATAGTCTTAAAATAGAACAGGCAATGTTACTAAATTTAGGCTTTAATCTCTACTATCGCTTCTAAAACTAGCCAGTGGCTAAAGCCATATAACTTTTAGCTTACTTTGAAAATACAGCTAAATTTAGCCTTTAATCTCGACTTTCACTTCTAAAGTTAGCCGGTGGCTGAAGTGATGTCGCTTTTCGCTTGCATTGCACGGGAGAACCAACTAATTTAATGACAAAACTATTAATTTTTTAATTTATATGAAAATTTTCGTTTGGATTATTAGCTGTCTTTTCATTGTTACCCTTAATAGTAGTTTTGCTGCTGTCGTTGAAAAAGACATCTTTGATCTCAGCATAAAAGAACTAATGCAAGTACGTATTAGTTTAGCGACAAAAACTGAAGAAACTGTTCTAACAGTACCTTCAACAATCACGGTCTTTGAACGCACTGATATTGAATCATTAGGGGTGAAAAATGCCTATGATGTGATGAATTTTGTTCCTGGCTTTCAAATGACTCGTGGTGATTGGGTGGGAGCAGTCCCGAAAGAACATGCACGTGGCGTTTATTTAGACAATGGTTATATTCTTGTTATGCTCAATGGCGAACGACTTAATGAAGTTTCCTTTGGTAAAGCTTCCGTTTATACCCCCCATATTCCCATTGATATTATTGAACGTATTGAAGTTATTCGAGGTCCTGGCTCAGCGCTTTATGGCAGCAATGCTTTTTTAGGTGTGTTAAATATAATTACTCAACAATCAGTTAAGCAGCTTAAAGTAAGTATAGGTGAAAAAGGTTATAAGCAACTTTCCTCTAGCTGGCAAAAGTCGCTCTCTAAAAACTTACGTTTACACAGTAATATTTCGATTGAGAAGTCTAATGGCCATCAATATACCTCACCATTGAATCGCCAAGTTAAAGACCCCTATAGTAATACCTATTTAGAACTCGGTGCACACTATAAAAATAATAAACTTAACATCCGCTACAGCGAAAATGAACTCGATGAATTTATTAATCTTGGTGGCTATTCTGTCGATAATATCCACACCAGTGAAAGCTTTTCAATATCGGGTAAAAGTAAGATATGGCACAATGACAAGCATCAGCTAGAGATTAAGGCGTCTTATAGCCTCTTTGAAATCAAGTCTGCTGGGATGGCCTTAGCAAAAGAGTCTGGCCTTATCGAAAATGATTTTTTGGTGGGGCCCTTTTGGCGCACTCAATCAAGCGATGTAAACCTAGATCACAGTTGGATAGTTAATCCACGTATTCATCTCAATTCTGGGGTTGAATATCGCCGCGCTAATCAATTTCAATCGGGTAACGCCGTCACTTACTATGATTATCAGCAAGAGCGGATTATCGTTAGTGATGAAAATTATCTCGACAAAATTGTCGCTATCGCTGTGATGCCTGAAACAAAAGCGTTAAACCAAGCCCAAGCAATGCATGGAATTTACAGTCAACTCAAGTGGCAAGTCGCCAATAATATTAGTTTATTTTTAGGGGCTAGGTATGACAATGTGATAGATATTGATCATAAACTGTCACCGCGTGCCGCAGCCGTTTGGCAAGCCAATAAAAACCATAGCTTAAAACTGCAATATGGTGAGTCATTTCGTACTCCGGTAAACAACGAACTTTATTCAAATGACAGTGTGACTAACGGCAACCCTAATTTATCCTCAGAGTTTGTCAAAACAACAGAGCTCGTTTGGATATATCAACATAATGATTTTTCCAGTGAACTGGTCTTTTTTCATAATGATTTACGAGACTTTATAAATAAGCTTCCTGACGATGGCGACGCACAATTTACTTTTGTTAACCATGTTGATATGGAAATTAGTGGTTTAGAAAGCAGTGCCAGTGTTGAATTAACGCCAAAATTACGTTTTTCAGTCAATTACACCCATCTCTTTGATGACCCCATTAACGAGAGTTTTAAACACTTTGGTAGCGCCAATTTAAGCTATAAGTCAGGACAATGGAAATTCAATGTTAATGGTATTTGGCGAGATGAAGTAACACTACCTCCAATTAATGATGTCCGTTTTATACAAAAACAGTATTTTTTAATTTCAGGTAAAGTCACTTATGAGCTTGATAAAAAACAGCAACTTTCATTCATTGCGCAAAATTTACTGGATAAAGATTATGTTGTCTTCGACCCAAGAGTATTTAACGGTGAAGTACCAGGAAAAGGCAGAGAAATATCAGTGAGTTATCGCTATCAATTTTAACGCAATCACAAGCTTAAATGTTCATCTATAAAAATATTTCTATAGATGAACAAACTCGGACTAACGTTAATTATTCCGCTATATATTCAACAACTTCAAGACCAAATCCTGATAACGAATGATACTTAGTTTGTGAACTTAACAAGCGCATCTTACTAACACCTAAGTTAGAAAGGATTTGTGAGCCTACGCCAACGTTACGAGAGCCAACATGACGCTTTATTTCATTAACAACTTCACCCGCATCAATTTTTGCATACTTTTCAACTTGAGAAATTAACTCCGCAGTAGATTCATGCTTACCTAAAAGTACTAAAACACCGCCTTCTTTGGCAATTTTTTCTAAAGCATTAGCCATTGGCCATTGAGCAACACTCTCACGTTGGCTAAATAATAAATCTCTAAAGGTATTTTCTAGATGAACACGAACTAGTGTTGGTTCGTCAGCTTTAATCTCACCTTTAGTTAGGGCAAAGTGCGCCTGTCCATCAATGGTGTCTTTAAATACTGTTAAATCGAATTCTCCAAAGGCTGTTGGTAACTTACATTGAGAGACACGTTCAATAGTGGTCTCATTAGCATTTCTATATTCAATTAAGTCGGCAATGGTGCCCATCTTTAAATCATGCTTTTCAGCAATAATTTCTAAGTCTGGGCGGCGCGCCATAGTACCGTCTTCATTGAGTATTTCAACAATAACGGCGGCAGGCTCTAAACCCGCTAAACGCGCTAAATCGGTTCCAGCTTCCGTATGGCCTGCGCGATTTAATACACCTCCATCTTTGGCTATTAATGGAAAAATATGCCCCGGCTGAACAATACTTAAATGATTAGCATCTTTGGCAACAGCAGCTAATACAGTCGTTGCACGATCGCCAGCAGAAATCCCGGTAGTTACTCCTTGAGCGGCCTCAATTGACACCGTAAAATTAGTGCTAAATTGAGCGTCATTTTTTTCAACCATCAAAGGTAACTTGAGCTGCTGGCATTTTTCAACCGTCATCGGCATACAAATTAAACCACGACCGTGAGTCGCCATAAAATTAATGGCTTCGGGGGTTACTTTTTCAGCAGCCATAATGAAGTCACCTTCATTTTCTCTGTCTTCATCGTCCATCAAAATGACCATTTTACCTTGAGCAATATCGTCAATAATTTCTTGTGGGGTATTTAAATTCATGATCATCTCTTTTATTTAATTTTTTTTCATAATTTTGAGGAATACAATAGTGCGCTTGATATACAGACGCCACCTTGTTTGTTTACTTCATAAAACCGTTACGTGCTAATAGTTCATGAGTCACACCAGAACTATGGTGCTCGGCCGTGCTAGCGGCTTTTTTTGTTAATAGCCTTTCGATATAACGGGCGATTAAGTCAACTTCTAAATTGACTTTAGTGCCCGCTTTATATTGAGCAATAATGGTTTGCGCGTTAGTGTGAGGAACGATCGTTAGACGAAATTTATCATCGGTGACACTGTTAACTGTTAAGCTCGTGCCGTCAATTGTGATAGAGCCTTTTTCGGCAATGTATGGCGCTAAATCACTTGGCATTTCAAGCCAGTATTCTAGGCTATTACCATTATGTTCAATCGAGGTTATTACAACCACAGCGTCGACATGGCCAGACACCATATGTCCGCCAAAACGAGTGGTGGGTAACATGGCTTTTTCTAAATTAACAGCCTGCCCTGTTTGATAATCAACAAAGCCAGTACGCTGTAAGGTTTCATTAGAAACATCGGCACTATAAGTTGATGAGTCAAAAGCGACAACGGTTAAACAAATGCCATTGGTGGCTATTGAATCACCTAATTTAACATCACTCATATCTAATAAACCGGTGGAAATAACAATTCTTGCACCCTGTCCAGTAATGTTTATCGCTTGAATGCTACCAACTGCTTCAATTATTCCTGTGAACATAATCACTCTTTAAGTCATTTTTAGGTCAAGTAAAACTCAACACCATACTAAAATTTTACGGTAAAAGTTTAGCAATAATACGGATATCTTTGCCGATCATACGTAAATCAATTATATTTAGTTCTTTTGCTTGGCTCAAGCTTTCAATGCTTGTCATATTCACTAAGCTTTTACTGTCTGCACCCATCAATTTAGGGGCTTGATATAAAATCAATTCATCGACTAAATTTTGTTCAATAAAAGCACCCGCTAATCGAGCACCTGACTCAATGAGTACATCATTTAAATTTAGCTTAGCTAAATATTGAAGTAATGCATGTAAGTCAATCTGTTGTTCATTAGCTAATGTATTGACTACAGGTAAAACCACCTGCTTTACAAAATGAGGCCATTGATGAATGTTTTCAATGGTACGACGAATTAAAATTATTGGGCTGTGCTCATTAAATAAAGCTAAGTTAGGCGTTAAGCGATTTTTTGTATCTATAATCACTCTTATCGGTTGCCTAACGTCTTCCTCTTGATAACTATATTTTAATTCCCCTAGCTCAGACCAACGTACCGTCATTTTTGCATTATCGGTTAATATACTGTCAGCACCACTGATAATCGCACAACTTTGTGCGCGTAAACGCTGAACATCTTGTCGAGCTTGAGGCGAAGTAATCCATTTACTTTCACCATTTTTCATCGCGGTTTTTCCATCTAAACTCGCCGCTAATTTACAACGGACGTAGGGCAAACCTGTGGTCATTTGTTTGATAAAACCAACATTTAAATCTTCAGCCGCTTGTCTTAACAAACCGTGTTGCGAAGATATTTCCGCTTGGGCTAGCATTTTTAAACCATTACCAGCAACTTTAGGATTTGGATCAACCATCGCCGCTATGACATGTTTAATACCGGCAAGAATAAGTCCTTTAGCACAGGGCGGCGTTAACCCATAATGACTACACGGCTCAAGTGTTACATATGCGGTTGCACCTTGCGCATTTTTACCCGCCATTGCTAACGCGTTAACTTCAGCATGACCTTCACCCGCTTTTTGATGAAAACCTTCTCCGACAATTTCACCATCTTTTACCAAAACACAACCAACGCGCGGATTAGGCGAGGTGGTAAAATGTCCTTGTTTGGCAAGCATTATAGCCCGTTGCATAAAACGGTAATCTTCGGCTGAAAATTCTTTCATCTATTTTTCATTACCTAAGCGCGCAATTTCTTCACTAAATTCGCGAATATCTTCAAAAGAGCGATAAACCGAGGCAAAACGCACATAAGCGACTTTATCTAATTCTTTTAATTGTTCCATGATGATATTACCAAGCAACTCACTCGATACTTCTCGCTCACCCGTGGCACGTAGCTTTGATTTGACTTTATTAATCGATAGTTCGACTTGCTCGACACTCACCGGACGTTTTTCGAGTGCTCGCACTAAACCATTACGCATTTTATCTTCATTGAAAGGCTCACGTGAACCATCATTTTTAATAATACGTGGCATAACTAACTCAGCAGTTTCAAAGGTAGTGTAGCGCTCATGACAGGCTAGACATTCGCGGCGACGGCGAACTTGATGACCGTCAGAGACCAAACGAGAGTCAATGACTTTGGTATCTAAGGCTCTACAAAAAGGACAATACATGGAAAGCTCCAAAAAAGGTTATACCAATCCCAATAAGTATATTTTTATCTTAATGGACTCGGTACTTTCGACACATAGCTCTGTTTAATTGACAGAAACAATAATGGCCGCTAATGCGGCCATTTTAGTCTAATTAAGCTATTGTTACATTAACTTATTTATAGCTTTTCCCATTAGACTTTAAGCGCCACAGCTATATCGCTTAAGACACTAAAGTCGTTAGCTTAATTTACGCGTATACAGGGAAGCGTGAACAAAGTTCTTTAACACTGGCTTTAACATCAGTAACTGTCTGTTCATTGTTGATATCGTCTAAAATATCACAAATCCAACCCGTTAATGCTTGAGTTTCAACAACGCCAAAACCACGACGCGTAATAGCCGGAGTACCTAAACGTAAACCAGAAGTTACAAACGGAGAACGTGGGTCGTTAGGTACTGAGTTTTTATTTACCGTAATATGGGCACGGCCTAATGCAGCATCAGCATCTTTACCTGTAATATCTTTATCAATTAAGTCAAGTAACAATAAGTGGTTTTCAGTGCCGTTAGAAACAACTTTGTAACCGCGTTCCTGAAGAACAGCAACCATAGCTTTAGCATTGTCTAAAACATTCTGTTGATAAACTTTAAACTCAGGTTCTAATGCTTCTTTAAATGCAACCGCTTTAGCTGCAATAATGTGCATTAATGGGCCACCTTGGCCACCTGGGAAAACAGCAGAGTTTAATTTTTTATAGATAGCTTCATCATCACAACCCGAAATAATTAAACCGCCACGAGGACCGGCTAATGTTTTATGAGTAGTTGTAGTAACAACATGCGCATGTGGCACTGGGTTTGGATATAAACCGGCGGCAATTAAACCAGCAACATGAGCCATATCAACGAAAAAGTATGCGCCAACACCGTCTGCGATTTTACGCATACGTGCCCAATCAACAACACCAGAGAAAGCAGAAAAACCACCAATGATCATTTCTGGTTTATGTTCTTGTGCTAAACGTTCCATTTCTTCGTAATCTATGTCACCTGTTTCTGGGTGAAGACCGTATTGAAATGCTTCGTAAGACTTGCCAGAAAAACTAACATGAGAACCATGCGTTAAATGACCACCGTGAGCTAAACTCATTCCTAACACTTTACCACCTGGAGTAACAAGCGCTTGAAAAACTGCAGCATTAGCTTGAGAACCAGCATGAGGTTGCACGTTCGCGTAAGTTGCGCCAAATAATTCTTTTGCACGGTCTATGGCTAATTGCTCAGCGATATCTACGAATTCACAACCACCGTAGTAACGTTTGCCTGGGTAACCTTCAGCATATTTATTAGTTAATTGAGAACCTTGTGCTTCAAGAACACGCGGGCTACAGTAATTTTCTGAAGCAATAAGTTCGATGTGCTCTTCTTGGCGAACTTTCTCATTGCTCATCGCTTGATAAAGTTCCGGGTCAAAATCAGCAATATTCATATCACGTGTAAACATGGTTTTTCCTCAATTATTCAGCCTTAGCTGTTACAGACAATTGTCTAATGGATAGCAAAATTTATGCGGCGTATATTGCCTGAAATCAGCTCAGTTGTACACGGATAAAGGTACAAGCTTTAGCTCATTTAGTAATCTAATATGCCAAGAGTGTTGCTGTTATTATCGATAAAAACTTTTACAGCTTTGATCAACGTTAACAGTAAATAGAATATAACGAAGAAAAAAAGCAATAACAAGAAATTTAAAACAGAAATAAAGCAGAAAAACAAAATATAATCTATCTTATTAAGAAATAACCAATATTTATTTTATTAAAATATCATTTAGTTGTTTTAACTCTTCTTGCCTTTTTATATAAAAAGACTGACTGACAAGCCAAATACTCACCAGAAATATATTCAAAATAGCTAGACCAACAATGGGCGATTTTTCTAATTGCTCGGTGACAGCAAAAACATACCAATTGGCAAAGGGCCCAATAATGAGACAAGAGAACTTTATTAACTTGATGTAGCTAATAGACGACTGACAACCGAGAATGGCATGTTCAATTGCTTTATCAGGACTGCCACAATTTATTTTCCATGCCGATAAACGAGCTTTAATGGCAAATATTACAAAAATAATGGAAAGAATGCCACCACCACCTAAGTAAATAATGGTTGCTTGATCTTTCGAGCCACTGAGCCACATATAGCTAGCAACAAACAACATAGCCAACGTAGCCATAATATCTATGACTAATAAAGATTTAGCCCACACAGTTCTTTGCTTTGTTCGTTTAAGTAAACGGTTAATATCGGTTTTAATAATAGGTTGGCTTTGCCAGTCTTGGCTCATCTGCGCCCATTGTTCATCAATTACCGAACTATCGAGTGGTTTAGTCGCTTTATTCTTGGGTAAAGTTGCAACATCAAGTATCGCCTCAGCTTGACTTTGAGTAGATAAAATCACTTTACTTTTTTTATGTAACAGGGAATCTTCTTCGTTCATACCGCCTCCATTAACTTACTCAAAGCGATTTTTGCGCGTTGTAAACGCACACCAACAAGATTAACGGATATCACTAAAATATCGGCAATTTCTTGATAACTCATGCCTTCGAGCGCTAAGGTGATCACTTGCTGTTGTTCAAGTTTAAGTTGCCTAATAGATTGAGCTAAACGTTGTTGTCTACGTTGTTTTTCTAAGCTCTGATGGGGTGTAGGTTGAATTTTATCTTGCTCTGTCTCTTGGCAAATATCATCAATACTTTGCTCTACCTTGACACTTTTTACTGCTTTGGCAACATGCGTAGCTAAAACATTATGAGCAATACGAGCGACAAAAGTTTTTACCGTACAGTCATTTCTAAAGCTAGGTAGTGCCCGCCAAAGATTGAGGGCTATTTCTTGAAAAAGCTCATCTTGAATTGACGGTTTTGCTTCAAATCCGGTAATGATATGACGGAGTAATTTTTCATACTCTGTCATCCATTGGGTGAATGTTTGCTGATAATTTGCAGTACGTTTCAAAGAATAACTCAATATATGTTGATACGCCGTTTGAAAGCGGTCTTGTTGCTGTAATGTTAATTCTATCGAGTTATTCATCTTAATACCAACTCAGCGTATTGTCATAAAGATTAACTTAATGACATCACCACTTTTTCTGATTTTAATTTTTGTGCGAGTGCCAGCACTAATGCCACGGTCATCCCCACCGTAATTGCGGTGGTACTTGCAAGCACAGTCCAATCGACAGGTAAGCCCTTAAAAACATCTTCCATCAACATTGATTGTCCTGAAATAGGTAACCAATTCACCCATTCAGGCTTATCATCAATCATCATAATGGCAAACGGTACCATAGCAGGAAGCATAATTAGCATAGAGACGGTTGACTGTGCTTCTTTAAAACTTTTCGCTTGAAACGAAAAGAATAATTGTAAAGCCGTTGCAAAAAAACATAGTGGAATAAGTAGTAGTAATAAGGCCGCAATACTAAAGGCATTTAAACTAAAGGTTGCCCCTATTTTAGTGAGATCAATAAAGCCAACAGAAACGGTGGTCAATACCAACATGATAACAATAGACAATACTGAAATAGAACTGGCACAAGTCATTTTTGCCAACACTATTTTAAGGGTACTGACCGGCTGACATAGTAGCATCTCTAAAACATTACGTTCCCGCTCACCCGCACTCGAGTCAATGGCAATTGATAGCCCTGAAACAAAAGCGCCCATCAATAAATAGATACCTAAAAACATCGAGACCATCACTGCATTGCTGGTTGGAAGTGCTGTATCTTGTTCTTGCAGAACAATAGGTTGTAATAAATTAATATCAACTCCCCTGACCAGTAAACGCTTATAACCGATAGCAAGTGAGTATTCTCGTACCACTTCTTTGACTCTTCGGATCGGTGCACTAGAGGCTTTTTTACCAAAATCTGCACGTAAAACAACGTCTATAGCCTGACCCGCTAACATTTTTTCAGCAAAATCTTTTGGTATATCTACTTCAATATTACGTTCTTGCCATGCGTACTTTTCTTCTTCAGGTACATCGGCAAATTGTAAAATATTATTGACGGCAAACTTCTCAATCAATTTGGGTGCAAATTCAGCGCCGGTAAATTGCACATAAATAGGGGGGTTATCAACGATTTCTTTGATCATGGTTTTCGATATTACCATAATCATTATTGGTGCGAATAAGCCCATACTTAACGCGACCATCAAGGCACGTTTATCACGAAAGGCTTCTCTTAATTCTTTAATTAATAATGCTTTAAACTGGATCATGCGGCAACTCCTTCATCTGAGCCAATTAATTTAACAAAGGCATCTTCTAATAATTTTTCACCCGCTAAATCACATAACTCTTGTGGCGTGCCTTGTGCGGCTAATTTGCCATTAGAAACAATAATGACCCGATCACATAAGGCTGCAACTTCTTGCATGACATGTGATGAAAATAAAATACAATGACCTTTCTCTTTAAATTTGGCTAAGTGATTGCGCAAAACTCGTGTGCTCATTACATCGAGTCCGCGAGTCGGTTCATCAAGAACAAAGTTTTTCGGCTGATGCACTAAAGCCTGAGCTAAAGTGACTTTCATCCGTTGCCCTTGCGAGAAGCCAACCGTTTTACGATGCGCTAATTCTTCCATTTCTAAATCTTTAAATATTTGCGCTATTGCCGCTTTTTTCTTCGCTCCTTGCATACCATGAAGGCTGGCAAAATAGTCCACTTGTTCATAGGCAGTTAAACGCTCGTACAAACCAAATTTATCGGGGAAGATTCCTAATCGTTGCCTAACCGCTAAAGGGTCTTCTAAAACATTAATACCATCGACTAATACCGAACCTTCATCAGCTTTTAGCAAACCATAGAGAGTACGTAAACAAGTCGTTTTACCCGCACCATTTGGACCTAAAATACCAGTGATCTCACCATTTTTCGCGGTAAACGACAAACCATCTAGGGCTTTTACCGTATTTTTTTTATCGATAAAGCTTTTATGTAAATTGTTAACTTCAATCATAATAATTATATCCTTATAGGTTGCCGTTTAAATGCGTCATAAATGTTTCACTTTTTAACTCAGCTAAACACGATTCATCTAAATCATTCGGATCGAGTGTTGTTAGAAATTCATTAACAATTTCAATACCGCAAGGCGTTGAAGCAACAATATGTGCACTGTTTTTAGAAACAATGTGGTGATTATTAGGTAAGGTTTTGGCAGATTCATCACCGTTACTCGGCGGTGTTACTGGGTCTAAATTTCCTGATAAAATAAGTGTTGGGATATTAGCCGTTACACTTTGATAGAAATCATCGCTAACCGCATACTTAGGCCATAACGGACAGGCTTGTAGCCAAGCACTATGGCTGTCGTTGCCACCAAAAGTATTGTTGGCATCGCCAGCAAACATTTCAGTAGTAATTTTAGGAAAGTCTTCATTACAGACAATATTTAACGTTAAGCCCACATACATACCCATTCCCCCTTCTGACATGGCAATTAAACCAATCATAGGTTGATAGTTACCTAAAAAAGCCTGATGTATAACCAAGGGCACTAAAGTACGGGTTTGCATAGAGTATAATTGCATGCGTAAATTACTAATAAACTTGCTACGACTTAACACGAAGTCAGTCTTTGTACCTAAACGGGGATGCGCTATTTTAAGATTTACCGGCGCTTGTTCTAATCGAGCAATAACCGCTGTAAAGTCATCTTTTAATGAAGGGTAAGCGCTGTTACAACTTTCATCTTGCTGGCAGTTTTCGAGTAATAAATTAAATGAACGCGCGGAACTTTGACCAAAAGTACCAATAGGCACTTCAATGGGACCAACACTGTCTAGTACGACACTGTTAAGTGCATCAGGAAAAAGGCGCATATAAACCAAAGCCGCACGTGTGCCGTAAGAACCACCATAAATATTAATTTTTTCATGGCCGAGTGCAACGCGTACTGCATCAAAATCACGAATAGCATTTTCTGAATTATATTGACTTAAGTCGCCTTTGAATTGTGCGATACAGTCTTTGATTTCTTGTGGAGAAAAGTCTTCAGGAATAATTTCATAAGCGTTTCTTACTTCATTTTCATCACACGATAAAGGATGTGATTTCCCCGTACCCCGTTGATCCACTAAAATAATGTCATGCGACTTTTTAATTTCACCAAAAGTACTAAATATATGCGCAGCTAGTTCAACGGATGCTTGACCTGGCCCACCCGCTAAAAACATTAAAGGCGTTTTATTTTGACTACTATCAATAGCCGGCAACACCGCAAAATTAACGCTTATTTTTTCACCTTCAGGTAAACTATAATTTTCTGGTACTTGTAATGTGCCACACTGAACTTGCGACTTAATGCCCTTTAGGTGGCAGTTTTCCAAGCTTAAAACTTCTTTATTATTATTTTGTGTATTATTGTCTTCAGCTAAAAGTAGTGAGCTAAAACTCAGTAAACTTAATGCTAAAAGGCTTTGCCATTTTATTTTCATTATTTTATTCCTTTTAAAATATCGAACATATAGTCTCAGCCTTAGACTTTTTATTACAGTTTATTTTAATAAAGCTGCATTTATTTTTAAATGATTGTTTATAAGTGACATTTAGCAGTATTATTTTAAGCAAGGATCGGTAATTTCTACCATGACGGTTTTAGGATATTTTACTGCAACTTCAAGAACAGATACTGAAATAAATTCAGCATGACGATAAGTGCGCAAGACGAATGCTGACCATTCGTCGTTCATTGCCATCCATGGCACCACGACATACCGTACATCCTCGGCTCGGGCATCCATGCTTCGCTCTACCTCCTGCATCCATGCATCCATGCAGTCGTATACATTCGTCGTTCATTGCCATCCATGGCACCACGACATACCGTACATCCTGTACATAAAAAAACCGAATAACATTTAATGCTATTCGGTTTTTACTTCTAGAGAAAACTGTTTTTAATCGTGATTAGAACTGGTTAGAGGTGTTGTTCTCGCCACCTGCTTTAAGCGCGTTCTCACCAGCAAAGTATTCTTTGTGATCATCACCCATGTCAGAGCCTGACATGTTTTGATGTTTAACACAGGCAATACCTTGACGAATTTCTTTACGTTGTACACCTTCAACATAACCAAGCATCGCCGCGTCGCCAAAGTATTCTTTAGCTAGGTTATCTACAGACAATGCTGTTGTATGGTAAGTAGGAAGCGTGATTAAGTGATGGAAGATACCAGCTTTACGTGAAGTCTCAGCTTGGAAGCTACGGATTTTGTCATCTGCTGATGCAGCTAACTCAGTCGTATCGTAATCAACATTCATTAAATCAGCACGTACATAGTTAGATACATCTTCACCCGCAGCAACCATAGCGTCAAACGCTTGCTGGCGGAAGTTTAATGTCCAGTTGAACGATGGGCTGTTGTTGTAAACAAGTTTAGCATTTGGAATTTCTTTACGAACTTCATCCATCATGGCTGTGATATCGGCAACGTTAGGTGTCGCTGTTTCTATCCATAACAAATCAGCACCCGCTTTAATTGCTTCTATGCTGTCAAAAACACAACGCTCTTCACCAGTACCTTGACGGAATTGGTATAAACCAGAAGGTAAACGTTTAGGACGAACAAGTTTACCGTCACGGTTAAAGCATACATCGCCTTCAGCCATGTCAGCTACGTCAATCTCTTCAACATCTAAGAAAGAGTTATAGATATCACCTTGATCGCCTGGCGTTTTAACAACCGCGATTTCTTTAGTCAGGCCAGCACCTTCAGAGTCAGTGCGTGAAACGATGATACCGTTGTCGATACCTAGTTCTAGGAATGCATGACGTAAAGCACGAATTTTTGAATGAAAATCTGCATGAGGAACCGTTACTTTACCATCTTGATGGCCACATTGCTTTTCATCGGCAACCTGGTTTTCGATTTGAAGAGCACAAGCGCCTGCTTCAATCATTTGCTTAGCCATAAGGTAAGTTGCTTCTGCATTACCAAAACCAGCATCGATGTCAGCAATAATTGGTACAACGTGAGTAACATGGTTATCAATTTTATCTTGAATAGCGGCTTTATCAGCGGCACTTGCTGCGTCTAGGTCGCGAAAAAGACCACCGAGTTCACGTGCATCGGCTTGACGAAGAAAAGTATAAAGTTCTTTAACTAAAGCAGCGACAGATGTTTTCTCGTGCATTGATTGGTCAGGAAGAGGACCTAATTCTGAACGAAGTGCTGCAACCATCCAACCTGAAAGGTATAAGTAACGACGGTCTGTTTTGCCACCAAAATGTTTCTTAATAGAAATCATTTTTTGTTGGCCAACAAAACCGTGCCAGCAACCTAAAGACTGAGTATACTTAGAGCTATCAGCATCGTAAGCATCCATATCGCGACGCATGATGTCGGCAGTATACTGAGCGATATCTAAACCAGTTTTGAATTTATTCTGTGCTCTCATACGAGCTATTGACTCAGGATTAATAGTATCCCAAGAGGTACCTGCATTTGCTTTAATCGCTTTAACCGCTTCTATTGCATTTTGATAATTAGACATAGTACTCTCCAAGAGTCTGATAATATTTTTAAAAGGTCTTGTTCGCTTCAACACTTAAAATAAAAAGTAAAAATTAAAGCAAACACACCGAACAAGACAAAGTCTAGAACATCCTGAGAGTATTCTTAAAATATATAATATCAATCACTACCATTCACAAGATAAATACCAAACTCACAAATAATAATTGTACTTATTTTTCAATAGGTAATAAGCATAAACCTCAGTATTACCGCTTTAAAAGCTTATTAATATTTTTATTAGACAATGAAAACTTCTTGATTTATTTTTCTGCACATGACATATACATTAGTTATATTATTTCTGTTGGTCATAAAAACTATGAATATTGCTAAAATCGATTTAAATCTTCTTATTTACCTTGATGTTTTATTAAGAGAAAAAAATGTTACTCGTTCAGCAAGCCAGCTTAATATTACCCAACCGGCAATGAGTAACGGTTTAAAAAGACTAAGAAACTTATTTAATGATCCGATATTAGTAAGAACATCTGATGGCATGGTACCAACCGAACGCTCGCGCGCTTTAGCACCGGTGATCAGAAAAATCTTATTAGAACTTGAAGAAGCGTTGCAGGGTGAAGAAGAGTTTAATGAAAAGCACAGCCAACGTGTTTTCCGCATTATGGCAAGTGATTACGCGGCTTCAACGTTACTGCCAAGTTTATTAAGAAAAATAAATGAAATTGCCCCGAATGTGACCATTGATATTATGACGCCAAGTGACGTAACTTTTCACGATGTTGAAGCTGGTAAAATTGATATGGCGATTAACCGCTTTGATGAATTACCACAGTCATTTCATCAGAAAACCATCTGGCGTGATTCATTCTCATGTTTGTTAAGTGCTAATAGCCCTTATGTAGCTGAATTCAATTTAGATACTTATCTGTCATCAAAGCATGTTTGGGTGTCAAAAACTGGCTTTGGGGTTGGAGTGGGTATGGATCCCAAAGACGTACAAAAATTGGGTTGGGTAGATGAAGCGTTAGCACGTTTAGGCAAGCAAAGAGATATAAAGGTATTTACCCGTAATTATCATGTTGCTATGCAACTCGCTCATGAAGATGGCTTAATCGCCACTTTACCGACAAAAGCGGCTTTATTACACAAAGATGATAACAAATATACCATTGTTGATCCCCCTTTTGACATTCCTGATATAGAATTAAAAATGATTTGGAGCCCGTTATTACATCATGATGCTAGCCATATTTGGTTTAGACAACTGGTTATTGAAGCGGCAGCACAAGGGTAATATTACGCCATGTTTAGTCATATAATCTACAGTATATTCTCGGTAGGTATTTGTTTGTTAGCAGGAAAAGTGATTGAGACTTTCCTGCCTATCTTACCTGCGAGTTTATATGGCATGATGATGTTCACCATGCTACTGCATTTTAAGATACTTAATGCCAAGCGTATTCAACCTTGTATTGAGTGGGCGTTGGCTAATATGGCGGTTTGTTTTGTCCCTGCGGGTGTTGGCATCATTAATCACTTCGAATTAATTAAAGCGCATGGCTTCACCTTAATTGCCATCATCTTTTTTACGACCTTTTTATTACTCACCTTTGTTGGACTTGTTTATCAGCGACAACTTAATCGACAGCAATTAACCGCAACTAGCGAGCAAAACAAGTGATAAGCCCCCCCCTTTTATCAATGATAAGCGCTGCCTTATTTTTTATACTGCTTACACTTGCGGTTTATCATGCTTATGCCAAGTTACAACAAAAATTAAAAAAAGCCTGGTTAAATCCAATGCTGTTGTCGATTCTAACGCTGATCCCATTTTTGCTAATATTTAACATTCCTTTTGAACAATATTACCAAGCCACCGCCTCATTAAATAAACTCTTAGAGCCTGCTGTTGTGGCTTTGGGTTTCCCGTTATACCAGCATCTTCAAACGATTAAAAAACAATGGCGACATATAATGGTACTGCTATTGGTTGGGGTATTTATCGCCATATCGATAAGTTTTATCATCACTTTATTGACCATTAATCAATACGATATTGCCGTATCGCTTTCTTTGAAATCAGTAACAACACCGATTGGCATAGCATTAACGGAACAACTCAATGGCAGTAATTCCATCACTGCGTTTGCGATAATTTTAGCCGGATTGTTTGGCGCTTTATTAGGTCCTCCTTGGCTATCTTTAATTAAGGTCACCTCACCTAAAGCACAAGGCTTAGCTATTGGCGCGGCGAGCCATGCATTGGGAACCGCAACAATTAGCAAAGTGAGTTATGAGCATGCCGCCTACAGTTCTTTGGCTTTGATTATTTCAGCGGTTATCACTGCCATCTTTAGTCCAATGATTATTAATACTTTGGTACTTTTTTTACGCTAACGGCCCACAACGATTTTACTATATAGAGTGCTCACTATGAATACTCGGCAACAGCTTCACCATAATATTTTTGATGAAAAATGATTGACGCGCTTTATCAAAAGTTACATTCACAAAAAAAACAAATCAAACAACTTACATTCACAATATTTATGGTAGCTATTATTAATAACAATAATTAGTTATTGGACCGATTTTAATAAAATCAAAAACTAAATAGTCTATAATTATCATTTAGATATAATAAAAATCACTTATCAAAATACAAAAATAACAACTAATTTCTTTAGGAAACTTTTTTCAGCTCTTGCATGAAAAAATAATACCTCCTACATTGCACTTAGATACTGTTATTAATTATGTTTAATGCTCTTTTAGAAAGAGGGTTAAATACATTTATGATAAAAATATTTACGCCATAGTTAAATATTCAAATAGAAGTTGCGTAAATGATTGCACAAGAGGAAACATGATGACCCCGTACATAAAGATCCAAAATATCCAAGTAGCGCAATGTTTACATCAATTTATTGAACAGGATGTACTTCCTCATAGCCTAATTTCACCAACAGATTTTTGGCAAAACTTCTCAACAATCATTGAAAAATTAACACCTATTAATAAAGCCTTGTTAGCAACACGTGATGATTTACAAACAAAAATAGATGGCTGGCATCAGAATAACTTTGCCGATAACTTTGATTTTTCATCATACAAAAAATTTCTAAAAGACATCAATTACCTGGTACCTGAGGTTGATGACTTTGCCATAACAACCAAAAATGTAGATGCTGAATTAGCAACAATGGCGGGCCCGCAACTCGTGGTACCAATAATGAACGCTAGGTTTGCCATTAACGCCGTTAATGCTCGTTGGGGAAGCTTGTATGATGCCCTTTATGGTAGCGACGTTATTTCTTCAGAAAATGGGGCTGAAAACGCTGGTGGCTATAATGCCATTCGTGGTCAAAAGGTTATTGAATTTGCCCGACAATTTTTAGATCAAAGTATTCCATTAACTGCTGGTAGTCACGTCCAAGCGAAACACTACAACGTATCTGGTGCTTTTTTAACGGTTACACTTGAAAGTGGCGAAACCGTTAAACTTGCAAATGGCGATGCTTTTAAAGGTTATCAAGGCACAGTAGATGCACCAACCGCGCTATTGTTTGAACATAATGGTTTACACTTTGAAATTAACTTTGATAAAAGTAGTGTTATCGCAAAAAGTGATAAAGCAGGTATTTCTGACATTACCCTTGAGTCGGCTTTAACCACCATTATGGATTGTGAAGACTCTGTCGCAGCCGTTGATGCTGATGATAAAGTGGTCGCTTATAAAAACTGGTTGGGATTAATGCAAGGTAACTTAACCACTGACTTAGTCAAAAATGGTAAAACTATTCAGCGCACTATGGCGGTTGACAGACAGTATCATCAAACTGATGGCGCGAACTTAACGCTAAAAGGCCGTAGTTTAATGTTTGTCCGTAATGTTGGGCATTTAATGACGAACAATGCCATCTTATTAGCTGATGGCTCTGAAGTGCCAGAAGGTATTATTGATGCCATGGTAACCTCACTAATCGCTAGCCTTAATTTACAACAAACTGCCGATGCCAAGTCATTTTGTAATAGTGCAGAAAAATCAATTTATATTGTTAAGCCAAAAATGCATGGTCCAGAAGAGGTCGCTTTTGCTAATACATTATTTGAACAAGTCGAAGATGCTTTAGCGTTAACAAGAAACACCATAAAAATGGGTATAATGGATGAAGAGCGTCGTACAAGTGTTAATTTAAAGGCTTGTATCGCTCAAGCTAAGTCTCGTGTGGTCTTTATTAACACTGGCTTCTTAGACCGCACCGGTGATGAAATTCATACATCAATGGCGGCTGGTATTATGGCTAAAAAAGCAGATATCAAGTTAACACCTTGGATAAGCGCTTATGAAGATAATAACGTTGATGTAGGCTTAGCCTGTGGCTTTAGTGGCAGAGCACAAATTGGTAAGGGCATGTGGCCCATTCCTGATCAAATGTTGAATATGTTAGCTACTAAAATTAATCACGTACAAGCAGGGGCAAATACAGCTTGGGTACCTTCTCCTACAGCAGCAACCCTGCACGCCTTGCATTATCATAGAGAGAATGTTTTCGCGCTTCAGAAAAAGTTAATGCTACGTACTCCGGCTAACTTAGATGATATCTTAACGATACCACTCGCAAAAGACACCAACTGGAGTGAGCAGGAGATCTCTGATGAACTCGATAATAACGCTCAGGGTATTTTAGGCTACGTTGTACGATGGATTGATCAAGGTGTCGGTTGTTCAAAAGTGCCTGATATTAATAATGTCGGTTTAATGGAAGACAGAGCAACTTTACGTATCTCCAGTCAACATATGGCCAATTGGATGAAGCATGAGGTTTGTAGTGAACAACAAGTGTTAGCTAGTTTGAAAAAGATGGCTAAAACTGTTGATAGCCAAAATAAAAATGATGTTAACTATCAACCAATGGCAAGTAACTTTGAAAAGAGTATCGCTTTTAAAGCGGCTTGTGATTTAGTATTTTTAGGCACAACACAAGTTAATGGTTATACCGAACCTTTATTACATAGTTACCGACTAAAAGTGAAGCAACTCAGTTAGTCTCGTCTAATACGCCCTCTAAAAAAGAAATATTAATCTTAATATTTCTTTTTTTATTTAAGCTCAATGAAACTTTCCTCCACAATTGCCTGTCTATCTAACTAACTAATACACTTTTAATGATGATTTACCTGAGTTAAGTAAGACTAAAAAGCCATTAAACTCAAATTTTTAACCATTGAACTTATATCGTTGGCTATATATTTCTTAACAATTTATAGTTAGGGTGTAAACAATATAGTTACAATTTCAATTAGATAGAATAGTACAAGTAACATTGTTTTCAATACAGAAATTTTGTAGTCAATGCTATGTGAATTTATAAGACGAGGATCGCAACATGAAATCACAAATTAGAACGGTAGCGTTAAGTGCCATATTCAGCATCATTGGATTGTGCTGTACCCTTTCGACTGCTTCAGCAGAATCAAGTAACGCACAAATGAACAAAGAGCTAAAGACGATTACTTATATGTTTGCTTTTCCTAAAGTGGTAGATGAAGGTGGCGCTAAAGAAAAACCCTTGTTAAAGCCAGACAATAACTTAAAAGAACTTAACGCAGCTACAACAACCACTAAAAATGAATATTTTGAATTGGCCATTATTTTTAATGATAAATTACAGCAGTTAATTTCCGCTTTATTTGTTGATGATATGGTTAACGCTCGTGACATCCCCTTAAAGCAGTTATCTAAAATAGACTAAACTCAAACAACGACTTTAATCATAATAGCCTAAAAATCATTTCAGGCTATTAATAAAAAAAAAGCCTCAAGGGCTTTTTTTTTAACAGAAAAATAAGGTTTATGCTTCAAGTTCACCTTGTTTATCCTTTATCGGTACCCTGACCTCAAAACTACAGCCTACTTTTGTATCTAGGCATTTTATAGTGCCTTTTAATTTTGCGTCCACTAAATTATAAACAATATTCATTCCTAGACCTGAACCACCTTGACCACGTTTGGTTGTAACAAAAGGGTCGAAGATACGATTAACAACACTGCTATCTAATCCTTTGCCATTATCACTATAGGTCAGTGTTAAAAAGCCATTATCCTCAACAAACTTTATTGAGATTTCACCACTTTCTCTTTCGTCAAAACCATGAATGTGCGAATTGGTTAAAAAATTTGTCAGAATTTGATTCCATGCACTTGGATAAGTGAGCAAATTAAGTTTTTCATCAACTTCGATATTAATGACATATTTTTTACGTTTAAAGAGAGTTTTTACCGTGTTAACAACATCATTAACGTGTCTGGATAAATTAATTTTCAACTCTGGGTCGGTATGTTGCTCAACAGCAACTGATTTAAAACCTCTGATTAATTCAACCGCTTTGTTTAAACTCCTTTCAATAATATTCTGATATTCAATCAACAGACTCAAGGTTTTAGTTAAATGTGATTTGGTCAGATTTTCAGTCTCTACCGAATGGCTTAACTCCAAGACTTTCTCTTTTAATGCCGTTATTGATGTAACACAGATACCCAATGGCGTATTAACTTCGTGTGCAACCCCTGCAACCAATTGCCCTAAAGAGGCCATTTTCTCTGATTGTACTAGTTGATCTTTTGCTAACGTTAAGTCATCTAAAGATTGTTGTAATTGGTTGTTGCTCGAGGCCAATTTAGCCGTTCGGTCATACACTTTTACTTCAAGTTCACCGTTAAGGTTAATTAACGCATTTTCTGCATCTTCTAACTTTAAGATATCGTTTTTTAAAGTGGTACGCATGTTATTAATCGTTTCGGCAAGCTCATCAAGTTCGTCTTTGGCTTTTGGACGAGAGCTTAATACCAAGGGCGTATCTATTTCATCAGCCGCAACTTGTTGCGAGTAATAAGTAATATGATAAATATGACGAGTAATAAGCCAATGAACAATGAATATAATAAAAAACGCCACAATAAAAATCTTGATCACTTCGGCAGTTAAAATAAATCCTGCTTGCTGCCACAATCGTTGATAAATATCTTTATAGCTCGCGGTAACAATAAGCACACCAATATCATTTTCGCTATAAAATATCGGGTACTCAACGACTTTATCGGCTGAGATATTTTCGTCACCAAACTGATAAGTTTTGCCAAAACCTGTGACAATTTTCACATGACTAATATCAGGTAATTTTACAATACCTTGAATTTGCTGTTGTACTAACGGCTCGTTAAAATCCCACAAGCTAGTGGATATAGATTGAAGATAACTTGTTTCAACATTGCTAAATCTTTGATTTAACGTCGTTAGACTTTCATTGTAGTTAACATACAATTGCAGAAAAGTTGAGCTGATAGACAATACCGAACTACATAGCAATATGTAAATAAGTACTCTACGGCTTAACTTACTATTAAAGGATCCAGATTTTTCCATTTATCACACCATCAATAAAAGCAGTAAAATAGATACGACTATCTGTATTACTTAAAAAAGTTTTTATAACATCATTTAAATATTGATCTTGTTTAATGTCAATAAAAATAACGACATAAAGCTATTAATCAGCATAAAAAAAAACGCCTCTAACGAGCAAGGTTTGACTTAGATGTATTAACATATCTAGCGACAAATTTTGCTGCGGTTATATCTTCTAGTGCCTGTACTAGCAGCTTATAAATAATAATATCTACTGCCTTATGTTCTACAAAATAAGGTTTATCAGACATCGAAAATAAATCAGTATTAATACGGTCAGCAAGTATAGCCTTCGCTTTTAACAGCATAGCTAAATAGCCAGTTTAATGTAAGGCACTTTCCATGTTGTCGACAAAAAATATGCGCACACTAAGCACAGATTATCCATTTCTCTCATCTCGGGTCTATAGGTTCCAACCATATCTAAATGTTGATCTTTTTGTAATCATTAACCAAAAGATAATGCTTGTGTATTTAGCGTAGCACAAGAAATAATATCCGCCTTATTGATATAGTTTTTTAAATTTTCAATAGCTTCACAATGAATATAAAAAAGATACACCAGAGGTAGCAGCGGCTCTTTATGCTGTCGGTGATAACGCATAAATACTGATTTAACATTAATTATTTTAATACGAATAACAAATACAAATTTTGAATAGGTGACAGTTCATGCAAGTAATTATCAGAGATTAGTGAAATGAATTTACTACTGGCATCATTAATAGTTTTGTTTGTCGACTTGCCCGTATTTTTTTAATATCAAGATGTCAACGCAGCGGTGCAGTAATATTTTGGTCAATGCGCTTTGTAAGCGCATTAACAATAGAGACAGTAAAGCCTAGTTTACTGCCTCTGCAGAGCAAACTCGATAATTTTTAAAGGATTAGTTAACCAATAAAATAAATAATCACATGAGCAGTCATTAATAAACATCAGCTACTAAGACTTAACTGAGGACTTTACGCTAACGTTTTATATTTAGGTATCCGTCTCTTTATTGCACTGGTTAAGATAACAATTAATGCTGGGAATGCGGCGTAGAGCATGGTTATTAATATTGACTGACTAAAGAGTATCGCTAAAATAATAAAACCTAAACTTGGTAACATTAGCCAAAATGTATGTTCACTTGCACAGACATTGAACAAGCTGCGCATAATAAAAATAATAGCGCCCGTTAACAAGAATGCGGTGAAAGCGGTTACAACTCCGGCATGATAATTAAGTATAAAATGGGGATAAGAATGAAATACTTCAGAGATAGGAGCAGAGACTCCAAAACTGACTAACCAAAAAAACGTGCCTGCAATTAGGCAGCCGAAGTTAAACGACCACAACTTTTTATTAATAGATATCACTAACGACCCTTACTTTTATTAT
>NZ_JACGVV010000008.1:0-147691 GCF_014077405.1 Colwellia sp. BRX10-9 | reverse complement strand
CTTCGGCTTCGGCTTTTGCCGCTGCTTTACGCTCAGCTTCTGCTTCAGCTTTTGCTGCAGCAACTGCTTTACCATTTTCTGCTTCTTTAGCATCAGCAATTGCTTTTGCTTCAGCAGCTGCTTGAGCGGCGATTTCAGCTTCTGCTGCTACTTTAGCTTCAGCTTCTGCTTGCTGTTGTTCTTCAACTTCGCTGCGCTTAACATAAGTGCGTTTTTTACGCACTTCAACATTAACTGACTTAGCTTTACTGCCATGTCCCATCGTTAACGTTGATTTAGATTTACGGTTAAGCGTCATTTTTAATGGTCCGGCTGTTGAGTCGTCACCATGTTGCTTTTTCAAGTGGTCTAACAATGCTTCTTTTTCATCTTGTGATACGGAATCGGTCGCGGATTTATTCACGCCAGAGTCAGCCAATTGGCTAACTAAGCGGTCCACCGGTGTACCAATTTCTTGAGCAAGTTCTGCTACAGTTGTGTTTGACATCTACTATATTCTCCCGGGAATTATTCTTCGTTAAACCAACAAATATTACGCGCAGCCATAATTAACTCGCCCGCTTTGGTTTCATCTAATTCTTCAATATCGGCAATTTCGTCAACGCCTTGTTCAGCTAAGTCTTCAAGGGTAATTACACCACGACTTGCTAATACAAATGCTAAGTGACGTTCTAAACCGTCTAGCGCTAATAAATCAGCTGCTGGTTCTGCATTTTCAAGAGATTCTTCACTTGCTAATGCACGAGTCGTTAATGCCGCTTTGGCACGTTCACGAAGCGCTTCAACAATATCTTCATCCATACCGTCAATTTCTAACATTTCAGCTGCTGGTACGTAAGCGATTTCTTCTAACGTAGCAAAACCTTCTTCTGCTAATAAGTTAGCAAAATCATCATCGATATCTAAGTTATCTGTAAACAATGAAATAACTTTATCGTTTTCGGCTTGATGCTTCTCGTTCATGTCAGCAACAGTCATCACGTTTAATTCCCAGCCAGTTAATTGGCTAGCTAAACGGATATTTTGACCACTACGACCAATGGCCATCGCTAAATTGCCTTCTTCAACAGCAATATCCATGGTGCCTTTGTCTTCATCAACAATAATTGATGCAACTTCAGCTGGAGCCATTGCGTTGATAACATATTGTGCTGGGTTATCGTCATATAAAACGATATCAACACGTTCACCACCAAGCTCAGTTGAAACGGCTTGCACACGTGAACCACGCATACCAACACAAGCACCTACTGGGTCAATACGCTTGTCATTAGATTTTACAGAAATCTTTGCACGTGAACCTGGATCGCGAGCAGCGCCCTTAATTTCTAGCATCTCTTCGCCAATTTCTGGCACTTCTACGCGGAAAAGTTCAATTAACATTTCAGGCTTAGAACGAGTCACTAATAATTGTGCGCCGCGCGTTTCTGTTTTAATTTCGTATAACAAACCACGAACACGATCCCCTGGACGGAATGTTTCACGAGGTAACATATCGTCACGGTAGATAACCGCCTCTGCATTATTACCTAAATCAATAATGATGCTATCGCGACTGGCTTTTTTAACAACACCTGTCACTAGTTCGCCAATTTGTTCTTGGTAAGCTTCAACAATAAGAGCACGTTCTGCTTCACGAATTTTTTGTACAATAACTTGTTTTGCTGTTTGCGTAGTTACACGGTCAAATTTAACTGATTCAATTTGATCTTCAATGTAATCGCCTAACTGCAACTCTTCATTATCATACTGTGCAGCTGACAAACTCATTTCTGCAAATGGGTTTTCTGCTACGGCGTCATCGGCAACAACCAACCAACGTCGGAAAGTATCAAATTCACCATTAGTACGGTCAATAGCAACACGAACAATAATGTCACCTTCATATTTTTTCTTTGTTGCTGTTTCTAAAGCGGTTTCCATTGCTTCAAAAATGCTCTCACGGGGTAATGCTTTTTCGTTAGATACGGCATCTACAACCAGTAATATTTCCTTACTCATGCTACTTAGCCTTTTTAATCGTTTCTGAACAGTTCAACTATTTATGTAATGACGTTGAACAACTACGTATTTTTATTTTATTGTTATTATTTGCTTAGCTTTTTTTATTATGATTAAAAACCAAATTGCCCTTAACAATATTACCAAGCACTAATTCATAGTCTTCACTGTCGACCGTTACTACTAAAGTATCGTTTTCAACGGCAGCTAAGCGACCTTTAAATTTGCGGCGACCGTTTAATGGTATAGATAATTTTACTTCAATAATTTCACCAATCACTGCTTCATAGTGTGGTTTATCAAATAACGGTCGGTCTAAACCGGGTGACGAAACTTCTAAATTAAACTCACTGCCGATAGGGTCTTCAACGTCAAGAATAGCGCCTACTTGACGGCTAACTTCAGCACAATCATCAACATCAATGCCATTCTCATGGTCGATAAACAAACGTAATACTGAGTTATTACCAGCACTAATATACTCAATGCCTAATAATTCCTTACCAACTTCTTCAACAGCAGGACGTAACATGTCTGTTAATTTATGTTCAAACTTAGCCAATCATTTTCTCCAAATAAAATCTTACTTTGTCTTCATGTATCAACATCCAGATACAAAAAAAGGGCTAATAGCCCAGCAATTCTTAAAGCTTATCGTGCTGAACAAATGTCCCAGATACGAAAAAGCCCCAATACGCGGGGCTTATTACACTGAACCCACGATGTTGATTTAACCTAGTGACTTATAAAATAAGCCGTCAAATCGATACAACAATATAAAATTATCTTCTAACTTTGCTTTAAGCAATAGCCAAAAAATTAATTTCAGTGAAATATTGTTATATTTAAGCTAGGTCAATTATATAGCGACTACCGCCGAATCGCAAGCCTAATTGATAGGATAAGCAATAAAACCTTAAGTTATAGAACTCATTAACGCCTACATTATATATCGCTCTAAATAACAGTAAGTTAGTAATTTTTTATCAAGCATGCTATAAATTGAAGTAGGCCTAACTTTTCAGTAAATCAACATATTATGTATAGCTATTCTCAATTATTAATGCGCAACGTCATTTTAGGGATGTTTTTTAATATTCTTATTGTTGTTATGGTGAGTTATTTCTTTGCTACCTCACTCTCGAGTAAGCAATTAATGATGCAAAACTCTATTTCAGCTATTATCGACGCATCAGATAAGACCAACCAATTAGAACAAGTTAAACACTTAGTTAATCTAGCTGATTTTCAATTATTTTCCCTACAACAACAAAACAAAGAAATAGTTAATTATAAAGTAGAAAATACCAACCTGCTTGTCTCTTATATTTCCCCACCCATAGTCGTATTTACTCACCCATCTAATACGACCGTTAGTTATCAAATAAACAGTAATGATGCCGCGACATTGATCTTTAAAATAATGCTGGTATCTATTTTAGCCAGCCTTATCATTATTGTTATTGCTTGTACGTTAAGTGTTAAACACACTAAAAAGCTTGTTTTTGTGGTTAACAACAAAATAAAACAGGGTATTGCTCAAGTTATATCGATGAATAAACTTGAGGCTGGTGATGAAATTATCGACATGCCTGAATTAACTCATGGACTAAAAAAAGTCGAGGCATTACTTTCCGCGCATGTTAATGATGCCAGTGCACTTGAAAAGCAAGCTTATATAGAACCTCTTACAAAATTAGAAAACCGTAATCGCTTTATTCAGTTTTTTGCTAATGATGAAAACCAGGTTGAATTTGGTGTCTTAGCGATAACACGCTGCTCTGAACTGCAAACGATAAATCAAATACACGGTTACAGTGAAGGTGATAATTATATTTGCAAAGTTGCCGACATTATCAAAAGCGTTACTGCAACCTACCGAGGTGCAAATGTTTATCGACTTAATAGTTCTGACTTTGCCACTTTGCTTCCTAACGTAACATTAAAAGAAGCTGAAAACGCTGCGAATGAAATATCCAGTAAGTTTAACGCTTACCAACAATCATCAGATTTAGATTCAGTTGGCTACACTGGGTTAGTCTATTTCGAGAAAGACAAACCACTTGGCGAATTACTGGCACTCGCTGATACCGGCATCAGTATTGCACAAACTCAACAACTAAATTCTTGGTATTCGCAAAGCGACAGTGACATTTTACATAGCTCTAGTGCGAATTATGGCAACCAAAATTGGCGTCAAGAAATAGACAGCGTATTAGAAAACCAACGGGTTAAATTACTTGTCCAACCGATAAAACCTAATAGCCGTAACAATAAAGTCTATGGTGAAATTCTTGCCCGCTTTTTAAATTCAACTGATGAAATGTTACCCACCGCTTCTTTTATAGCTATGGCGGAAAAGCTTGATAAAATGATGGCTGTTGACAAAATGATTATCGAAAAAGTGATCAGTGAAATTAAAACAAAAAATTTACATGACCAATTTTTTGGCATCAACATCAGTTCACGTAGTATTCATGACGAACATTTTTTAATTTGGCTTGAACGTCGTTTATTGAAAGAAGCAACTATTGCTGCGAAATTGATCTTTGAGATAACGGAATACGGCCTCCAACAAAACATTAAAACCAGTAAGCGTTTTATTGATATGATCCACAGAGTCGGTTCTCGTATTACTGTTGAGCGTTTTGGTGTGGGTTTAACCTCTTTTAAATTTTTCCGCGACCTTAAACCTGACTTTATTAAAATGGATAGTACTTATACACGTGATATTGATGATGATAAAAACAACCAGTACTTCATCAGATTAATGGTCGATCTTGCTCATCGTCTCAGTATCACTGTTTTAGCTGAAAGTGTTGAAAGCCAAGAAGAAAAGTTTACTTTAGAAAAATTATTTATCGATGGTTGCCAAGGTTTTTATTTAGGAAAGCCTGAAGCGATTTAATTGAGTATAACTTAAAGCTAAACGTTCCATCTTAATAAAGGCCAAGCATGGCAAGAAGATAGTGCATATGCAATAAAAATTAAGGCATTGAGCGGTTGTCATCTGGCTAATAAAGTCGGATAATAGCGTGAATTATCTCATAAAATTAATTTTCAAATGACAGATTATCTACTGCTGTTAGTTAGCACAGTATTAGTCAATAACTTTGTTCTCGTAAAGTTCCTAGGTTTATGCCCATTTATGGGGGTGTCTTCACGTACTGAAACTGCAATCGGTATGTCATTTGCCACCACCTTTGTAATGACTATTGCTTCGTTACTCAGCTACATCGTAAATACCTATATTCTTACTCCTCTGGGACTCGAATATCTAACAACTATGATGTTTATTTTAGTCATTGCTGTTGTTGTACAATTTACCGAAATGGTCGTACATAAAACCAGTGCCAACTTATACCGTTTACTGGGTATTTTCTTGCCTTTGATTACCACTAATTGCGCGGTATTAGGTGTTGCTTTATTAAATATTTATGAGCAACATAATTTTCTTGAGTCGATTGTTTATGGCTTTGGCGCGGCTGTCGGTTTTTCTCTTGTACTTATTATGTTTTCAGCGATGCGCGAAAAACTTGCTAATGCTGATATCCCAAAACCTTTTAAAGGTTCCGCTATCGCTATGATAACCGCTGGCTTAATGTCACTTGCCTTTATGGGTTTCACTGGATTGGTGAAGTTGTAATGACCACCCTATTAGCAATACTAGTACTTGGCTGTATGGCATTAGTCTTTGGCGCCATTCTTGGCTTTGCCTCTGTAAAATTTCACGTTGAGGGCGACCCTCTTGCCGAGCAGGTTGATGCTATTTTACCACAAACGCAATGTGGCCAATGCGGTTACCCCGGTTGTAAACCTTATGCAGAAGCAGTCGCTAACGGTGAGGCTATTAACAAATGCGCACCTGGCGGCGAAGATACCATCAAAAAAATAGCAGACTTAATGGGGGTTGAACCACCACCTCTTGACGAAAACCATGATACAGACAATTCTCCTAAAGTTGCTTTTATTATTGAAGAAGACTGTATTGGTTGTACTAAATGTATTCAAGCTTGCCCTGTTGATGCAATCTTAGGTACGACCAAACAGATGCACACTATAATAGCCGACGAATGTACTGGCTGTGACTTATGTATAGACCCTTGTCCGGTTGATTGCATAATAATGATACCTATCGCTAAAACACCACAAAACTGGCAATGGGATCTTAATAATATACCTGTGGTACAGCTTGATTAGGTGAGGATTCGTGGGATCAGTTATTGAACGTATAAAGCGCGCTAATTTTTGGACTTTTCATGGCGGTATACATCCACCAGAACAGAAGTTCTTAACCACTGATAAGCCTATCAGAGCGGTTAGCATACCTGAACAGCTAATACTGCCATTACAGCAACACATAGGTATTGCTGCAGATTTACGGGTAAAAGTAGGTGATAAAGTACTTAAGGGGCAAGCACTCACCCAGAGTATGCATCCTATGGCTGTTCCTATTCACGCTCCTACGAGTGGCACTATTACTGCCATTAAAAATGCCGTTATTGCTCATCCCTCAGGCCTAAGCGAATTATGCTTATTTATTAAGCCAGACGGAGAAGATACATGGCAAGAACGTCATATATGTACTGATGTAAGTAAATTAAGCCATAATGAAATAATTGATAAAATTTCCTCAGCCGGTATATCAGGCATGGGCGGTGCTGGCTTTCCTACACAAGTTAAAATAAGTACTAGAGACAAAATACAATTCCTTATTATTAATGCCGCTGAATGTGAACCTTATATTAGTGCTGACGATTTATTAATTCGCGAGCACAGCCCATCAATTCTTGATGGCATTAATATACTTGACCGTCTTCTTTCACCTGAACATATCCTCATTGGTATTGAAAATAATAAACCTGAAGCGATAAAAGTACTTCAGCAAGCAACCGCTAATAATGAAAGAATTCAAGTGTGTGTAGTGCCAACTAAATATCCTACTGGCGGTGAAAAACAGTTAATTCAAATATTAACAGGTCAAGAGGTTCCTTCAGGCGTTTTCCCAAGTTCTATGGGTATTGTTATGCAAAACATTGCCACTTGCTTTGCGATAGCTGATGCGGTAATAAACGATATTCCATTAATTAAGAGAGTGGTCACTGTCAGTGGCCAAGCTTTACAAAAGCCACAGAATGTCTGGTCATTACTCGGCACCCCAGTAGGCTTCTTGCTCGAACAATGTGGTTACCCCAATAAAGATAAAAAGCATATCATTATGGGTGGTCCAATGATGGGCTATAGCTTACCCACAGACCAAGTTCCCGTTGTAAAAACAACCAACTGTATACTTGCACCGAGTGAGCAGGAAATATCATCACCTTATTCAACCGGCACAAAAGAGGTTGAGTGTATCAGATGTGGCCAGTGTAGTGATGTCTGCCCCAGCCAATTGTTACCACAAGAGTTACAGTGGAGCGCTAAAGCAAAAGATCACCAACAACTTGATAAATTAAACTTATTTGATTGTATTGAATGTGGTGCTTGTGCCTATGTTTGTCCGAGCCAGATCCCCTTGGTGCATTATTACCGAGTAGCAAAATCTGAAATTCGTCAACAAAAACAACTTGATTTAAAAGCAGAACATGCAAAGGTAAGATTTGAAGCACGAAAAGAGCGTTTAGCCCGAGATAAAATAGCACGAGAAGAAAAACACAAAGCAGCAGCAGAAGCACGTAAAGCGCGGATGAACTCGGGTACCAGCGAAGCAAAAACAGAAAAATCAGCGGTTGCTGCCGCCTTAGCTCGAGTTAAAGCGAAAAAAGCTCAACAAACCCAAGGTAGTGAAAATGTCACTGCACAGACAGAAGCACCATCGGTAGAAAATGAACAAAAAAGTCAAGTGAGCGCAGCTATTGCAAGAGCGAAAGCGAAAAAGCTAGCAGCTCAACAAAATACGGCAACTTATAAATCAGAACCACAAAGTGCGCTGGGAGATATTCCACCGGCAATTGATGATAAAAAAGCTAAAATTGCCAATGCTGTTGCAAAGGCGAAAGCCCGTAAGCTAGCTGAAAAAAATAAGAATAGCGCAGATGATAGCGACTTAACCCTTGATAATAACATTGTCATCGAAGCTGACGCACAAGCAAACCAGGCTGATATGCTCGTTCCTGCTGATGATAAAAAAGCTAAAATTGCTAAGGCGGTTGCAAAAGCTAAAGCCCGTAAGCTAGCTGAAAAAAATAAGAATAGCGCAGATGATAGCGACTTAACCCTTGATAATAACATTGTCATCGATACCGACGCACAAGCAAACCAGGCTGATATGCTCGTTCCAGCTGATGATAAAAAAGCTAAAATTGCTGCAGCAATTGCAAAGGCGAAAGCCCGTAAACTTGCCCAGCAACAAGCAAAATCAACGGCTAATACTAGCGAAGAAAAAACCAACAAACCCGTAAAATCAGAGTTGACGTAATATTATGGCCTTTTGGATAGCAAGCTCACCACATAATCATGTTCAAAGTGAAACATCATCAATAATGCGTATGGTCATTTACGCCACTATTCCCGGTGTATTTGCCCAGTGGTATTTTTTTGGCTGGGGTAATTTAATCCATATATCACTCGCTGTGATCACCGCATTAATAGCAGAATTTACCGTTTTATCTTTACGGGAGAAAAATATCAAGGCGCAACTATTTGATGGCAGCGCTATTTTAACGGCGGTATTACTGGGGATTAGTTTACCCGCCATAGCGCCGTGGTGGATCACTGTTATAGGTGTATCTTTTGCCATTATTGTCGTAAAGCAACTATACGGAGGTCTAGGTCATAACCCTTTCAACCCTGCAATGGCCGCTTATGTCATGCTATTGATTTCATTTCCGGTACAAATGACATCGTGGTTACCGCCACTTGAACTAATGACCTTACCGTTAAATTTTGTTGATACACTCTCTGTAATCTTTAGTAGCTTTACCATTGATGGCTATTCTGTTGAGCAACTAAGAACACATGTCGACGGTTATACCATGGCAACCCCCCTAGATACGGTAAAAACAAACCTAACACTGGGCTTAAACATTGCAGAAAGTATGACAAGCCCCGTCATTGGTGAAAATTTTGGAGTGGGTTGGGAATGGGTTAGTGCTGGGTTTTTACTCGGTGGTCTATTTTTAATAGGCAAAAAAACAATTCATTGGGCAACACCCGTTAGCTTTTTAGCAAGCATATTTGTTTGTTCATTAATTGCTTTTTTATATAGCCAAGATACTAACGCTTCAACACTCTTCCATTGGTTTAATGGTGCATGTATGTTTGGCGCATTCTTTATTTTAACGGACCCAGTTTCCGGCGCTACTAGTATTAAAGGCCGAATCGTTTTTGGCGCATTAGCAGGCTTTTTAGTCTTTATTATTAGAAAATACGGCGGTTACCCTGATGGCGTCGCGTTTGCAGTGCTAATTTGTAACATGGCTGCTCCACTAATAGATCAATACACACGCCCCCGTACTTATGGGCATAATATTTCATCAAGTAAAGCAGGCAAAGAATAATGGTCCTTTCTCTTACCAGTGCAGTCAGTAAAAATGCCAGGATCCTCGCTTTATTTGCTATTGCTTGCACGGCAATTGTTGGCGTGGTTCATTCACTCACCAAAGATCAAATTATCTTGCAGCAACAACAAGACTTATTGCGTAATTTAAACAGTATCATTGCCAAAAATAGCTACAACAATGTTATCTATAAAGACTGCTTCATTTTACCTAACGAGGCATTAGGCACAGTTAACCCACCAAAAGTTTACCGTGCAAGAAATGATAATAGCCCTGTTGCTGCAGCAATTACCACCGTTGCACCAGATGGATACAGTGGCAATATAGAGCTTATTGTCGCCATCAATATCGATGGTAGCATAAGCGGTGTTAGAACATTAAAACACCAAGAAACGCCTGGACTAGGCGATAAAATTGAAGAGAAAAAAAGTGATTGGATCAATAGTTTTACCGGTAAAAAGCTCATTGATAAAAATGATAATCGTTGGTTAGTAAGAAAAGATGGCGGCATGTTTGACCAGTTCACCGGCGCGACAATAACCCCACGTGCTGTGGTCAAAGCAGTACGTAAATCCGTTAATTATTTTAACGCTCACCAAGATGAATTATTTGAAGCAGCGAGTAATTGTTCAAATCAAGATGTTGCTAAGGGAGCTTAATCGTCATGAAAATTAACGATGAATATAAAGAATTAGCTTGGCAAGGTTTATGGAAGAACAATCCGGGTATAGTACAGCTTTTAGGATTGTGTCCATTATTAGCCGTAACATCGACCCTAACCAATGCTATTGGTTTGGGCTTAGCGACCTTATTTGTTCTAATTTGTTCAAATACTACCGTATCGGCAATACGAAAATGGGTACCTAAAGAAATTAGGATCCCTATTTTTGTTTTAATTATTGCTTCTTTTGTTACCTGTGTGCAATTATTAATGAATGCCTATACTTTTGGCTTATATCAATCACTTGGCATATTCTTACCCTTAATTGTTACTAACTGTGCCATTATTGGTAGAGCGGAGGCATATGCCTCTAAAAACCCAATTAAACAAGCAAGCTTTGACGGTTTAATGATGGGCTTAGGCTTTTTATTAATATTGATGTTGTTGGGTGCAGTAAGAGAAATACTTGGCCAAGGAACGCTGTTTGATGGCGCTAATTTATTACTTGGCGAATGGGCAAGTATATTACGTATTGAAGTTTACACCCTCGATAGTCAATTTTTACTCGCCATACTACCCCCAGGTGCTTTTATCGTCATGGGCTTATTTATAGCTTTAAAAAACGCCATTGATGATCGAGTAGCAGCCGCTAAGCCTAAAACAGAAAGTAAGGAAATTGAACGAGTTCGTGTCAATTTTGATGAAAAATAATAATAAAAGAATAACGCCATGAATAAAGTACAACGTTTAGAAATATTAACTCGGTTACGAGACAATAATCCACACCCAACCACTGAACTTAATTTTTCTTCACCTTTTGAGTTGCTTATTGCTGTGCTGCTTTCAGCACAATCGACTGATGTTGGTGTTAACAAAGCCACAGCAAAGCTTTATCCTGTTGCTAATACCCCTCAAGCTATACTTGATTTAGGCCTTGATGGCTTGAAGTTTTATATAAAAACAATTGGTTTATTTAATACTAAAGCGGCAAACACGCTAAAAACATGCCAAATGTTAGTTGATTTACATAATGGCGAAGTTCCCAAAGAAAGGGCGGCATTAGAAGCCTTACCTGGGGTTGGCAGAAAAACAGCAAATGTTGTTTTAAACACCGCTTTTGGCCAACTAAAAGATAATGAAGGTAAGTACTTTATTGCAGTAGACACCCATATTCAAAGACTGGCAAATCGTACCGGTTATGCGAAAGGGAAAACAGTTGAAGAAACCGAAAAAAATATTATTAAAAACACACCAAGAAAAACAGAGTTTTTTTATAACTTGCATCACTGGTTCATTCTGCATGGTCGTTATACTTGTATAGCAAGAACCCCCCGTTGTGGTTCTTGTATAATAGAAGATTTATGTAGTTTTAAAGAGAAAACCAGTTAATTCGTTCTCGATTATTATCAGTGTATAACCGTTAGTTATAAATTTATATACTTGTTGTATATCCGCAAAAACTCACCACTTTCCTTAATTTTAGTTAACCCTAAATTAAAATCATTTCGAATTTTTTTATCTCTAAATACGGGACGATAGTCCATTGGTTTATCGATAGTAAGTTTGTGCTCGGTAATTTCTTGGCTATCTAGACCATGCATTAAATTAAGTTTCTTTACAAAATATCTAAAGATATAACGATCGCTTACCACCACATCATAGCGCCCAAAATACAGTAACTTCACTTGTGTTAGTTGGTCGCTAACGCCATAAAACCTACTGTCTTCTTTTACTTTTTTTAGCCATTTAGGGTAGCGTTTATCTGCTCCTTGAAAAGAAACCACATTCAACGAATCTAAATCTTTAGGCCTTTCCAGTAAAATATTTTTATTCTTTAAAGTAATAAATACATTGTCATAGATTACAGCTGCCTTGGCATAAAAACCGCCTTGTGATTTCAAGTTTACCCCCATATCTCCCATGACTGCATTAACTAAATTATTGGTGAAAGCATAAGGAATTCGTCCTAATGGAAAGTACATTGGCTTTAACGTATGCCCTTTATGAGCTAAGGCGGCTTTAATAATATCTATTTCGATTCCACTATTATCATCTTCAAAAATATAAGGAGGAATTTCTTTACTAAAAGCCATTGATACTTCTGTAGCTTGGCTAATAATAGGCCATAGGAGACTACAGATAATCAAGCTATATGTGAGTGGTATTATTTTTATCATGTCATTAATTTGTTGTAATATTGTTAACAGACTACATAAGAATATAAAATAAACTATTGATAATGTCATTTTATTTTTCAGTGGGTGTATTTACTGATATTCGCTTTTAATTAGCATAGTAAATAAAATACTTTCTGTTTATAGTGGCAATTAATGTAATGGTAAATGAATTATTATCGAAACAACAGATGAAGTTTTTGCTGTTTGTAAATCATTACTTTTTATTAGCTAACAATACAAAACAGGTACAAAATGAAATTTTTACACACAATGGTTCGCGTACATGATTTAGATAAGTCACTCAATTTTTATATTAATCAGCTAGGGCTCATTGAAACAAAACGTGTCGATGTACCCAAAGGGAAGTTTTCATTGATTTTTCTTGCGACAGAAGTTGGCGGCCCTGAAATTGAACTGACCCATAACTGGGATTCTGAAGAAGAATATACCGTTGGCAGAAACTTTGGTCATTTAGCATTTGAGGTTGCTGACATATATAAAACTTGCGCGGCGCTTATGGCATCAGGTGTTGTTATTAATCGTCCGCCTCGTGACGGCCATATGGCTTTCGTAAAATCTCCAGATGGCATATCTATTGAGTTATTGCAAAAAGATGACGCATTAGCCCCTCAAGAGCCTTGGTTGAGTATGGAAAATCAAGGAAGCTGGTAAAGTAACGGCTTAATTATCTTGTCGATGACATTTCACTCGACAAGATATTTAATGTTTACTTGAGTACTGATAATAAATCACTGTGATCATCGGTCCATATTATACGACTCTTTTCGCCAATATTTGGCATTGGCCAAGCACTCGCGTATATTTTAATGCGCGCATCATTAAGAAAAAACTCATTATTTGTTACTAGCACCCACTGAACATTATGTTCATTTTCTTTGTCGGCTAGCGTTTCCACATAAACAATTTCTTTATCTAATGCATCGGCTAAGCCACGCACTAAAGGTGTTAAATTAAGGTGTGAATTAGAAATGTGTATCGCTAATACGCCATCTTTTTTTAGGTGCTTAAAATAAAGCAGCAATGCTTCTTTTGTTAATAAATGCTGTGGGATGGAATCACCCGAGAAGGCGTCAATGACTAAGGCATCAAACTGTTTGCTTCCTGAATCTTCAAATTGTTGCTTTAAACTAACCCGACCATCACCTAAAACCACTTCAATGTTGGCAGCAGAATCTTTTAAGTAACTAAAATAGTTATTAGCGGCAAAAATAACCGCAGGGTTTAATTCATAAAATATATAGTGGTCAGTTTTATTACCATAAGCCGCTAAGGTACCTGCGCCCAAGCCCACAAATCCGGCATTTATATTTTGAGCACTCCCCTCTTGTACTCTTTGTTTGGTCAGTTGCTCAAGTGTAAGAGCAACACCGGTATTTTTTCTATAGTAACTTAATGGCGTTTTTTCATTGCCTTTCTCTAATGATTGCGTACCGTGTGATGTTGTTCCATCAATCAAACGACGTTGCACTTTATTATTAACTTCTACATCTTTAACACTTAAAATTCCGTAAAAATTGCGTTCACTTGCCACATTAGTTTTAACAAAAAGCGTATTAAGATAAAACAATCCCACGGTAAAACTGACCGCTAAAATAAGATTAGATGCTACCAACCAAGTTTGTGTTTTTATTGCCGTATTTCTTTGTGAATAAATACTCAAAGCTAAAAGAACAAAGACACTAATAATGGCTAAAGGAAACTCTAAAAATTGATCAAAGATATTTTGCGCAATAAAAGCAACAAAGGCACTACCTAAAAAGCCACCCAATGACATAAATAAGTAAAACAAAGTTAACTGCTGAACTTGCGGTTTTAAACGTGCTAATTCCCCATGACAAATCATACACGCACTAAATAATATACAAGCGTAAATAACCACTTGTGAAATAATGTCGAGTTGCGAGCCAATAAAGTACATCAACAAAGCTAAACAAGCCGTGAGTACAAATAGCGCAAACCAATATTCTCTGACATACCACTTAGAGCTATGAAAACTAATAATAAAAGTCAGTAGGTATAAACACAGCGGCACTATCCATAAAAAAGGCACAGGGGGAATATTTTGTGTCATAGCATTGGTGGACGCCACTAATAAAACAACACCAACCATGGCTAAGGCTATCCATAAAACTTTATCCAATAATGTGGTTGTTACGACGATTTTATCCAACGCTTGCTGAGTACTTTGCTCAACAGAAGTAAAGCTTAATTTTGACATTTTTAATAATAACGTTACCAGTAGTAACGCATAACAACCATACCCGAACGTCCAATAATTTGATTGTTGAGTTGTGGTTAGCAGCGGTTCAAATAGAAAAGGAAAACTGATTAACGCCAGCAAAGAACCTACATTGGATAATGAATACAATTGATAAGGGAGTTTTCCTATTTCGATATAAGTTAACCATCGCTGTATTAACGGGCCCGTTGACGACAAAATAAAATAAGGTAACCCTATCGATACGGTTAATAACAGTAGGATATTTTGAAGTGGCGAACTTGTCTGTGATATATCACCCCAATCTTGAATGCCAATAGGAAGAAATAACACACTGACAAGTAGAAAGACCGAGTGAATAATTAATTGTTTTTTGACAGATTTAACTTGTGTTAAACAGTGAGCGTAAAAATATCCTAATAATAGAAAAGCTTGAAAAAACAATAAACATGCAGTCCAGACAGCTGAACCACCGCCAAAGTATGGCAAAATCAATTTAGCAATAAGGGGTTGTACTTGGAATAATAAAAAAGCACTTAAAAAAATAATCGCCAGATATAGCATTTAATATATTTCTCTTAATCGTCAATCTAACTAGCTAATTGCTGGTTACGCTTGTGTTACCTAATGTGGGCATTTTTTAATCCCCTTTATCATGAGCACGTCATTCTTTCACATGGAGATACATGGATGTATTAATGCCGCGATGTCAAAGAGCGGCCATGTGATCATGACATACTATTCATCCTGAGCACGTCATTATTTCACCTCGACATACATGGATTTATTAATACTTTGATGACATGGCTGTCAAAAAGCGGCCATGTCATCATGCATACTGTTCATCCTGAACATAAAAAAAGCGCTACATAGCGCTTTTTTTATTTTAAGCTAAATATATATTATTCAGCTTTCGGTTTTGCCTTAGCTTTAGCTTTTGGCTTTGCTTTAGCCTTGGCTTTGGGTTTTACTTTTTTCTTTGCTTCTTCAACCCATTTACCCTCAACATACTTTGCATTCCAGCCCGTTGCTTTAGGTTTTGCGCCATCGGCTTCAGGTGCAAGTTCAGTCATGACATACTGTTCTTTGGTTTTACGACTATAGCGCACAACGGCTAAGTTTCCGTCAGGATCCTTAATAGGCGCATCGGCTAAATAATAAAATTTACTCGATATTCTGTCTCTAAAACGCTGTAGCTCTTCAACTTTAGGTGCACGTGTTTCTCTTGAGCGCGGAAAAGTGTTCGCTGCCAAGAAAATACCCGCTGCGCCATCACGTAATACAAAGTGTGCTTCTGATTTTTCACAAAGTAATTCAGGTAGTTGCACAGGATCTTCTTTTGGAGGAGCCGCTTCACCACTTGCTAGTAACTTACGTGTGTTTTTACATTCTGCATTGGTACAATCAAAATATTTACCAAAACGGCCTGACTTAAGCTCCATTTCAGCCTCACAACGATCACATTCTAAAATGGGACCATCGTAACCTTTTATTTTAAACTCGCCGGTCTCAACTTCAATACCATCACAAACAGGGTTATTACCACAAACATGTAGCTTACGCGTTTCGTCAATTAAATAACTGTCCATCGCAGTACTACATTTATCACAGCGTCGCATGGCACGTAAAGCATCAGTTTCTTGGTCTTCCACTAATACACTGACCGCTTCTTCGCCAGAAGTAAGGTTCATCGTTTGCGTACAGCGTTCTTTTGGCGGTAAAGCGTAACCAGAACAACCTAAGAAGACGCCAGTAGAAGCAGTACGAATACCCATTTTACGACCACAGGTCGGACAATCAATATCTGTTAATACCGGTTCATTATTACGCATGCCACCTTCTTCAGTAGGCATATCAGCTTGGCTTAACTGTTTAGTGAAATTTTTATAGAAACCGTTAAGGACATCTTTCCAATTAGCTTTACCCTCAGCCACTTCATCAAGCTCTTGCTCCATGTTGGCGGTAAAATCATAATTCATTAAGTCTTTAAAACTTTCAGATAAACTGTCAGTAACAATTTCGCCCATTTTTTCGGCGTAAAAACGTTTTTTATCTAAGCGAGCGTAACCACGGTCTTGAATAGTAGAAATAATTGACGCATACGTTGATGGGCGACCAATTGAACGCTTTTCTAATTCTTTTACTAGTGATGCTTCACCAAAACGAGCTGGTGGTTTAGTAAAGTGTTGCGCTGGATTTAACTGTTCTAGGGTTAATACTTCACCAACAGATAAATCAGGTAAATGCTTGTCATCACCTTTTGATAATTGCGGATGGACTCTTGTCCAACCGTCAAATTGCATGACGCGACCTTTGGCCTTTAAATCAAAGCCTGAAGCACCAACAGTAATGGTACTAACGGTATAGCGCGCAGCTGTCATTTGACAAGCAACAAACTGTCGCCAAATTAGGTCGTAAAGCTTCTTAGCATCTGCTTCAATGCCTTCCATAAATGCAGATTCTATTTTAACATTTGATGGACGAATCGCTTCATGGGCCTCTTGTGCACCCGACTTACTGCTGTAAATTTTCGCTTTTTCAGGTAAATAATTTTCACCAAAGTTTTTAGCAATATAACCACGACACATTTCAACCGCATCTTTACTTAGATTGGTTGAATCGGTACGCATATAAGTGATATGACCTGCTTCGTATAAACGCTGAGCTAAACCCATAGTACGCTTTACGCCAAAACCTAATTTAGTACTTGCTGCTTGTTGCAGTGTCGACGTAATAAAAGGAGCAGAGGGGGTACTTTTTGACGGTTTATCATCACGTTTATTTACGGTATAGGCTGACTTTTCTAAGCTTGCTAATGCTGTTTTCGCATCTTTTTCGTTGGTCGGCTTAAATGCTTTACCATTTTCGTGGGTAACATCTAATGGAAAATCTAAACCAGAAGCGGTTTTTGTGTCAGCGGTGATTTCCCAAAATTCTTTCGGGTCAAACGCTTTAATCTCACGTTCTTTTTCAACAACTAATTTAACAGCAACCGACTGTACGCGACCGGCAGATAAACCACGGGCAACTTTTTTCCACAATAATGGGCTAACCATAAAGCCAACAACACGGTCAAGAAAACGTCTTGCTTGTTGAGCATTAACACCTGGCATACTTAATTCACCGGGTGTAGAGAAAGCTTGCTGAATAGCGTTTTCAGTTATTTCATTAAAGACAACACGTTTAAATTTGCTGTCATCGCCGCCGATAATTTCTTTTAAGTGCCAAGCAATCGCCTCTCCCTCGCGATCCAAATCGGTTGCGAGATAGACAGTGTCGGCTGAACCGGCAAGTTTGATTAATTCAGCAACAACTTTTTCTTTGCCTTCGAGTATTTGATAATTTGCTTCCCAATCGTTTTCAGGATCAATACCCATGCGGTTAACAAGTGCTTGCTTATCTCGTTTAGCTTTATATTTAGCTTTTGCTGCAGGTGCCATTTTTCTGACTTCAGCAGGAGATTTCGCGGCAACTTTTTTACCAGTACTACTGTGAGGAAGATCACGTACATGACCGACACTAGATTTCACAATAAAGTCTTTACCAAGATATTTGTTAATTGTCTTCGCTTTGGCTGGTGATTCGACAATAACCAGAGATTTTGCCATATATATATACTTTCCTACGTCACTGGCTATTTTTTTTGCCAGTATAATTACATTTCGGTTAGAACTGTCTAAAAATTAGCCGAGCAACTCATTTTTAGCACAAAAAAACCATAAATCATTGAAATTAGAATTCCTATTAGATATATCGGTAAATAAGCAAGCTGACAAGTTATTATTTTTAATAACATCGCCTAATTGAGCTATTTTCGTTATAATGGCGTCAATATTTCGGTATGACTATTATAAAAACTTTCCTGCCAACGATAATTTAATTCTATCTTAAATTCAATTGTTGCCAGTCAAAAAGCCTATGTCACCGTGTAAAACAATATTCATTTAATGCTTACTATCAATGTAAATTATTCGGATAAATAACAAGAGAACAAATATATGACAACATCATGGACTAACTTACAGGAAAAACTAACCAACTGTTTATGCCCAGCAGGTAACGGTGTTTTTACCGTCAATACCGCTAAAGAGCGTAAAGAGCAATTGCATCAAGCCTTGTTCGGTCAATCGACAGACATTGATAATATTTGGAAAGAGTCATTAAAAGGGCTTCCTGATGCGTCAAATGCCGTTATTTTAGGTGTTGCCTCTGATTGCGGTGGCGGAATTTTACGTGGAGCAAATTGGGGGCCATTATTTGTCCGTTCAACTTTACTTGAACAATACCCTGAGCTTGAAGCATTTGATATGGGAGATGTTCGCGTTATTCCACATTTACTTCATGATAAATATTTAAATGAAGCAACGCTTTCTAACTGTAGAAAAGCCCTTTATAAAGATGAAAACAGCCCTTATGCTGTTAGCCCATTAACCATTACTGAAGATGTATTACACGACTTTTATGCTGAGTTCCCACAAAAAGGTATTTTCGGCATTGGTGGCGATCACTCAGTAAGCTACCCGTTAACAAAAGCTTACTTGCAAGCAAAGAAAAAGCGCGGCATTCGTGCCGCTATTATTCATTTTGATGCTCACACTGATTTATTGGTTGAACGCCTTGGCATTGATTTATGCTTTGGCTCTTGGTGTACCCATATTTTAGATGATTTACATGAAAAACATCATTTGATTCAAGTGGGTATTCGCTCGAGCGGTCGTCCTAAGTCCCATTGGGAAAACACTTTTGGTGTAAGACAACATTGGGCTCATGAAGTGAAAGAGCTGGGCGTTGAAAAAATCATTGAAAATATTTTAGCGCAATTAAAAGATGAAAACATTGATGAATTGTATGTAAGCTTTGATATTGATGCACTTGATGAAACTGTCGCTGCTGCCACAGGCACACCAGAGCCAGATGGTTTATTTCAAAATGAAGCGATGGATATACTTCGCGCTTTAGCAGCAAAATACCGTATTACCGGTGCCGACATGATGGAAATTGCTCCTTTTACCGATAGTACAGGTTTAGGAAAAGAGAGTCGTGATAAAACGTTAGCGGCTGGCGCAGAGATCTCTGCCTTTTTAATAGCAGAGATGGCTAAATAAATTTTTAGTTTTATCTGTTATCGATAAACAAAAATAAAAAAACCGCTTAACAAGCGGTTTTTTTTATAGGTGGAAAAGTTAATTATTATTGAATAATAATACTAACACCACTAAATACAGTTGTTACACCACCAGGGGTTTCAACTTTTATTTCTAATGGTCCACTGGTTGGTTCCGCTTTACCTTTAATCGCAACACTAAATTGACTACCGCCGTTACTAGAATCCCCTGGCCATGTATAACTAGGGGTACCAACGACAGATCCAACACTAGCTACAAATGACACAACAGTACCAGCCGGCATAGGTTGATTGTGTAAATCAGCGATAACAACACTAACTGTTCCGGTACTTTCGCCAGCAATATAGAGAGAAATATCGTTTCGGTCAAAGTTTGGTGACGTATCTACAACGGCATCGTTTGTTGCTGTGACGGTTATATACGGTGACGTACCTGACATAATAATAACGGTAGAGCCACGAACATTGGTTGACACTTTTTGCGCTTTTTTGGTCGGATCAGGTTCATCATCTGGATTAGCACAATATTGATTGGCTACCTCGGTACCTGGATTCGTTATATCATTTAAACCACATAAAATGCCATTATAGACACTGTTTTCTATATCGAAAATTCCATTGCTATTAAAGTCAACAAACTCTTCTAACTCACCACCAGCTTGTGTACTCACTTCTACTGGATTGTATAAATTGTCTTCATTATGGTCAACAAAGGCCTCCTTTAGGTCGTAAAGTCTATCGCCAACATCTTTTCCTTGAAACAAAGTGTACTCACTCTCATCAAAGCGACCATTACTATTTTTATCAGGAAATGACTCTTCACCAATAGCGGTTGCTAATATTGTCACTCTTCCGCCATATTCCTGTCCAAGATAATTATTACCATTTGGCAAAGGTTGGCGAGCACAAAAGATCGCTGGATCATCATTTTCAGCCACACTACAAAAACTACTGGTTAATACTTGTCCCGCTGGACGAGGGTTTTGACTGGTCCACATAACAGAGCATGCACCATTAGTTGTTGTACATGAGGAACCTACAGAACCACCTTCAGTAGTAAAGTTAACAGCGGTTCCATCTGGTACTGGATTATTAAATGCATCAGCCATGCGAACAACAACAGGTACTTCTACACCATCAATGCCCCAAGCTTCAGGGTTTGCGACCCCCCGGGCCAAGCTAAAGCTATCTTGGTCCGGTAAACCCGTTGAAACGACGAGTTGACTAGATTGAGTAAATACAAAAGTGCCACCTAATGACTCTGTCGATGCTGTAACACGCACTGTAGTTGCAACAGAGCCTGAATTAACAACTGTTTGTACTAAACCTTGATCGTTAGTGGTCGCAAAATTTTGACTTAATTTTATACCACCCACATTGGTATTTAAGGAAAAATTCACTCGACGATTATTATAGGGGTTACCATCGGTATCTTTTACTTTGAACATCACCGTTGAACTTTCAGAGCCTCCAACAATACCAGCGCCTATTATACCAATATGCTCTGGCGATGCAGACACATACTCGATACTACCAATGTCAGCAGCTAAAACGCTAACAGATGCTGTTGCTGATAAATTAATGCCCCCAGCATTAGCAGTGACATTAATCGTGTCATCACCTACACACCCCTGTGCTAGATAAGTACTTGTCGCCGCACCATTAGAGGTAGTAATCGGTGTACTTAGTGTAGCGGTTGATTGTGCCGTACACCCAGATGAAAAATTAACATCTACAGGTTCAGTAAATAGATTACCTTGATCATCAACAATTGATACTGAAATAACACTCGTTCCGCCAGCAGAAATATTCGTTAAACTGACATCAGCAACACCTTCTATAAATGGGCTACCTGCTCCCATAATGACAGTTGAAGAACCAACAACAAAAATTGTTTGACCCGATTCTCCACTGGTAATTGATGCAGTAATAGTTCCTGCACCTAAGTTTTCACCCGCATATATATCAACAATCGCTTGATTATTTGCATTTGTGATAGCAGATGGAATAGGTATATCACCTACAGTAGAACTAAAAGTAACAATCAAAGGAGCACTAATACCATCAATTGTCGCAATTATTCTTGCCGGTTTTGATGACGTAACCGTGTCAGTGGCATTGCTATCACCATCTATGAGAGTGACGTTGATATTAATATCACCGACAACACCTATATCATCACCTTGTGTTTTAAAGCCTAATGGTACTAACGAGATCTCACCAGAAGAAAGAGAAGCGGATATCTCACCAGCACCACGAACACTACCTGCTGTGAGGGTAATCGTAGCGATACCATCTTCATTTGTTAAAGCAGAACCAGAAGATGGCGAAAAGGCTCCTAAATTTGTTGCGAAGGTTACCGCTCTGTTTGAAACAGGAGCACTGCCTTGCATTACTGTTGCTGTAACCGTTACCGGTGCAGCACCGGTCACCGTACTATCGGAAATATTGAGTGAAATAGTACTGGCAACAGATCCACCTGCAACCGGAGTTTCCACTCTAGATAAACCGCCATCACCACTACCACCACAACCACTTAGTGCGATAATTAAAATCCAAAAACTCAAACGTTGAAGCAGTGCCATACAAGCATCCCTTAGTATTTTTATTTACATCTCTATTTATAGTAACTTATATTCTAGAAATTTCATTAAAAATAGCGCTATAGTTGCTTTTTAATCAATAGCTTTTTTATCAATGAATTACCTGTTAATCTACTATTCATAATTTATAATAAAAAATAACGTTGCATTTCTTTATGACTGATAAAAAAAAAGCTAGTTTAACCGCTAGAATTGTTACTGGCATGCTTGCCGGTATCGCGGTAGGCGTATCCTTACAATTTCTTATGCCAGACAAATCAGACTTTGTTATCCCACTCTATTTCTTTGAACTTTCATTACGATCATTTTTGGTTGACGGGATTTTTGAAGTCATTGGACAAATTTTCATTTCAAGTTTAAAAATGTTGGTAGTACCACTGGTTTTTGTATCGCTGATTTGTGGGACTTGTTCCTTAAAAGATACCACAAAACTTGGACGTATTGGCGGTAAAGCCATTTCACTCTATTTAATTACAACAGCTATAGCGATTAGCTTTGCAATGTTTTTAGCGTTATTAATAAGCCCTGGCGAAGGGGTCAACATGGCCTCGGACACAACCTTCACTAGTCGTGAAGCGCCTTCTTTAGCGCAAGTCTTTATTCAAATGTTTCCGAGTAATCCGTTTGAAGCTTTTGCAAAAGGCAATATGCTTCAAGTCATTATATTTGCTTTGTTATTTGGTATTGCTATAGCGCTTTCAGGTAAAGCCGGCGAACGTATTGCTAGTTTATTTGAAGACATGAGTACCGTTATCATGCGCTTGGTAACTATATTAATGAACCTTGCTCCTTATGGTGTGTTTTGTTTATTAGCGAGTTTATTCACTGATATGTCACTTAAGGTATTCGGCAACCTAATTGTTTACTTCTTAGTCGTTTTCTTTGCACTAATTTTACATGCTACGGTAACTTATTCTACTATCTTAAAAGTAATGACTGGTTTAAACCCAATTACTTTTTTGAAAAAAATGCGTGATACCGTTATCTTTGCATTTTCAACAGCCAGCAGTAATGCAACCATTCCGGTAACACTTGAAACTGTTACCAAAAAAATGGGTGTTAAAAATTCAATCGCTTCGTTTACCGTACCTCTAGGTGCAACCATTAATATGGATGGCACGGCTATAATGCAAGGCGTAGCTACTGTATTTATTGCGCAAGTGTTTAATGTTGATTTAACATTTAGTCAATATTTAATGGTAATACTTACCGCGACCTTAGCTTCAATTGGCACAGCTGGTGTTCCAGGCGTAGGTTTAATTATGCTAGCTATGGTACTAGATCAAGTAGGTTTACCTGTAGAAGGCATAGGTTTAATTATAGGTGTTGACCGTTTACTTGATATGACACGAACCGCCGTTAATGTCACGGGTGACAGCATGGTCTCAATTGTTGTAGCTAAATCAGAAAATCAGTTTGATGAAGATATTTTTTATGATGAAAATGCAGGAAGTAAAATTGAGAATATTGATTTTCAAGACTTAGAAAAAAACCAAAGTGGCGATTAGCACTTACAAGACAGAATATTAAACAAAAAAAAGGTGCTTTAAAGCACCTTTTTTATGTTTTGGGTATTTAAAACATTAATACTTATAATACCTTGCTAAGCAAAAACAATATTGCAAGCGCCCTTATAAGCACTATCAAATTTGTACAGATATCACCTTATCAACGGATGTTTACCATACACTATTTGCAATGTCATAGTGGTAGTAAGCCAATCGCTGGTGCTAATATTCAAGTTAAATAATACTAATTTCTAGTAGCGTATCACGTTAAACTGAAGCTGGTTTTCGACAGAAAAATAGCTAAAGTTGATACCGACAGCTTAAAGTCGGCTCGATGTCGAGGTGATGTCACCGCCTTGTCGTCACGTATAATACAATGCGGCATTATCATAGAGAATAATCTTAACACATCAGTACAAGGAAAATTAATGGACATTAATAGTGTAAAACTCAGGGAGATGCGCCTTGAAAGGCATTGGTCACAAGAGCAACTCGCTACACTAAGCTCCTTAAACCTTCGGACAATCCAGCGACTTGAATCTGGTGCTAAGGTATCAACAGAGTCTTTACGAGCGCTTGCCGCCGTATTTGAAGTACCTGCAGAGAGATTACTGCTAAATGCCGATAAACCCAGCGAATCTGCCCTCGCATCAATTCACGAAGGTATATTAAAAGGCCTAGAATTTAGTGGATTGACTTCACGCGCAGATTTTTGGTGGCTCGCGCTCGCCATAACGATGCTACTCGCCTTCGCTAAATTACTCGCCGAGGCTTTCGCTAGTCCGCTGCCAATGCAAATTGCCTCATTACTAGTTTTACTGCCGTGGGTCGCTGCATGTACTCGACGTCTGCGTGACGCTGGGCTAAGTATTTGGTGGCAGCTAATAAGCTTAGCGCCAGTCGCCGGTATTATTATACTGCTCTACTTACTCACCTACAAAACTCAATCAAAAGAGCCCGATGAGGATCACCCTAAGTGATTTCAGCGCCATTTAGTATTGTTCCATACTCGTGCTAAGGACAACCCCGAATAACCACTATAAAAAAATGCGACTAAGATGACTAAGCAAGATATTATATCAGCTATAAAAAAACCTGAGTAGCTACTCAGGTTTTTGTGTTTTAACGACGCTTTTATTGTTACTAATCAGTCAATAATGGCTCAAATGATTTAACTAAATCGTCAATTGATTTCATTTGCTGTAAGTAAGGCTCAAGTTTATCAAGCGGCAACGCACAAGGGCCATCGCATTTAGCGTTATCAGGATCAGGGTGTGATTCTATAAATAAACCTGCTAAACCTAATGCCATACCACTACGCGCTAATTGTGCAGCTTTAGCACGACGACCACCTGCAGAATCAGCTCGGCCACCCGGCTGCTGTAAAGCATGAGTGGCATCGAATATGACTGGCGCATAATCTTTCATTTCATCCATCGCTAGCATATCAACAACAAGATTATTGTAACCATAACAACTACCGCGCTCGCAAAGAATAACTTGCTCATTGCCTGCTTCTGCGAATTTATTAATAATATGACGCATTTCATGTGCTGCTAAGAACTGTGGCTTTTTAACATTAATAATCGCATTGGTTTTTGCCATAGCAACCACTAGGTCTGTTTGGCGCGCTAAAAATGCCGGTAATTGAATAATATCAACCACCTCGGCTACAGGTTGCGCTTGATGTATTTCATGCACGTCGGTAATGATAGGTACGTTGAAGGTCGACTTTATTTCTTCAAATATTCTCAGACCTTCCTCTAAACCTGGTCCTCGGTATGAATGAACAGACGAACGGTTCGCTTTATCAAAAGATGCTTTGAATACGTAAGGAATATTGAGCTTTTGTGTCACTTCTACGTAGTGCTCTGCAATGCTCATCGCTAAATCACGTGACTCTAATACATTCATACCACCAAATAAAACAAACGGTTTATCGTTAGCGATTTCAATATCGTATTTAGTCAATTTAATTGAAGTTATTGTCATAATTTTTCCAAAATAAAGTCTGGAGCTAACAAACGATTAGCTACCAATAATTCTTAATAACTGGCCACATAACCAAGCCATATAAGTACCTAAAGCATAACCTAACACCGCCAGTAGTACACCAACCGGCGCTAAAGAAGGATGAAATGCTGATGCGATAACGGGCGCAGAAGCAGCACCACCGATATTGGCTTTACTGCCAACAGCTAGATAGAAGATCGGTGCTTTAATCATTTTGCCAACAATAAGCAGTAAAGCAACGTGGACTAACATCCAGATAACTCCAATGGCTATGTATTTCGGTGACTCAACAATTTGAGTAACATCCATATGCAAACCTATTGTCGCGACTAATACATATAATAAGCTACTACCAACTTTCGAAGCTCCTACGGCTTCAAGTTTTCTTACTTTAGTAAACGACAATGCCAATCCTATCGTAGTCACTAAGACGATTATCCAGAATAGTTTTGAATGTAAGCTAAATTTTTCTAATTCAGGAAAGTTTGTCTGAAAATAAGGGACTAAAAAGTCAGCGGCAAAATGTGCTAAACCAGCAGCGCCAAAACCTACCGCTATAATCATCATAAAGTCTTTTAGTAACGGCAACTTGATATTTTCACGTTGAGCCGACTCTACTTTATCAATTAATCTATCAATTGCTGAAGTGTCAGCGCCACTCTTCGCATCAATACGCTTATGGTTTGCTGCTAAATAAAGTAATACCGCCATCCACAAGTTGGCTACAACAATATCAACGGTCACCATAATGGTGAATATTTTGCCATCAGCGCCATAAATTTCTTTCATCGCCAACATATTTGCGCCGCCACCAATCCAACTACCTGCAAGCGCAGCCATCCCACGCCAAACAGCTTCAGGACCAGTTACACCAAGTAATTCAGGCCAAATAGCAGAAATAACTAAGAGCGCAATTGGGCCGCCAATAACCACACCAACCGTGCCGGTTAAAAACATAATAATCGCTTTATTGCCAAGACCAACAATTGCTTTTATGTCGATGCTCAAAGTGAGTAAAACCAAACAAGCCGGCAATAAATAATACTTGGCGACTTCGTCTACTTGACTTAATTCTGCACTAACAATGCCAAAAGTGTTTAGCAAAGAGGGTAATAGGTAGCACATAAGTAATGCTGGCACGTATTTATAGAACTTCTTAAATGCGGGGTGTTCACTATTTGAAGTATAAAAAACGAATCCAAGTATTAGTGCGAGTAACCCCATAACCGTGGCGTCATTCGTGATAAAAGGTGTATTGTTGATAATTTGATCTTCCATTGATTAACCTTGTTATTTTTATTTGATTTATTGGTTTTATTTGTAAACTACAGCCTTATTTCTAAGGCTTATTAATGTAATACCGTATCAGCTATAGTGATTTTGTCCAATTGCATTTTTAATAATTGCGCAGCAGGATCTTTTGGACATTTATCGACAAAATATTGGTAATCATCGTAAGCGACTTTAAAACAATCGAGTTGATGCAACAAAAAACCTCGGTCGCGACGCTCAAACGGATCTTCTGGGCGTAACGCTATTAATATATCAACACACTTTAATGCTTGAGCAAACTGCCCTTCGCGGATCAAAGCATTTTTCAATGAGCTAACGTGCTTAACAATTAAGCTTAACCTTGAAATATCTTCAATTTGGTCGCTTTGTGGATCGCCATCAAGTTCATCCATACATAAATCAAGCTCCTGCCAATTTAAAGACTCTCCAGTAATGGGATCAAAAACAATCGCATAAACATCATCACAGACGACGCGAATCATATTTTTCTTTGGTACGTACACCACATCAGCTTCAAAACCACAAAGACGAAATATATGGCAAAGCACTATACTTTTTAGCGCTGGGGCCATTAATTTAAAATCGAGTCCACTTTGTAACTTATGAGCACTAACGGGCCAAAAATCACGTTGATTATCAATAAAAAGTTGCCCAATGAAAAGTTCGTTGATTAATTGCTCAGCTTTTTCAAGATACTCTTCTGTATCAGAAATTAATTCTGAACATTGTTCAACTATTTGACTAAGGTTTGTTGGCTCAAAGTCACTATCACCAAAAACAACTTCTTCAATAAGTACAAAAGCTTCAATAAGTGATTTATCGTCATCATTGAGCTCGGAAAATAATAATTCATTCATGCTGTAATTTTTAATTGCTGACTCTATTTATAGTTATTGCTTATTTCAGGGTATATTTATTATAAAAATATCGTTTGTTTTGTTGTCGCTATTCGCACCACTAACATAATCCAGCCCATAGCTACTAAATAACCTATCACTTGCATCATTCGGTTACGAGCTAACTTCAACGTGTAATAGCCGGTAAAAATATAGAAAATAATGGCAAGTATCTTTTCGCCTAGCCATAAATATTCTATTGGATTTATCGCTAACTTGACAGCCAGACCAACACCTAATAGTAATAAAAAAGTGTCAACGATATGAGGGCTGATTTTCAACCATTTTTTATCTAATTGTGCTGAATTCATCAAGGTTAATGCAAACCGGTAGGTGAACAATATAATGCTTATTGCCGCCAGAGTCATATGTAAATGTTTCATGCAAAAACCTTATATTTATCTTTATTCTTCTTGTTGTACATAAATACAGCAAGTAACTCGGTCATTTCCGCCGTAATCTTTAAATGTTTCAATCGACTGATAACCCAATTGCTTTAATATATCGCTAACGCCAGCCGCTTGTTCAAAGCCATGTTCAAAATAGAGTGCACCATTATTGGTTAAATAACCTTGTGCGTCTTTGGCAATACGTTTGATATCTGCAAAACCATTATCCCGAGCAACCAGAGCAGATAGCGGTTCAAACCTGACATCGCCTGCAATTAAATGCTGATCGGCTTCATCGATATAAGGGGGGTTGCTAACGATAATATTAAACTTTTTATCTGCGGCTACATTAGAGAACCAATCACTTTGATAAAGCTCTACCTGTGGTAACTGTAGCCGTTGAGCATTTTTTTTAGCTAAACTAATCGCAGCGTCACTAAAATCAATGCCGTGAACTTGCCACTGTTTTTGTTCTGAAGCAAGCGACAGAGCAATAGCTCCGGTACCCGTACCGAGATCCAAGCACGATAAATCACTTGCTAGATGGCGCGCTAAAATATGTTCGACCAGTAACTCTGTATCTGGACGAGGAATTAAGGTTGCTGGTGATACGTAAAAAGGCAGTGACCAGAATTCACGTTCTTGTGTAATATAAGCAATAGGCTCGCCTTGCAAACGGCGCTCAAACAAAGCTAAAAAAGCGTAGAATTCATGCTCTGCTAACTTTTTGTCAGGCCAAGTTAACAAATAACTTGTTTCTTTATTTAAAACAAAAGCAAGTAGGATTTTACAATCGAGTTTTGCGCTATCAGAAAAGGCAGCGAGTAACTGCTGCCCTTGATTAATTATTTCAGCAAAACTCTGCTGGCAATATGTTATTGACGGTTTTAAGGATTCGCTCAAACCAATAACTAGTTTTGCTCAGCAAGAGCCGCAAGTAAATCGGCTTGATTTTCTAACATAATAGGCTCTAGGACTAAATGCAAGTTACCTTCAAGAACTTCGTTCAAACGATATAAAGTCAAGTTAATACGGTGGTCCGTCATACGTCCTTGCGGATAGTTGTAAGTACGAATTCGTTCTGAACGATCACCACTTGCCACTAAATTACGACGTGAAGACTCTTCTTCACTGCGGCGTTTTTCATCTTCTGCTTGTTGTAAGCGAGCTTGTAATACCGACATCGCTTGCGCACGGTTTTTATGCTGAGAGCGTTGTTCTTGACACTCGACAACTACGCCTGTTGGAATATGGGTAATACGAATGGCAGAATCAGTTTTGTTAACGTGCTGTCCACCCGCACCTGATGCGCGAAAAGTGTCAACTTTTAAATCTGCTTTATTAATTTCAATCGCGTCAGCTTCTGGTATCTCAGGCATAACAACAACGGTACAAGCAGAAGTATGCACTCGACCTTGAGATTCAGTTTCAGGAACACGTTGCACACGATGACCACCAGACTCGAACTTCATTTGTCCGTAGACGCCTTCTCCAAGCACTTTGAAAATGACTTCTTTATAGCCACCTTGTTCACTTTCATTGGTGTTCATAACTTCAATACGCCAGCCTTTCTTTTCACAGTAACGGCTATACATGCGGTATAAGTCGCCAGCAAAAATTGCCGCTTCATCACCACCGGCTCCTGCACGTAATTCAACAAAACAGTTATTGTTGTCGTTTGGATCTTTAGGTAATAGTAAAATTTGTAATTGATCGGCTAATTCTTCAATGGTTTTCTTAGCTGATTTAAATTCTTCTTGCGCCATTTCACGCATTTCAGGGTCTTCATCTTTTAGCATTTCTTCAGCTAAAGCAAAGTCTTCTTCTGCGCTTTGGTAGTCATTAAACACACTAGTGACTGCTTCTAATTGAGAAAACTCTTTTGATAAGGCAATAAATTTTTCTTGATCTGAAAGTGTTCCAGGATCAGAAAGCAAGGCTTGAACTTCTTCAAAGCGCTCGACTAATATTTCAAGTTTTTGATAAACAGATTTATTCATTAAGAAATCTTATAATTAGGAAACAGCGGATAAAAATTGGTGATGTGCAGTTTAAAGGGTTAGTTGAGCACTTTCAATCAAAGGTGTAAAAAAGCTGTAAATACCCAGCTAAGCTCAAATGTTCATCAAAATACGGTTTGGGTGTGTTGTAAGCTCGAGACCGTTATTTAATGTTATAAATATCGCGTAAGTATACCAATTTATCTAATTCGCCACCTTGGGCCGCCGATTGAATAGCGCTAGTGGGTGCATGCATAAATTTATTGGTCAACTTAGTGGCTAACTCAGCCAAAATAGCTTCTGGTGACTTATTACCCTGCAGTTGTAACAATGCTTTATCAAGTAACAGATCGCGATGTTCTAAACACTGTTTACGGTAATCTATAACGGTATCTTGGGTATTTAAGCCACGAAGCCATGACATAAACACATCAGATTGAGTAGAAACTATTGCCTCAGCTTGAACAGCTTCTTTGCGACGATTAGCTAAATTTTTCGCGATAATGCCTTGTAAATCATCGACCGTATATAGAAAAACATCTTCTAGATCACCAACCTGTTCTTCGATATCACGAGGAACCGCTAAATCAACCATAAAAATAGGACGATGCTTACGCTTTCCTAATGCGTGTTCAACCATACCTTTACCTATAATGGGTAAAGTACTACCGGTTGAACTAATAACAATATCGGCGTCAGCCATTTTGTCAGGGATTTGCGCCAAGGTAATAACGTCAGCGCCAATAGCACCAGCCATTGCTTCTGCACGGGCAATTGTGCGGTTAGCAACAGTTATTTTACCCACTTTATTCTCGTATAAATGTTTAGCAACCAGTTCAATAGTTTCACCGGCCCCCACTAATAGTACTTTTACATTTTCAAGACTGGCAAAAATATGTTTTGCTAGATTTACCGATGCAAAAGCAACCGAAACCGCACTCGCGCCAATTTCAGTTTCAGTGCGAACTTGTTTAGCAACACCAAAAGTACGTTGAAATAAACGGTCCATGACTAAAGACATAGAACCAGCAGCTTTCGCTTGGCTATAGGCTTGCTTCATTTGACCTAAGATTTGCGGTTCGCCTAAAACTAAAGAGTCTAAGCCACAAGCAACCCGCATCATGTGGTTAACGGCCTGTTGATCAGTATGCCAATATAAACTTGGCGTAATAGTTGAAGCAGGAACATTGTGATGTTTTTCTAACCAGCGGACAACTTTTTCTTGGGTAACCCTTACATCGCCTTCTTGAACTAAATACAGCTCTGTACGATTACATGTTGATAAAATAGCCGCTTCACGACATTCTACGTTTCCAAGTAATTCAGTTAATGCCACACTTAAATTGTCGGGATTAAAAGAGATTTTTTCTCTCACGGCAACAGGGGCAGTTTTGTGATTGATTCCAACAGCAACTATAGACATAACGGAACGATTCAGCCTTTTTAAGACGATTAATATAAGAAATAAAAATTATCGATAGCAATTTTTTTTCCATTAATCTTTTTATTAACGACATTATTAATCAAGTTTTATAAAAAACCTATGATCTATGATAAATAATGATGTTAATTTTACGAAAAATCGCAGAAAATTAAAAGCATCAAATACGCGATAACGCAATATTATGGCGATTAACTCAATAATAATGGTTTATATGAATAAAATTACCTTATCGCTGCCACTCTTTTTCAGTTTTTTACTGATATTTCTATCTGGTTGTAGTTCTTTAACGAATAACCATCAGCAAATTACTGAACATCAAAACATTACCGAGCGCACTAAAAAGCTCACAGCAATGTCGAATTGGAAAATAAAAGGGAAAATGGGCATAATCAGCCCTAAAGAGCGTCATAGCTTAACATTAAATTGGCATTACCAAGGAGATAAAAATCGCCAGATGCTAAATTTAACCACAGTGCTAGGTATTCAAGTTTTTACTTTAGAGTCGGTCAATAATATGCATGTTATTAATGTCGATGGTGAGCGCTACCAAAGCCCTGATTTAAACACCCTGCTTGCTTCGCTAACAGGTTTTACATTACCGACACACGCGATGACTTTCTGGTTAAAAGGCTTACCTTATTTAGCTAGTGATAAAATAACGTATAACGAAACAACACAATTACCCCAAACATTGACCAGCTACTCTGGTGAAAAAAAATGGTTTATTAAGTATAGTGGCTATCAACAAGTAGACCAATATCAATTAGCAACGAAGTTCACCATAAAACAAGATAACATCACCATTAAAATTAATGTTCATCAATGGGACGTGACAAGTAATGACTAAGACTAACCAGCAATTTTATAGTTTTCCTGCACCGGCAAAGCTTAATTTATTCCTCCATATTATTGGTCAACGCAACGACGGCTATCATCAGTTAGAAACTATTTTTCAATTTTTAGATCACAGCGACACCATAGAAATAAGAAAGACTCAGGGTAATAGTATTGAATTACTCACGCCGATTGATGGTGTATTACATGAAGATAACTTAATTGTAAAAGCAGCTCGGTTACTACAAAACCACCTATTAAAAAATCCGACTACTTTTAATAACGTATATTTAGGTGCACAAATAAAAATAACAAAAATTCTCCCTATGGGGGGTGGATTAGGTGGCGGGTCATCCAACGCCGCGACTATTTTATTGGCATTAAATACTTTGTGGCAGGCCAACTTGTCTACCACCGAGCTAGCAAAACTTGGCCTATCGCTAGGTGCTGACGTACCGATTTTTATTCATGGTTTTTCTGCTTTTGCTGAAGGTGTTGGTGAAGAACTCACTGCTGTTTATCCTCAAGAAAGCTGGTTTTTAGTCAGTAAACCTGATGTCAGTATTTCTACTGCCAGTATTTTTACTGATGCTGACTTAACTCGCAATACGGCAAAAGTTAATTTAAATGATGATATTAGTAAGTTAGACATAGACTTATGCCACAATGACTGCCAGACGTTAGTAATAAAAAAGTATCCCGAGGTTGCCAAGTTACTGGCTTGGTTGGTAGAATACGCCCCGTCTCGAATGACTGGTACCGGAGCGTGTATTTTTTCTCGTTTTGATACTGAGCAAGAGGCTTGTCGCATCCAGTCATTACTTCCTAATGGAATAATTTCTTTTGTGGCAAAAGGTGTCAATACATCTCCATTACGCAATGCCATTAACAACTTAGTAACATTGCAAGTAGAAAATGCAGAATATTAATACCATTGAGAATTTATTTTCATAAAAATGCCAAGAACCACTGGAAAAAATTTAATAATTTGCTGATAGTAAACTCAAGGTTTACTAATAGCGTAACTTAAAATGTCAATAGTTTCCGAGGAACTGACCGTGCCTGACATGAAAATATTTACGGGTAATGCCACCCCTGAACTGGCCAAGAAAGTAGCTGATCGCTTGTATATGACTTTAGGCGATGCCAAAGTCGGTAGTTTTAGCGACGGTGAAATCAGTGTTGAAATTAACGAAAACGTGCGCGGTGCGGATGTTTTTATTATTCAATCAACTTGTGCGCCAACGAATAATAACCTAATGGAATTAATTGTGATGATTGACGCATTACGACGAGCATCTGCTGGTCGTATTACTGCAGTTATTCCATATTTTGGTTATGCTCGCCAAGATAGACGTGTACGTAGTGCTCGTGTACCAATTACTGCGAAAGTTGTCGCTGACTTTTTATCAAGTGTTGGTGTTGACCGAGTATTAACGGTTGACCTACACGCTGAGCAAATTCAGGGTTTCTTCGATGTACCGGTAGATAACGTATTTGGCACACCTATTTTACTTGAAGATATGCTTTCTCGTGATCTAGATAACCCGATTGTAGTTTCTCCTGATATTGGTGGTGTTGTTCGCGCTCGTGCCGTAGCTAAATTACTCAATGAAGCCGATCTTGCTATCATCGATAAGCGTCGTCCAAAAGCCAATGTTGCACAAGTTATGCACATTATTGGTGATGTTGCTGACCGCGACTGTATCATTGTCGACGACATGATAGATACTGGTGGCACATTAGCAAAAGCGGCTGAAGCATTAAAAGCACATGGCGCTAAACGCGTTATTGCTTATGCTACTCATCCAGTTCTTTCTGGTAATGCTGCGCAAAACCTAAGAGATTCTGTTATTGATGAGTTAGTGGTAACAGATTCAATACCACTTACCGACGAAATTAAAGCGCTTGGTATTGTTCGTCAACTTACTTTAAGCGGTATGTTGTCTGAAGCGATTCGCCGTGTGTGTAACGAAGAATCTATTTCAGCAATGTTTGACAGTTAAGCATTCCTGATAAAAGAACTTCATAAATAATAAAGCCCCGAGTCATATTTTGACTCGGGGCTTTTTTATTTAACACAACACTGGAGCTACGCTCGCTTAATTCTTTTGGTCAGACGTTGACTATTTCTCTAAAACATCCGCTAAAGCCGCTAAACATAAAGTCACATTTTCAGTTCTTGCCGCATAGCCCATTAAACCAATGCGCCATGCTTTACCAGCAAAACCACCTAGGCCAGCGCCAATTTCTAAATTATATTCATTAAGTAAGGTTTGGCGAACAGCTGCATCATCAACGCCTTGAGGAATCAATACCGTATTTAATTGTGGTAAACGGTATTGCTCTTCAACAACAAACGCTATGCCTAGTTTTTCTAATCCCGTTTTTAATTTCAGGTGTTGGTTTTTATGGCGTTGCCACGCATTTTCTAAACCTTCATCTTGTAACATCACTAAAGATTCATGCAAAGCATAGAGAGAATTCACCGGTGCCGTATGATGATAACTACGTTTACCTGTACCGCCCCAATAGCCCATAACCAAAGATAAATCTAAAAACCAACTGGGCACTTTAGACTTTCTACTTGTTAATTTTTCAACGGCTTTAGTACTAAAGCTAATCGGTGATATGCCGGGCACACACGATAAACATTTTTGACTACCCGAATAAATAGCATCGATTCCCCAATCATCAACCTTTAGTTCAACACCACCTAATGAGGTCACGGCATCGACGATAGAAAGCGCTGAATTTTCTTGAGCTATGGCACATAAGGCTTTTGCATCAGACAATACACCAGTAGATGTTTCAGCATGAACAAAGGCTAAAAACTTAACATCACTATTGTCTTTAAAAGCTTGTTTTACTTTATTGACATCGACAGGCGTTCCCCACTCATCGTTTATAACGATGGCTTGAGCTCCTATGCGTTGAACATTTTCCACCATACGCGAACCAAAAACACCATTTACACAAACAATCACTTTTTCGCCTGGTTCAACTAAGTTAACAAAACAAGTTTCCATACCTGCCGAGCCTGGCGCTGAAACCGCCATCGTTAATTCATTCTTGGTTTGAAATGCGTATTGTAGTAATGATTTAATTTCGTCCATCATCTGCACAAACTCTGGATCTAAATGACCAATGGTCGGACGACCTAAAGCAGATAAAACACGGGGTGAAACATCACTAGGACCGGGGCCCATTAAAGTACGAGGAGTTGGATAGAAAGATGTAATTGTCATAGTTAATTCTCTTATCGACATTAGGCATTAGAAGTTATGAGGCACATATACCCGCTCAATTTCAGGACGCAGGTTGCTAGAGTGTATTTTGAATGGTAACGGGTCTAACACCTAAATTTCAATAAAAAATTATCTATAACGGCCATTTAGCCCAATGATACCCATAATAAGGAGCCATGATTAATAGTTTATTAATCATATTAACGTTGGATATGTTTAAGTTGAGGTGTTATTATGCCGCGCCTTTTATGATGATTGAATTATTTTTATTGTTGTAAAGGTTCATTGTTGTTTTTGGTCGCAAAAAACAACTCAACTAACTCTTTAATATTAGGTATTAAAAAATGACTGATTTATTTACTTTAGAAGCTGAAGTTCGTACTGACCTAGGGAAAGGTGCGAGCCGCCGCCTACGTCACGCAAACAAAGTTCCTGCAATTTTATACGGTGAAGGCCAAGAGCCGATTTCTTTAACGTTAGAGCACAAAAATGTTTACCGTGCACAACAAGAAGAAGCATTCTACTCTCACGTTTTAACTGTAAACATCGACGGTAAGCCAGTTGAGTGTCTTTTAAAAGACATGCAACGTCATCCGTTCAAGCAACTTGTAATGCATTTAGATTTTTTACGCATTGATGCATCTCATGCAGTTCACGTTAACGCTCCTATTCACTTCCTTAACGAAGAAGAAGCAGAGAAAAAAGGTGGCAACATTACTCACCAGATTAACGAAATTGCGATTAGCTGTTTACCTGCTGACATTCCAGAATTCATCGAAGTTGATGTTGCTGATTTAGAAGTTGGTCAAACATTGCATTTATCAGACGTTACTTTGCCTAAAGGCGTAACATCTGACGAATTAGCAAAAGGCGAAGATCATGATCAAGCTGTTGTTTCATTAAATGCACCGAAAGGCGTAACTGAAGAAACTGATGAAGCTGAAGAAACTGAAGCTACTGAATAATCATTAAGTATAAGCTTAAATGACTATTCAACTAGTTGTGGGCCTGGGTAATCCAGGCCCCGAATATACAAAAACTCGTCATAATGCCGGAGTTTGGTTCGTCGAAGAACTTGCTTCTCGCTACAACATCTCCCTCAGACCAGAAAAAAAATATTTCGGACTTTACGGCAAAGGCCTAATAGGTAACGAAGTTGTTCATTTGCTTGTTCCAACAACGTTTATGAATAGAAGTGGTCAGTCTGTAGCGCCTCTTGCAAATTTTTTCCGTATTCCCGTCGATAATATCCTTGTTGCTCATGATGAGTTAGACATGGAACCGGGCGTCTGTAAAATTAAAAAGGGTGGCGGGCACGGTGGACATAACGGCTTACGCGATATTATTTCGTGTCTGGCTAATAACAAAGAATTTTATCGGTTACGCATTGGTATAGGCCACCCAGGTCATAGAGATCGCGTTACCGGACATGTACTTGGCAAAGCACCAGCTATTGACCAAGACAAAATAGATCAAGCGATTGATGAAGCAAGCCGATGTATCGACATCTGGCAAACAGACGATTTAAAGAAAGCTCAAAATCGTTTGCATTCATTCAAACCGCTATAACTAAACTTTTAAAACAATTTTGCAAAACAATTAAGGTATTATCATGGGATTCAAATGCGGTATTGTTGGCTTGCCCAACGTAGGTAAATCAACACTTTTCAATGCATTAACAAAAGCAGGTATTGAAGCAGCTAATTTTCCATTTTGTACTATTGAGCCGAATACGGGTGTAGTACCCGTGCCCGACCCTCGTTTAGATGCATTAGCCAAAATTGTAAACCCTGAACGCGTTCTAGCAACTACTATGGAATTTGTTGATATTGCAGGTTTAGTGGCTGGCGCTTCAAAAGGTGAAGGTTTAGGAAATAAATTTCTTGCTAACATTCGTGAAACCGATGCAATTGGTCACGTTGTGCGTTGTTTTGATAATGACAACATTATTCATGTTGCCAATAAGGTTAGCCCTAGTGATGACATAGAAGTGATCAATACTGAGCTGGCTTTGTCTGATATGGACACAGCGGAACGAGCGATTTTCCGCTTAGCGAAGAAAGCCAAAGGTGGCGATGCAGACGCTAAATTTGAAATGCCGGTATTAGAAAAGATATTAAAGCATGTTGAAGAAGGACATATGATACGTTCTTTAACATTGTCTAAAGAAGAAAAAGCAGCGGTAGACTACTTAAACTTTTTAACACTAAAGCCGACCATGTATATCGCGAATGTGAATGATGATGGTTTTGAAAATAATCCTTACCTAGATCAAGTTCAAGCAATTGCTGATGCCGAAGGTGCTATCGTTGTTGCTGTTTGTGCTGAAATTGAAAGTGAATTGTCTGAAATGGATGATGAAGACCGTGTTGAATTTATGGCTGACCTTGGACTAGAAGAACCTGGGCTTAATCGTGTTATTAATGCTGGTTATTCTTTGCTTCACTTGCAAACCTATTTTACGGCAGGTGTAAAAGAAGTACGTGCATGGACAGTAAAGCAAAATGCTACTGCTCCACAAGCTGCGGGTGTTATTCATACCGACTTTGAAAAAGGCTTTATTCGCGCAGAAGTTATTGCCTATGATCACTTTATCGAATTTAATGGCGAGTCAGGGGCTAAAGAGGCCGGTAAATGGCGTTTAGAAGGTAAAGAGTACTGTGTTAAAGATGGTGATGTGGTTCACTTCAGATTTAACGTGTAAAGTTTACGCTTTAACGCGAAAAAATTAAATAGTAAAAGGAGCTTCGGCTCCTTTTTTGTCTTTAAAAATAAGTTATTACTCGTCATTCAAGTTTAAAAAAATGACTGCAAAAGAAAAAGATATAAATAATAAACAATGAAAACAATAGACTACTTAATTTAAAAAATTTAAAAATATCTTGTTTTATTTCTAAAATATACCACAATTATCATAATACCAATCTGATATAAGTTAAAATCATCAACGTCAGACCAACAAACTATTACTTTAATAAACAATAAAAAGGCAGACCATGAAAAAAACACTCCTACTTGCTAGCTTAATTGCCGCTTCAGTAACTTTTGCCCCTGTGACTAAAGCCGATAATATATCTCTTCGTATTTGTGAATACGTTGCGGCTAATGATAAGAACCGCTTACGTTCATTTATGAAACAAAATAAATTAAAAATTCGTGCACTTTTTGGTAGTATCGAATGTAACGGCCAAAATTTATTAGTTTTTGCTGCATCTAATAGCGCTTTAGAAACAGGTGAATTTATTATTGGTAAAGTTCCTTCAAAAGAAGTTGCTAAACATATCGCCGATATTGGTAAATACTCAAAACATTTAGAAGAAGAAGCAAAAGAACGCGTAAAATAATCATAAGTTGATATCTACGCTTCTTTAAAATAAAGCAAGAACTTAGCGTTCTTGTTTTTATTTTAAAGAGATTGCGCTTTCCTAGAATATTAAACGCCCAATTTGTAGACTAAACAAGCAAACAGAAAGAAATTAGCATTTATTATAAAAAAACGGTTGACGTAGCCTAAGCAGATTTGCATAATACGCGCCACTTGCTGAGAGGCAATACGGAAAGGCTACATAGCTCAGCTGGTTAGAGCACATCACTCATAATGATGGGGTCCCAGGTTCAAATCCCGGTGTAGCCACCATTTAACTCTTAGTAGTGAAAGAAGTATTAGAAGAAATGCGGGTTTGGCGGAATTGGTAGACGCGCTGGATTTAGGTTCCAGTATCGAAAGATGTGAGAGTTCAAGTCTCTTGACCCGTACCATTCTAACTAACATTTATCATCATGATATTTGTTAGAAAGTAAGTAACATTGCAGGGGTATAGCCAAGCGGTAAGGCAGCTGGTTTTGATCCAGTCATTCAGAGGTTCAAATCCTCTTACCCCTGCCACTTTCTTGTTTAACATTCCTTTTTTAAAACTCAATCAGTCTTTATTAAAACTAATATTAAACATTATAAGTGTCATATTTACTTGTTATTTAGAATACCTACAGGGGTATAGCCAAGCGGTAAGGCAGCTGGTTTTGATCCAGTCATTCAGAGGTTCAAATCCTCTTACCCCTGCCACTTTATTGTTTAATATTCCTTTTTTAAAACGTAATTAGTTTTTATTAAAAAAATAGTAAACATTACTGAGTGACATAATAATTATTTGAAATATCTACAAGGCTATTAATGCTTAGTAGTATTAGAAGCAATGCGGGTTTGGCGGAATTGGTAGACGCGCTGGATTTAGGTTCCAGTATCGAAAGATGTGAGAGTTCAAGTCTCTTGACCCGTACCATTCTAACTAACAGTTATCATCATGATAGTTGTTAGAAAATAAGTAACATTACAGGGGTATAGCCAAGCGGTAAGGCAGCTGGTTTTGATCCAGTCATTCAGAGGTTCAAATCCTCTTACCCCTGCCATTCTTTTTGAATCTTACCTTAAACACCCAATAAATATTATCTTAAGACTTAATCTATTACTGCATTGAAAAATTTCTTTTAAGATCCATTATCACTTCAACTTATACACCACAAGCGTAAGCTAAAGCCTTATTTTTCAAAAAAGGTATCTTATTTGCCATTGTCAGCCCTATGTTTCGAAAGAGTTTAATAGCTGGTGATGGGTGGCTAAACGTTGCATACAGTGAATCCATCGTTGTCATCATCAATAGATTGTCTATTCGTCGCTTAGATTCGTAACGTGATAAAACCTCAGGCAAGTGCCAACACTCATTATTACCAATGGCACTGGCTATGACGGTTTGTAAAGCCTTAACATCTTTAAAGCCAAGATTTACTCCCTGCCCTGCCATGGGGTTAATGGTGTGCGCTGCATCACCTAATAATAATACTCGACCTTTTTGATAAGTATTAGCATGTCGACGAGTCAGTGGAAATGCCCCTTTATTAATAACCTTTATTTGACCTATTCGTTGTGGAAATTTTTCAATGATTTCACTTTGCAGTTGTTCATTAGATAAAGCCGACAACCTTTTTATCTCGTTTTTTTGATGATACCAAACCAAGGAAGCATAACCACCTAATTGACTTTCTCCTGGCAGCGGTAAGAAAGCAATTGGGCCAGTCTGAAAAAATTGTTGCCAGGTAATATCTTGTTGTAAATGTTGAGTTTCAACATTAATAAGCATTGCTGATTGCTGATAATCCCAACCCGTTATACCTATATGAGCTAGTTTTCTTACCTGTGAATGAGCGCCATCAGCCGCAATTAATATTTGAGTGGTAATTTTTTCTATTTCACTACACTCTTTTTCAGCCGGTTTAATTGCCAAGCTTACTGCGATTTCATTTTGATGTTCAGTAAAGCTTTCTAAACTCGCTGGTGCAAATAAAGTCACCTTACTGTGAGTTTTAATTTGCTGCCATAAGGCAAGCTGAACTAAGCGATTTTCAATAATATGGCCAAGATGAGATTGCCCAATGTCATCGGCGTTAAACTCGGTATAACTTGCCTGATTTTCCCAAACACCTAATCGTTTATAAGGACACATTCGCCATTGTTTTAATTGTGGCCAAGCCCCCAATTGTGTTAACAAATGCTCAGAAGCAAGCGATATAGCTGAAACACGTAAATCTAGTGCTTGTGTTTCATTAAAACAGACGGGTTGCTTTGGTTCGACAATAGCCACAGTTAACCCTAAGTTTGCCAAAGATAACGCACTAGCAGCGCCGACCATACCACCACCGACCACGACACAATCAAAATTGCTCATAAAATTTACACTTTTTATTTAATGATTTTTCAAAGTTATTCTAACCAACCTATATCAGTTATACGAATATTATTAATGGTTGCGGTCAATAATTGAGATCAGATAGACCCGCGCCACTTAAAGTTGAATCGGGTACTGGCGTCAAGCGTCAAGAAGGAGTAAAATATGCATCCTTAAATTGAACTAACTGCTAAGCAATAAATTTCATGTTAGTTTGTCTAAATTTTTAAATATTTAATGAGTGGAAAGTTAATGAGTAAAAAGCTATATATCAAAACTTGGGGTTGCCAAATGAACGAGTATGACTCGCAGAAAATGGCCGAATTATTAGATTCAACGCATGGTTTTGTATTGGCTGACGAAGCTGAAGATGCTGATGTCATCTTATTAAACACTTGTTCTATACGCGAAAAGGCACAAGAAAAGGTTTTTCATCAGCTAGGGCGTTGGAAACATCTAAAAGACAATAAACCCGGTTTATTAATTGGTGTTGGTGGCTGTGTTGCTTCTCAAGAAGGTGATGCTATTCGCCAGCGTGCGCCTTATGTTGATATGGTTTTTGGCCCACAAACATTGCACCGCCTACCTGAAATGATCCAACAAGTTACTGGTGATCATAATCCTGTTGTTGATGTTAGCTTTCCTGAAATTGAAAAGTTTGATCGTCTTCCTGAACCTAAAGCTGATGGCGCTAGCGCTTTTGTGTCGATTATGGAAGGCTGTAGTAAATACTGTACCTTCTGTGTTGTACCTTACACTCGTGGTGAAGAAGTCAGTCGTCCACTTGACGATGTATTATATGAAATAGCTCAACTTGCTGCACAAGGTGTACGTGAAGTTAATTTATTAGGACAAAATGTTAATGGCTATCGTGGTATTACGCACGATGATGAAATTTGTCGCTTTTCAGAATTATTGCGTTTGGTTGCTACTGTTGACGGCATTGACCGTATTCGCTATACGACATCACATCCGATTGAATTTACCGATGATATCATTGAGGTCTACAAAGACGTTCCTGAATTAGTGAGTCACCTACATTTACCGGTACAAAGTGGCTCAGATAGAATTTTAACGCAAATGAAACGTGGTCATACTGCATTAGAATATAAATCACAAATTCGAAAATTAAAGAAAGCACGTCCAGATATTTGCATGAGTTCAGATTTCATTATTGGTTTTCCTGGTGAGTCGGATGCTGACTTCCAAGCAACAATGGATTTAATTAAAGCGGTAGATTTCGATTTAAGCTTTAGTTTTATTTACAGTGCGCGCCCTGGTACACCGGCAGCAGATATGATTGATGATATTTCTGATATCACTAAAAAAGAACGTTTAAAAGTGCTTCAAGACCAAATTACTCATCAAGCATTACGTATTGCACGTCAAATGTTGAATACAGAACAACGTATTCTTGTTGAAGGTCCTTCAAAGAAAAATCCGATGGAATTACGCGGTAAAACAGAAAATAACCGCACGGTTAATTTTGTTGCTCCTCACACGGTTATTGGTCAATTTGTTGATATTAAAATTACTGATGTTTATGCTAACTCGCTGCGCGGTGAATTAGTGCGCGAAGAAAGTGAAATGGGCTTGCGCATTGCGTATTCTCCACAAGACATCCTAGCGAACAGTCATCATACTAGCAAAAGTAGTAACATCGACGAGTTAGGTGTTGGTAGTTTTACGCCTTAATAATTAAAACCTTAGCCTATAAAAACGGATATAAATTTGACTACAAGTATTAGCAAACAATTTGACTTAACACCGCTTGATAATAATCGCCTAGCGAATTTATGTGGTTCAATGGACGATAACTTAAAAACCATTGAACGTCGCCTTGGTGTTAAAATAAGTTACAGCAGCAATGAATTTAAAGTGATGGGTGAACCCGCAAATTGTGAAGCCGTCATTGTCTTGCTTAAGAATTTATATATTGAAACAGCAACCGTAAAAAATGAGCTAAAAGAAATCACAGAAAAAATGGTCCATCTTGCTATTTTAGACGCAAAAGTGCTTGAGCAAGAGCCCACTAAAGTTGATGTTGATTTCGACAAGTTAGTGACTATAAAAACCAAACGTGGTGTCGTCAAACCTCGTAATCCAAACCAGCAAAGTTATGTGCATAACATTATGAGTAATGACATTAGCTTTGGCGTTGGTGTTGCGGGTACGGGTAAAACCTATTTAGCCGTTGCTTGTGCTGTCGAAGCTCTTGAAAAACAAGAAGTTAGACGAATTCTGTTAACACGCCCAGCCGTTGAAGCGGGTGAAAAATTGGGATTCCTTCCAGGTGATTTATCACAAAAAGTGGATCCTTACCTGCGCCCTTTATACGACGCACTCTTTGAAATGCTGGGTTTTGAAAAAGTTGAAAAGCTTATCGAGCGCAATGTCATTGAGATTGCTCCTCTTGCCTATATGCGTGGCAGAACATTAAATGATGCTTTTATAATTCTTGATGAAAGTCAGAATACGACCGTAGAACAAATGAAAATGTTTTTAACCCGTATTGGCTTTAATGCCCGTGCTGTTATCACCGGCGATATTACCCAAGTAGATTTACCACGTGGTGCTAAATCAGGCTTACGTCACGCGATTGAAGTACTTGACGATATTCCTGGCATTAGTTTCAACTACTTTGAATCAAAAGATATTGTCCGCCACCCTGTTGTGGCTAGAATTGTTGATGCATATGATGCTTTTGAACAAAAAGAAAAACGTTTAAAAGATGAAAAAAGAAATAAAGCGGCACTTGATACTATGGATAATCAATAGTGGCAACACTACTCGATCTTCAACATGCTTGTGATGCCAAAAATTTACCCAGCAATGAACAGTTTCAATCTTGGGTAAATATCGCTTTAAATAATGATAAAACGGATTTTGAACTTACCATTCGTCTCGTTGACGTTAAAGAAAGCCAGTCTCTGAACTTACAGTATCGTGGAAAAGATAAACCGACCAATGTTTTATCATTTCCTTTTGAGGTACCAGCAGAAATTGAACTAGACTTACTCGGTGATTTAGTGATTTGTGCTGACATCGTCGCCCAAGAAGCCAATGAACAGCACAAAGACCTGCATAATCACTGGGCTCATATGGTGATTCATGGCTGCTTACACTTATTAGGTTACGATCATATTGATGAAGTTGAAGCCACAGAAATGGAAGCACTGGAAACAAAATTACTTAAAGCACTCGATATATCCGATCCTTATATTATAAATGAATAAATTTATCCTTTAGAATTCATAGATAAATAACCACTTACTACTTGAATTTACTTTCGATTGATTAGAAAATAAGCAACAAGTTAACCTTACAGGAAATAAATAAGCTCTATGAGCGATGACCACCCCCACTCTAGCAACGGCTCTGCAAATCGATCGATACTTGATAAAATAGTACAGGTCTTTACCGGAGAGCCCAAAAGTAAAGACGAATTGGTTGATGTATTAAATGACGCTGAAGACCGCGACTTAATTAAGCCAGAAACCAAGTTAATGATCCAAGGTGTATTAGAAGTTTCTGATATGCGAGTGCGTGATATTATGATCCCAAGATCGCAAATGGTCACGCTTGATATCAACGATCCGATTGAACATTCTTTACCGATCATCTTAGAGTCTGGTCACTCTAGATTTCCTGTTATTAACGACGACATTGATCACATTGAGGGAATTTTACTCGCTAAAGATCTGCTCGCTTACGGCTTTGGTCAACAAGAAGAATGCATCATAGCCAAAATAATTCGTCCATCGATTATTGTTCCAGAAAGTAAAAGAGTTGAACCGTTATTACAAGAGTTTCGTTCTCAGCGTTATCATATGGCAATTGTTGTTGATGAATATGGTGGCGTTTCTGGTGTTGTCACCATTGAAGATATTCTTGAATTAATTGTTGGTGAAATTGAAGATGAAACAGATGATGAAATTGAACTAGATATTAAGTATCTTGCCGGTAATGTTTATCAAGTTAAGGCATTAACAGAGCTCGATGACTTCAATGAATATTTTAATACTGAGTTTGATGGCAACGATGCCGATACTATTGGTGGCGTAGTTTTACATCAATTTGGCCATATGCCTAAAAAAGGTGAAATAATGACGATTGGTGATTTTGAATTTAAAGTCACCGCCGGCGATAATCGCCGTATCCAAAGCTTACATATTACGATTCCAAAAGACCATAAAATCAATGGAAAGATAGTCGACTAACCTCAATGGCGATCAAGACACTAGGCGCTCGCCTACTAAAACGACTACACGATAACTTATTTAATAAGCGTAACTGGCTCAGCTTCCTTGCTGGGCTCAGCTTAGTGCTCGCCTACGCTCCTTTTTCGCTATGGTGGCTGATGATTATTGTACTGCCGTTATTTCTCCATTCTATTAATGGTACTGATGTAAAGACAGCCACTAAACAAGGTTTCATCTTTGCTCTTGGTTGGTTTGGTAGCGGTATTAGTTGGGTGCATGTCAGTATTGATCAATTTGGTGGTTTACCACTATTTTTCTCACTGTTATTGATGGTGTTATTGTGTTGTTATTTGGCACTTTATCCAGCACTTGCTTGTTATTTATCAACGAAGTTTGCGCCAAAGAAAAAATTCTCTCTGTGGTTACTGCCACCCTGCTGGCTTATTTCAGAATATTTGCGTGCTAACGTCTTGACTGGTTTTCCCTGGCTTTCAATTGGCTATAGCCAAATCGATGGTCCACTAGCTAGTTTTGCACCACTGATTGGTGAAATAGGAATAAGTGCTTTGCTGCTGGTAATCAGTATTGCGGTTATTAATGTTGTAAATAACTGCTATCGCAAGACACATATAATCTTATTGATTGCTGTGTCTATCTCCGCTTATTTATTAACGCATGTTGCTTGGGTAACACCGACCAGCAAAACAATAACCGCTGCTTTAGTACAAGGTAATGTTGAACAATCAATGAAATGGCAGCCCGAAAAAGAGTGGCCCATCCAATTAAAATACCTAGATCACAGCCGAGAAAATTATGATGCTGACATTATTGTTTGGCCGGAGTCAGCAGTAACAGCATTAGAACCCGCTGCACAAGACTTTCTCAGCATGGCCGATAGATCTGCCGCACTCAATGATAGTGCTATTATTACCGGTATTTTAGATTACAAATATCAATCAAAAACCTATTTCAATTCACTGATTGTCATCGGTAAAAAAGAAAGTAACGACGATACTGGGCATTACCGTTATAACCATAGTAACCGCTATTATAAAAACCACCTGCTACCCATAGGTGAATTTGTGCCTTTTGGTGACATATTAAGAAAAATTGCGCCAATATTTAATTTACAATATTCTTCTTTCACCCGAGGTGACTATATTCAACCCAACCTTGTTGCTAAAGGCGTTCATCTATTACCGCTTATTTGTTTTGAAATTGCCTTTCCTGAGCAATTAGCCGCTAACTTTACCAACGAAACCGACATTTTACTCACGGTTAGTAATGATTCTTGGTTTGGCGATTCACATGGTCCACATCAACATTTAGACATTGCTCGCATGCGCGCTTTGGAATTTGGTCGACCACTGCTACGTGCCACCAACAATGGTGTAACCGCTATCGTTGATCACCAAGGAAATATTCAAGCCACACTGCCACAGTTTACTGACGCTGTGCTTAAAGCTGACCTTGAACTCGTCCAAGGAAAGACTTTTTATAGTCAATATTGGCAACTTATTCATTGGTTATTACCATTAATACTATTAATTTTATTTTTCTGCCTTTATCCTATGCTCAATAAAAAAACATAAAAAACAATAATACATAGGATTTATTTATGAAAGTATTGACTAAACACCTGTCCACTTTAACCTTATTTTTACTGACCTCTACCAGTTTAGCCTTCGCACAAACAACCATTATCACCAATGTTCAGGGCTATACTTTAGCTGACCAACAATTAAAGCAGTTTACGGCTATTCAATTTACCGATGATAAAATTGATAAACTTTTTATCGATGGTGAAGTATTACCTAAATCCGGTCAGATGACGGTTATCGATGGCCAGGGTAAAACACTACTTCCGGGCTTAATTGATGCTCATGGTCATATATTAAGTTACGGCTTAAGTTTGATGCAAGCAAATTTACTTGGCTCACTTTCAGAAGAATCAGCGGTAAAGAAAGCCGTAAATTATGCAAAGGCAAACCCAGATATTACTTGGGTACAAGGACAAGGCTGGAACCAAACTCAATGGGAAAACACCCAATTTCCAACAGCAAAATCGCTAGATAAACACTTTCCTAACAAACCAGTATTCTTACGACGTGTTGATGGACATGCGGGCTGGGCCAATACTAAAGCGATGGAGCTTGCTGGTATAACATCAGCGACACAAAGTCCAACGGGTGGCGATATAATTCGTGATGACTCTGGTCAGCCAACAGGAATTTTTATTGATAATGCCATGGATTTGATTACTAAAAGCATTGCCCCTTTGACCAAGCAAGAACAAAAATTAGTCTTAAAAAAAGCGCTTAATAAATTGGTCTCTTTTGGTTTAACCAGTGTTCATGATGCTGGTATTTTTACTGATAACCTTGAACTATTCAAAGAATTGAGCAATGAAAACGCCCTCCCTATGCGTGTCAACGCTATGTTGTATTTACCCTCTGAAAATTGGCAGGAAACACTCAAGCAAGGACCATTCACTAGCCGTGATAACATGCTTAATTTTAATAGTGTGAAAATTCAAGCCGATGGTGCTTTGGGTAGTCGTGGCGCCTCTTTAATTGCTGATTATTCAGACCATGCTGGTCATAAAGGTTTAATGTTACATGACAAAGAAAAGTTAACCTTGTATATGAATACTGCGATGAAGGCAGGTTTTCAGGTGAATACTCATGCCATTGGTGATAATGCTAATAAAGTGGTTCTAGATTTATATCAACACCAAATAAAAGCAACAAATACCGAAGCGCTTCGTCATAGAGTTGAACATGCGCAAATATTACAATTAAGTGATATTCCTCGCTTCGCTGAGCTCAACATTATCGCTTCAATGCAAGCTACACACGCAACTAGTGATAAAAACATGGCTGTTGACCGAATTGGTAAAGAACGTATTTTAGGTGCTTATGCATGGCGTAAATTGATGAATGCCAAGGCTATAATCGCTGCAGGCTCAGATTTCCCAGTGGAATCCCCTAATCCATTTTTTGGTTTACACTCTTCAGTCACCCGTCAAGATCATCAGAACCAACCGAAAAATGGCTGGTTCAGTGAAGAAAGTATGACACGCTTAGAAGCCTTACGAACTTTTACTATTGACGCGGCTTATGCAGCACACCAAGAAAATACTTTAGGTAGCTTAGAAAAAGGTAAAAAAGCTGACTTTATTTTATTAGAAGATAATTACTTTACAGAAAACCAACAAGATATCTGGAAGAATAAAGTCATAGCGACTTGGGTAAATGGAAAAAAAGTTTACGCTCATTAAAGTAAATATTTTATATAAAAAAAGCCCATAAGGGCTTTTTTTATGACTTATTTGTAACGAACTAAACTAGTTGCTTAGGGTGCAAGGCTATTTGATTACGGCCATTATCTTTTGCTCGGTACATAGCGGCATCAGCACACTCAATCCAAGCTTCATAACTTTCAATACTAATGTCTATTTCAGCAATCCCCATACTTACCGTATATTTAACATCAATGTCATTATATTTCACCACAGATTTTTCAATCTCTTCTCTTAATCGTTCAGCAAATACTTTACCATTATCTAATGATGTGTCCGCTAATAATATAACAAATTCCTCACCACCGTAGCGCCCCGAAACATCTGTTTCACGCACATGATGGCGAATAAGTCCTGAGATATGGCGAATAACTTCGTCACCAACGACATGGCCATAGGTATCGTTAACCACTTTAAAATGATCAATATCAATCATCACTAAGCAACTAGGGTTTTGACTACGGATCCAACGCTTGTATTCCGCTTGCAAGCAATGCTCCCAGTGCGTGTGATTAAACAGTTTTGTTAGGCCATCAGTTTGACTCAAAATAGCTAATTCTTTATTCGCCTTAACTAAGTCTTTTTTATGAGAAGCATTATCAGTCACATCATAAATAATGAGGCATAAATGAGTCACTATTCCTGTCGCTGACATCAAAGGAATAAAAGTAGTATTTTGATACATATAATCAGCCGCCCCTGTGATAGGACGATAATTTTGAAACTTAAACAAATAAGGACGTTGTTCCCAAATTGTAAAGGCTTTATTTTTTAGTAAAAAGACTGATTCAGCTTTGCGCTTAAACCATGCTTCAGGTATTTCATCAAACAAAGGGAATAGCACTTTATCTTTCACTTCACGGGGTAACAGACCGCTATGATTCTCCATAAAACCATTCCATATTTGCACTTTATAATCTCTATCTAGTACAACCAATCCTACATCGATGGTGTGTAACATTTCCATTAACCAATGTAATTCATTTATTTGTGATGTTTCTAATGACATAGTTAATCCAGTAAGTAAGAGATTTTATTATTGAGTGTACGCATAGACTCTTCGGTAAAGAGTAAGAGTAAATCACATTTGATTGAATAGTCTTCAATGCTATAACTAATTTCGATAGCTAAGGTACGCTTCCATTTTTTAGAGTTGGTCGCTATCAACTCAGATATTTTTTTATGTTGTCCTAAAACAACGGGGTGGCCTTGGCTAAAAGGCATATCTAATTGGGCAGAAACACCATTTAAACAAGCACCAATAAGTACATTGGCTAGATCCATTAATAATTCAAGCTCAGTACTTTCATCAACTTCATACTTATAATTCATTAATGAAGCAACATCTTTAAAACTTGAGTCATTTAAAATAAGTAGTGCTTCACCAGAAATACCTGCGCCAATAAATCCTTGGCAAATTCCCGAAGTACTTTCTTGTTCTTCTACATCAGAGAGCGCCATGCTCAGTTCACTAACTTCAATTAAATTAACATTAGGAATGGGGAGAACAACAAACACATCAAGTAAACGCGCTAATAAATCTCCTGCTTGTCCCATAGCGACGTTGGCTATTTCTTGGTAACAGTCTCGTAGTTCAGGGTCTAAGAAAAACGCTTCATCTGATTGTTCTCTTTCAATACTAACTGTCTCTGCCGCTTGTGTCAGTGGTGCCAACTCGCTATGTTTAGGAGCTGGGGCTATCACCGGCGGTTTTTCGATTTCAACGGGTAAAGGCTTTTCTTCTTCGCTGTCTTGGGTAAAAATACCGTAAGCCAATAATATTTCTGTTAGTTTGGTTTTATTGACTGGCTTTTGAATAAAGTCTAGAGCACCTAAGCTCGTAACACGTTGGTGTGCTTCTGGCTGTATATCGCCAGAAATTACAATCACCATAGTGTTTAAGTCTTCTTTAATAATAGTTTCAAGGACTTGGTAACCGTCCATCACTGGCATATTTAAATCAAGTAAAAGTACATCACCTTTACCAGCTTTTATTGCTTGAATGCCTTCTTCGCCGTTAGTAGCAAAGCTTATCTCGACATCCCAATCATCAGGTAAAGAACGTGCTACCTGCTTACGCGCCATATTTGAGTCATCACAAATTAACAAGGGTATTGACATATTTTCGTTATTCCTATTTTCAGATAATAGTTGTGGTGATGATTTTTCAACATTTTACTGTTTATCTATAAATAACAATAGATAATATTTGAAATAAAGCACTAAATAATGGCTATTTTTTATCGTCAAAGTTAACATCTCTTTATACAAAATTTTTAAGCGCGCTTAACATTATGAAATTTTCAACCGTATTTCTTACTTTTTCACTGATTTTAACTTTAAATAGCCTGAGCATTTTTGTGGCATCTGCAAAGCCACTTGATGAAGATAATTTACAACAAACAACTGACTTAGTTAAGGCAAATAACAAATTCATCACGCTATTAGGTACACAAGTTGATGTTGGTCAAAAAGCCCCTAATTTTAAAGTGGTTAATGCCAGCTTTGTGCCGGTAACTCTCGAAGCATTCTCAGGAAAAAACATTCTTATCTCTGTGGTACCAAGTTTAGACACCGGCGTCTGTGCCTTACAAACAAAACGTTTCAACGAAGAAATGGCTAAATTACCCCAAGACATTGTTGTGTTAACGATTAGCAATGATTTACCTTTTGCGCAAAAACGTTTTTGTGAAGCAGAAAGTATCGATAAAATAACGGTCTTATCTGATTCAGTGTGGCGCAACTTTGGTAGTAATTACGGCTTACTCATTAAAGATATGGGCTTATTAACACGAGCGATATTTATTATTGATTCATCAGGAATGATCGCTTACAAGGAAATTGTTGCTGATATTTCAAAGCACCCTAATTATGAATTAGCCCTTTCGACCATAAAAGCATTAAGCCCAAGTGAAACACTGGATATGGAAACGGTTCAAGAGAATAACGACAAATAATAAATCACAATATTTCAAAGACTTAAATTAAAATCAATTTTAATTTAAATTTAAAACTTGAAAAATAAAACATCGCGCCCATCTTTATTAATGTAGTCGCCACAAGCTAAACGGGACTACATTAACCGCCTGTTCAATATTGAAAGGCACCTTAAATCTCTGAGAATAATAATTTCAGCCTAGCTATATCGCGACTTTATGTTGGTTATAGTAAGCACAGAAATATTCAAAAGAGATCCCATATTGCTAATACCCTTACATCTCAATTATGGGTATAACTAATAGGATATGAATTATGCGTATACAAACAGATATCAGCCCACTTTACCGTTCATTTATTGGCTTTGAACACTTAGCGGGTTTAATTGAAAAAGCGTCTCGTACAGACAAGCAATCATCTTACCCCCCTTACAATGTAGAATTACTTGCCGAAGACCAATATCGTATTACTATGGCTATTGCTGGCTTTGCCGATGAAGATCTTGAAATTGAATCAAAAGAGAACACCTTAATCGTTACCGGTACCAAACCTGTCAACGATAATGGTTCACCAAGAAACTTTGTACATCAAGGTATTGCTGAGCGTAACTTCGAACGTAAATTTCAACTCGGTGAACATGTCAAAGTCATCGGTGCTTTTATGGAGCATGGTTTGCTGCATATAGATTTAGAGAGAGAAATACCTGAAGCGTTAAAACCAAGAAAAATTGCGATAAATGGTAAAAGTTTACTGCAAAAACGTCCCGTCTCTACGGTTAATAAATCAATATCAGGCAACGAAAGTTAACCTTTTTTGATTGATTGTGTTTATCCCTTATATTTTTTGCCCAGTCAATGACTGGGCTTTTTTTAATCAATTAAATATTGGCTTACTTTACTTAACCTCGAAGATAATTGGTCCTTACCATTAATACTCGCGTTAGTTATTCATAGCGTAGTGCGTCAATAGGGTCTAGGTTAGCGGCTTTCGCAGCAGGTATAATACCAAATAATAGCCCAACTCCCGCGCTAAAACCAAACGACAGCATTACCGCCCACAGCGGAACTTCTGCAGAGGGTAAGTCGATTAAATTACTCACTAATGCGCCAATACCATAGCCAATAGCTAAGCCAATTAGTCCTCCTAATAAACACAAGAACACCGCTTCAATTAGAAATTGTAGCAGTATGTCAACTCGCGTTGCGCCAAGCGCTTTTTGAATACCTATTTCGCGGGTGCGTTCAGTCACTGAAACCAGCATAATATTCATAATACCAATACCGCCTACCAATAATGAAATACCAACAACACCACTGAGCACCATAGTGGTACTTGAGGTAATACTATTGACGGTTTCAAGCATTTGCTCTGCGGTACTAATTTTAAAATCATCCGCTGTTTCTTTAGATATATTATGATTTCGACGCAGTAGATTTTGAATATGCTGCTTAATACTTTCAAGTTGATTTGCATCGTCCACTTGCAGCGAAATACTGATATCGGGTTCTTCAGCACCACCTAACAAAGCTCTTGTTGTTGTATAAGGCAACAGTATAAAGTCATCTTGATCAAAGCCAAAAAGTTTACCACGCTTTTCTAGCACGCCAATCACTTTAAACCACTCACCGCCAATCATAATATACTGACCAACAGCAGAACCTTTGATTTCAAGTTTGTCTATAATCGAGTCCCCTAACACGGCTACGCGGCGTCGAGACTTATCATCATTTATATTAAAAAAGCGCCCCGTTTCAGGAAAGATGCCATATAGAGATTGATAACTAGAGCCTGTACCGACAACGCGTGTTGCCGTTGACTCCCCTTTATACTGAACTACGCCATTTGGGCCTGTTGCGGCAACCGTTGGAGTGATATGGCTAATGCCTGAAACTTTATACTGTATTTCTAAAAAGTCACGGTAAGTTAATTTGGCAACTTTGCCTTGAAGACGTTCTTTTAGCGGCGTAAAAGCATTAATACTGACAACATTAGTGCCCATATCGTCGAACTGCGAAGTAATACTGCTGCTTAATCCTTGTACGACAGAGACAACAGCAATCACTGAGGCAACGCCAATAATAATACCTAAGGTTGTTAAAAAACTTCGAAAACCGTGAGCACGCACCGAATGTGCCGCTGAACGAGTACTCTCAACAATTTTAAAGAAAACACTAGACATTAGCACTCTCCTTTATCAGTTGCTGCTCTTTATAGTGCTGTTCAATATTTGGGTTTAATGAATCAGCAACTAAGCAGCCATCAGTTAAGCGTATAACTCGCTGACAACGATCGGCTATTTCCTGTTCATGGGTTACAATAATTAGGGTTTGGCCATCTTGGTGAAGCTCATCAAACAGTGCCATAATTTCCATTGTGGTTGCTGAATCTAAGTTCCCGGTAGGTTCATCTGCTAACAATATCGCAGGTTCAGTGACTAATGCCCGAGCGATAGCGACACGCTGACGTTGTCCACCAGACAACTGATTCGGTAAATGGTCAATGCGGTCCTTTAAACCGACCCGGGTTAAGGCTAGCTTAGCCTTTATACGGCGTTCTTTGATTGGCATGCCTCGATATATCAATGGTTGCATAACATTTTGTAAAGCACTTGATCTGGGTAATAAATTAAAACTTTGAAAAATAAAGCCAATTTCTAAATTTCTAATACCCGCCAGAGTTGTTTCATCAAGCTTAGCTACATCTCTGTCTTTAAGTTTATATTCACCACTTGTTGGATAATCTAAGCAGCCAAGAATATTCATCAAGGTCGATTTACCTGACCCCGACTGTCCGGTTATAGCAATAAAGTCATTATATTGAATATCCAAATCAAAATTATTGAGTGCATAAAACGCTTGATTACCCATTTTATAAAGGCGAGCGATATTTCTTAATGAAATAATTGGCGCTATCACTTTTTTTTCTTGAGAAATGTTAGACATCATTTATGCCTCTTTATCGATCACTTTCACCGACTGAGCATCTTTTAATTTACCAAGTGCTCTTGCGGGTCCAATGATCACTTTATCACCTACTTTTAGGCCTGAAGTAATTTCTTGTAAGCGATCATTTGAGATACCTAGCTCAACATTCTGCTTTACAGCCTTACCATCAATAAGCACAAATACGTGGTCAACATTATCTGCAAGCGCTTCGTTATCGCTTTCATCGTCTACTTGAACGTTCTTGCCCTGTGTAGCAAAAATGACTGACTCACTGGGTACCGCTATCGTTTTACTTTTACTCTGGGTATATATTTCGGCGCGACAACTCATACCAGGTCGAACGGCGATAGTATTTGAGTCAGACAATAATATTTTAACTTTGAAGCTTAAACCTTGTCGTCCTTGTGCGCGCTTAGCTGTGGTGGCAATGCTCTGAACTTGCCCCTTAAGCGCTTTATCAGGAAAGGCGACCGCAAAGATATCGGCTTGCTGTCCAACAAGAATATTTGCAATATCTGCTTCGTCGACCTCTACTTCAATGAGAATAGAAGAGGGATCAGCTAAAGTAATTAAATTTGATCCTGAAATATTTGTGCTGCCACTAATGGCTGTTTCGCCTTGTTTAATATCAACTGACGTCGCAATACCCTTTATAGGAGAACGAAAAACGGTTTTATCTAAACGCTCTTGTGCTTTATCAAGTGTAGCTTGCGCTTGCAGTAAAGATTCTTGACGAGAACGTAAATCAATTTTTGCTAATGCGTATTGATTGTCGATAAGTTCATAAGCGTCACGGTCAAGAATTTTTCGTTGATATAAGTCATGTTTGCGCTGCCATTGAGATTTTAAGTTTTCAATTTTCTTGCTTTGATGCTCGATGGCAATCTTTTGAATACGAACAAAAGCCGCTTGTTGCTCGACATCAGCACGGAAAGTGCGAGGTTCAAGGCGCATTAATACTTGCCCCTTAGTCACCTCATCACCTTCTTCTATTAACATTTCACTGACTTGGCCAATAACTTCAGAGCGTAACTGAACCTGCTCTTTATAAACTAAAGTGCCTGAGGCCAAAATTGAACGTTTAATGTTTTCAGCAGCCACTTGCTGAACCTTAACTTCAAGCGTCTGGGATTGACCCGTTTTTTTAAAGTAAGCTAAACTGACTAGCCCAATAATAACCACAATAATAATCAGTATTTTTTTCATAAAATCGTGCTCTTTTTAAGCGATAAACATTATGTATAAAGCCCAAGAAATAAAGATAAGTATTTGCGGAGCAGCAGCAATAAAAAATGCTTTTTGAGTGTTAATATTCAACCAAGAGCGCAGACCGATAGTGGTCACTGCAATCAGCCAAAATGAAAATAAGTTAATCGCTTCAAGCAGGCCAAACCAAGCATTGTTTGCCTCAACAGAAAATAATAAGCTATTAAAACTTGTTGGCTGCAAATCTTGCATTGACACCCTACCATCGCCAGCAAATACAATAACAAGTGCACTTAGCACGACAGAAATAATAGCAGGAAAACTTGCCCACCAAGTAAACGCAAACCATTGAGTAAATTTATACTCACTTGCCGCGCTGACTTTCGTCACTATGTGGTAATAGACGGCTGTCAGCATGTTAATAACCACAAAACCTAAAGAGCCACCAATAGCGGTTGTCCAAATCATGGTATCCTTTTGATAAAAACTTGCTACGGCTTTAAGCTCATCATCGGTCATCGGTTTTGACGCCGCAATTTGGTTAATCATTTGCTCTTTTAACCAAGTAAAATCAACAACACTAAAGTAATAGATAAATAACACAAAAGTAGAACTAGTCAGCAGAATAAAAGGTAACCATGACCAGCCTTTTTTTTCTTTAACCGTATCAAAAGCAACAAGGGGTGAAAGTATAGTATCCAAGCAAGCTTGAAAAGGGTTTGCAGACAATTTCATAATCTTCTCTTTTTAGTTTTTTTAGTTTTTTTATATACAGCAATAACTTGTTGAGTTCTATTGCCAACACTGTACAGCTAATTAAATATAGAGCTAACCTATCATTACGAAGTATTACGTCAACTCTTTTTGTAAACTATTTGTAAATTATTAATGATAACTTTGATAAGAAATAACTAAAATAAAAATGATTAATGCCATTTTTATTTTTTATTAACAATAAAATATAAATATCACAAAGATTTTTAGTGGCTAAAAAGGTATTATCATGACATCAGTTTTATCAAATTTACGGTATAGAATAAAGTGAACATAGGATCAGAATTAAGAGCTCGCTATAACGATAATACACGCGGCGTCTATTTTATTGGCACAACACCTCCTAAAAGTGATACACCCGCAGAGCAAATTGAAATTATTGCTAATAAGCTGCTTGAACGTGTCAGTGATATCGATTTTGATGGTTTGATTGTTTATGATATACAAGACGAAAATTCGCGTACCAATGTACCGCGTCCTTTTCCTTTTAAATCAACATTAGATCCCCGTTATTATTCATCATTACTGCAGAATCAATCTCAACGACCCGTGATCACTTATAAAAGTGTTATTCAGTCAAATAACGATGATTTTGATCAATGGGCAAATGAAGCTTGGCACACATATGGCATTCGTGACGTTGTTCTTGTTGGTAGCCCTTCGCAAAAAAACACGATTTCATTGCCACTTGCCAGTGCTTATAAAACCTTAGTTGATAATAAAAATGATTTCTTTATCGGTGGGATCACCATTGCAGAACGTCATGCAAATAAAGGTAATGAACATACTCGGTTGATAGAAAAACATCAACAGGGCTGCAATTTCTTTATTTCTCAAGCTATCTATAATCCACAAGCCACTATAGATATGTTGACGCGCTATGCGATTGAATGTCAGCAGCAAGGATTAAAGCCTCAGCGGATAATTTTAACATTTTCACCTTGTGGCAGTAAAAAAACACTCGAATTTATTGAATGGTTAGGTGTTAGTGTTCCTGAAGCGACTAGTCTACGTATTCTTAATGCGGAAAAACCACTATATGAATCTATTCGCATCTGTTTAAATACTTTACAACAAATACTCGATGCTGTTTTACCCTACGATTTACCATTAGGGTTAAATATTGAGAGTTTAACCAACCGTAAAGAAGAAATTGATGGCTCTATTTTATTATACAAATTACTGCGTTCAACCATGGAAAACTACCTGTCCAAACAAGAGCTCGAGCGATTAATTCATCAGAAGTAATAATTTAAGCACAAGCTATTATTTTTGTTATAATTGAGAGAGAAGAAAACCGAAACAACGAGTCTTTTATAGCATGAAGTGGATTTGTATTTTATTGTTTATCAGCTTAAGCGCTCAAGCAGAAACGATAAGGGTGGCACTTTCCTTCGATGGAAAGCCTCCTTATTCATTTGGTGAACAAGAGCATCGCGGTATTTATGTCGAAGTGTTTCAAGAGATATTTAAACTAACCCCTTATCAATTAGAGTTTGTTTATCTCTCTTCTGCACGAGTACGTTCTAGCTTTACCGACGGTAAAGTCGATATCGAATGTTGTCCTATTGGCGCGTGGCGAGCAAACGAAACGGCCATTTCTATCTATAGCCAACCGCTATTTAAAACTGAAGACGTTTATGTATTTCCGCAAGGAAAATTAAGAAATATAGGTCCGTTAGCAGATGAAACCATTGCAACGATCAACGGATTTGGCTACGCTTTTGATACCGTTTTCACCCGTTATGATGTTGAAAGTGAACTGAAATTATTAAAACTTATTGAAGGCAATAGGTTACCAGTCGGCATTGTCGATAGAACCATAGTTAACTACCTGAGTAGAAGTCATCAGTTAACCGTTGTCATAGGTCAAGTTCATGAACATTCCCTACGCCCGTTACGTATACATAAATCTAAAGCGCATATCGTGCCGATCATAAACCAAGCTATTAATAGCTTAATAAATAATGGAAAAATAAGTGCTATAGTCAGTAAATATACCAGCACGTTAAAAGAAGAAAATTAAGCCATTGAAATTAATTATGAAAACAGCGTTTGATAATTTAAGAAACAATCCGCTCCATCAATACCAAAGCGACACTAATGGCGAAAAACAAGTCATGAAAGTTTATTTTGGTGAGTCACTTATCGCCAAAATGATCAAACTAAAAAAATCTGTTCGATATTTTGGCGTAAAAGGTTACGAACAATACCTAATAGAAGAGGCATAATTACGAAAGCGCAACACCAAAAAAATTAATACCTTGCCAGCCCTGCTTAATGAAGTTTCTAATATTTCCGTGATCTGTCCCCGCAGAATTCAACATAACATCCTCGCGGTAATAATGACCAAAACACGCCAATGTTGCTTCTTTAGATAGCCCCTGTAATTGTGCAAAAGCAAAAATTTTACATGAACCTTCATTCGTGCCTGACAGATTAGTTAATTCACCATTTTCAAATGCACATGGCTGATAATGGTAATTAGCAGAAATAACCGCCATCACTTCATTAAATTCAATCAGTTCTGGGGTAGCATTTACCTTTTCAAGTAACTCATTTAATTGCATAGTGTTCCTATTTAAATCTATATTTTTTATTACCAAAAAGTCGCAAAACGGCCGCTATTGTATAAACCAACAAGTAAACCTGAACCACCCCCCAAGAAGCCCATTATCAAGCCGAACTGGCACCATAACTTATCTTTTTTTGATTGCTTAATCAAATCAGTGTCACTTAATTCTGTTGTAGCAATCGAAAGCCCCACGAGTGTGTTCACTTGTTGAGTTGAACGATAAATAAAATAAAATAATGTTATAAAACATAAACAAGGCATACCCCAACCTTCTGTGAATTCATAACTTAACGTGAAAAAAATACCACTGAGGAACAATTGAAAAGCTGTTTTATTACGTAACACCTTAAGCTGAGCTTTTTGTTTTTCATCTACCATCTTTTCAATGACTTTGGACATACCAATATAACTTGCCACCATACCGAGTAAAGCGCCTATCATTGCGCCTCCTAAAGCCAATAGTACTTTTACTAACCAATGGCTTTGACTACTCACAATACTTTTCGTGACAACAGCTGCAGCAACAGGTGAACTCACTGAAAGTCCTGATAAAACTAACGCCGTTAAACCTAACGGGCTCGTTGATAAAATAACTTTGCCATAACGTGCTAAGACTTGTTCTTTTATTAATGCTCGTACGCGGCTTAAACGTTTTCTAACCGTCGCTTCGTTTAAACCTAATAGCAGAGCTACACACTGGCTACTTTGCTGCTCTCTGTAATATAACAAAACAATTTCTCGACTCTCGTCGGGTAGCTCTGCTAATAGCGTTTGAATTAAAGTATTTTGTTCTTCGCGCAGTAAACTTGCATCGCCCGAATGACTTGGGTCAACAAGTGTGGCAAGTAAAATATCGGTTTCATCACCTTTTACGTTACGGTTAACCTTTTCGCCTCTTATATGATTTAACGCGGTGTAACGGGTGATTTGTCGAACCCAAGGTAAAAAGCTTATATTCTCTTTAAGTTGGTTGATTTCTCGCCATACTTTAATGAAAACTTTTTGGCTCACATCTTCACTGCTATCGAGATCTTTGGTAATAGCTAAAGCAATAGCGCCTACGGTATTTGTTAGTTGTTCAATTAAACGGGTAAAGGCGAGTTGATCCCCCGATTTTGCTAGTGCGATATCAGGAAGTAATTGTTGCTCATCAGTAAATAGCATTTTATAACACCCCCTGTAAGAATATATCTGTTTGTGCCATTAACCATTTATTATCATCCCACATAATAAAATGTCGAGCATCAATGTTGGTAATTAAATGGGCATTAGGCACATTTTCTATTTGTTGTTGATATAACACGGTAGCAAATCGTCGAGATTCTTCATCGGTAAATGCACCTTGCGCAGCAATAAGCAGTAAGGGCGTTTTCACTTGCTTTAATGGCTCTCGTAAATCATTGAGTAATAAAAAATGCAAAGCTGAAGCCACTGTTTTTTGATCAGACACTTTTGCCATAGCAATAACCGCTTGCTGATTTTCTATTGATGTGGCTTGAATAGCAATGGTTTGTTTAGTCATATCAGCCATTTGCTGAGTCGTTGCTTGTTGATACATACTTCGAATGTAGTCAGCTTGTCGTCGCATATCTTTTGGTATAGTCGCAGGTGTTTTTGTAAATATTGGCGCAATATAAGGTAAGCCGTCGACCGCAATAATGGCAGAAAATAATGCCTCATTTTTTATCGCTAAACTATAAGATAAAAAAGCCCCTAAGCTATGCCCTATTAATACTGATTTTTGTAATTGATGTTTTTGTATGTAGCTCAATAATTCAGATTTTACCGCGGGTATAATATTATCTGCACTAGGGCATGGGGCTGTCGTTGCAAATCCTGCAATACTCACCGTATGCACCTGATAATTTTTTGCTAGATATTCTTCACTTTTCTGCCAAATCTCGCCGTTACTCATTAGTCCTGGAATTAAAATTATCGGTTGTCCTTCACCGTGCACCTCAACACTAATGCAACTTTCAGCTTTGGTATTCAGGCTTATCGAAATCACGAGTACGGTTAATATTATATGTACTATATTCATCATTTTTCCTTGTTGTAATCGATAGGAAGACAGAAACTTCCTATTTCATTACCAAGACACCATCACTTTTTATTTCGTGACATTTTTTTAAATTAACTTTCGAAACCTCATGTAACATTTGTAATTAATTTGGCTATAGAGTGAATAAGATAACTTTGCTAAGCTAATTAATATTGAACAAAGAAGAGAAATAAAGCATGAAGATATTTCAAAATAAAGAAGTGCAAGGTTTGTGCTTATGTCTTGCCGTAATGGGGTTAACCTATACACTGTTATTAATGGTTTTAATTTTATTTACGGGTATTAAGTTATATAAAACAGTGATTATTGTTATCACGCTTTCAAGTATACTTTTTACACTAGGGCTCAATAAGCAGGTTAAAAATCGCTTAAAGCTACAAGTTGAAGGTTTTTTTGCAAAAATAGTTACCGCTTAATTTATCTTTATCACGCTATAGTATCAACTATAGCGTATCTAGTTTTCAGCAAGAATAACCGACTCCTTACCTGTTCACACATTAATAATTTATTCTGCTACATTCAGAATAGAACTGCCTCAAGTATATTTAACAACAAATAATAACTCATCTTTATTCTGGTTAATTAATTTAACCCATAAAAAAAACTGCATCATTCACATATTGAATATGTTGGTGATGCAGATTTAAATAATAAAGATTAATGTTCTGTAATTGAGTTACACCTCAGCTTTATTCTTTCTTAACCAATATGTGCCATAAAGTAATGAAATACCCACTAATACACTTCCTATATTTAATTTAGTAATAAGTGCTTGCAATGGTACCGTTCTGGCAAAATTTTCTTGCCCTTGCACAGATTCAACAAATTGTGATGAAAGTGAGAAATACTCAAGTAATAAGCCACCTATATAGAATTGCGATAAATGGAAGTAGTGCACGACAAAGCCTTCCACTAATAAAACAACGGCGACAGGTAATATTGCCCATAAAAATGGTGCTTTCTTCGCATACATAGACGCTAACATTAACCATGCAAACAAAGGTAACATCCAAATAGCAAGAGGGATAAGGTGTAACCAAATAAGTGATACTCCACTTAAAATATCAGCTTCAACCCACAATGCCCATAAGCTAGCATCGTAACCAACCGACAATATAATGCAAACTAAAAACGCTAACAAAAGAATCAAGCACAAAGTAGCGGTTGCGGCGCCTAAAAATATAGCTGGAATTGCCAAGGCTCCGGTAATTAATTTGGCAATAATTGCTGTGACATCAGAAACAGGTAACGAGCGCCAAAACATAATAGATAAATCTCTGCGTTCATCAAATAGACATACAGTAAAATAATAAAGCTGAATGATTAACGCCACCACTAAAAAGGGTGCAAATAAAGAAAGAGCCATTACAAAGAATAACTTAGGAATCATTGGTGCATGCTCAGCAGAAAAAAACTGTTCAGGGAATGTCGTTAAAAACTGAAATAAGTCACTAAAACTTTCATTACTTTGCATAAAAATAGCGAGAGGCATCACGATGACCAAAGCAGCGATAACCATGGGCACCCATTTTAGAATATTGCTAAATTCCCATAATTCTTTTTTAATTGAAGTTGTTAATACTTTCGTGTTCATGAACATATCTCCTTGGTCATCACGCCAACAAAAATGTCAGCTAAACTCGGTACGCTTATTTTACCCAACGCTTGTAAGTCCTCATTTTTTTGATTGTCAAAAAGCATGGTCGTTAACCCCATTAAACTATTTGAAAAGAGCGGTTTAAATTGCTTTGCTTGCTCGATATTGTCCTGAGTTACGGTTAACAATGTAAAACGTTCACGAATATTTTCAGTGCTTTCAGCTATAACAATTTTACCTTCTTGAATAAAGGCAACATCTGTTAAAATATGCTCAATTTCTTCAATCTGATGCGTAGTTATAAGAATACATTTATCTTCCGTATAAAAGTCCTCTAATAAGTGCGTATAAAACTGTCTACGGGTTAAAATATCTAACCCCAACGTTGGTTCATCTAAAACAAGCACTTTAGCGTCTATAGCTAACACTAAAGATAAATGTAACTGAGTAACCATTCCTTTAGACAAAGCCTTCACTTTATCATTCATATCGATATTAGTTTTTGCCAGAAATGTACGTGCTTTTTCAATATCGAAATTAGGATGAACATCATTCATGTAGCTTAATGCTTGAGTAACTTTTAACCATTTAGGCAATATAGCGACATCTGAAATATAGGCGACATCGTTAAGCATCTTTTCACGGTCTTTTCTTGGATGATGGCCAAGAACATTAATGTCACCTTCAAAATCAATTAAACCTAGCAACGATTGAAGACATGTGGTTTTACCCGCACCATTAGGACCAACTAAACCAACAATTTGTCCTTTATGAATACTTAAGCTCACATCAGACACAACATGTTTCTTACCGTAAGATTTGTTTAAACCCGTTATAGAAATTAATTCATTCATAACTTATCTCCTGTTAGCAACTGCTCAGCAGAAAGTTTTAATCGCGTTATTTGTTTTAATATTTCTGGCCATTGCTGAACCAAGAAAGTTTCGCGCTCTCGATCAAGCATTAGCTCTTGCGCTCCTGATTTAACAAATAAACCTTTTCCACGCTGTTTTTCTACAACTTGTTCATCCTGTAACATTTGATACGCCTTAGAAATAGTAATTGGATTCACTTGATATTCTGCAGCCACTTTTCGGACTGATGGCAATGCTTCGCCTTCTTTGATATAACCATCGAGAATACGAGCAACAACTTGCTGGTATAACTGTAGGTATATCGGTTTTTCATTATCCCACTGAGGTGTCATAATATTTCCTAACGGTAGTTATGCTTAAGTTCTGTTATTTATGTTTAAATAAAAACAATATAGGTGTTATACACCACCAACACACTAACACACAAGAAAAATATCTAGATAAAATAATCTACATATGTAAATAAATATTTCAAAATGATTCTTTAGCGGAGTAAAATCAATAAAAAAACTAAAAAAATCAACAGGAAATGTTGATTTTTTATGACAGGGATATTTTTGATGAGAATCTAAACTGGCGTGATTTATTCGGCTTCTTGAGCTTGTAAAGCTAGTAAGGTTTTTCCATGTGGGATAGGTGCTTTAGTTTCAGGGTCGACTTGTACAAAGACAATATCATCAGCTAAACAGATGGTCTTTTTAGTAATTTTATTACGCATTAAACAAGTGATTGTTATTGACGTTTTCCCCACACTTTTGGTTGATAATCCAAACTCAACTACATCACCCTGCACGGCTGGTGATTCAAAATTTATCGCACCAATATGTTTAGTCACTAAGCAGTTAGTCTCTAATTGACAAATAGCAAAAATAGCAGCCTCTTCATCAATCCAGGCTAATGCGCGGCCACCAAAAAGTGAGTTTGCATAGTTTAAATCATTAGGAAGAACCAATCTACGGGATAAAAAGCGCATAATGTGACCTTAAAAATTGTCATGATGTTATTCATAGCACCATGACATTGCTAAAAAAGAGGGAAGGCTTTTGATTTGCTTGCAGCAAAGAACATCGGCATTCACCCGTGATAGTATAGCGAACTTTAGTGTTAATTAACTCGCTGATAACCATAATGTCAGTTTATTTTCGCCCACTTCTTTCTCTTCATCTTCATCATAGTGGGTGCCATATAAAAAGAGGATGTCTGCTTTACCATCATTATTAAAATCTTTAATTTCAGTGCGGACACTTTTAGGTAAGGAAATTTCATAATCAGCGCCACGTTTAGCAAATAAACGTTTGCCTTTAGCCCCCGAGTAGATGGTAAATTCTTTATCATCAGTTTTAAGGATCAAGTCATTAATGCCATCACCATTAAAGTCGCTAACATCGGTTAGTGCCTCACCGTCACTGCCAGAATTAATTGCTATTTCAACTTCATTTTCATAAACAGGCTTTTTTACATACTTACCGTTTTTTTCCAACTTATAGAAGCGTAAATCCATATCTATAGCACCAGACATTGCCGACATCATAGTACCTATGCCCATTTCAACACTTAAGGTGTAATAATCTTTCAAGCCATCACCATCAACATCTTTAAACTTTATCATACCTTCACCATCAAAAGTCGCATGACCATCAGCTTCCTTTTTGTACTGCATCAGACCATTTTCTATGAACCCATAACGTATCATCAGGTGATTAGTTCTAGACATCATGCCTTCTCGTACTGACTCTTTGGTGACAATATCAACGAGGCCATCACCATTTATATCTTCAATGGTTTCAAGCTTTACAGAAGCACTTTTTTCACCTTGCTGTTTTTTTATCTTAGAATTCTTATTTTCTAAATGTGCATTTAAGTTAATAACCATGGGATTATGATCAAATAACTGAGTAGGTGTTTGAGCAAAGACCATCAATTGATCATCAATTTGGAAGGCGATATCTTTTTTGTCATCGTGATTAAAGTCAGCATGGTAAAAATTTTGTGGGGTAAATGACAGACCACGCCCTGACTTTTCAATACGAGGTGATATAGCAAAGGATTGCTGAGTAAATGCTCCCGTAGCGTTTTGCAAATATATATGAGTTGTATCTAAACTATGAGTAATAAAATCGCTTAGGCCATCCTGATTAAAATCGTGGACAAAATCACCAAAGTTTACCTCAAAAATGCCTTGGTACTTGTATAAGGTATCAACGTCTATCAATTTACTGATGGTTTTATCTTCTAGATTGTAAGACATCACCGCATTAGTTGTTAAGTAAACAATCACTTCGCCTACTTGCTTCGCCAATGTTGCTTGATTAAAGAACTGTGCGTTTTCTGGAATATCAATAATCTGTGCTTGTTCAACTAATCCACTCTCACTGATACAGGGATAATAACTAAAGCGGTTATCATCATGAATAAGTAGATCAACATCACCATCTTTCTCATTTAGATACAGCAACTTCCCTGTTATTTTGTGCTGCGAGCTTTGCTGAGATTTATTAAAATTTAATTCATTAGCTTTTGCTAGAAGTAGAGGAGAAGCTAAAGTCGTTAATAATAAAACCATCGTTATTGTTGCTATCTTTGACATAATAATCCTTTGGTGTCTGATTTCTTGCTAGCCTTTATGCCCATCTAAGTGAACACAAAGATATTGAACTAATATTGATTACAAATAATTAACATAGTTCAAATTTAATAGCATTATCCTCTAATACCAAGTAATAAATGGTAACAATGGCTGTTTTTACAAAGTTGAGCTGCCTGACCTATCATTGAATAAGGATGAGTTGTGCTTGTCGTTATGTTGATTTTATCTTTTACTAGGGTTATTAAACAAAGTATTCATCTAGGATTAATCCTAGATAAATACCTACAACAAGGTTATTCATTGATAACACCTTCATGTTTACGCATCACATCATTTTATGTTGTCGGTAGGAAGGTTAGAGGAATAGCTTTTACCCTTGCAGCATTCAGTAAAGGCGATTGCAGCAACTTTTTAAGTACTAAAGTATAGGCTAAATATCTACACTGAATTAATAACATTATTGACTTAATAAGGTATCGGATAAAAGGTTATCTGTATAACCACTTAAAAAACGACCTAACGGTTCGGTAAGTCAGTGAGATTTTAACCATTTTACTAACTGTGGATAGTGATCAATTCTAGCATTAGGATGAGTAAGAATATTAATGTGATCGTAATTTTGCATATTCCCTGAAGATTTTGACAACAAAGTAAATTTCGCTTTCGGATTATATTCTTGAATGAAAATATTTACATCGCTGGCATGTCCTAACACTTTATCTTTACTACCAGTAAAGTGCCATGTTGGAGGCCAATCAATTGACTTAGCTGCTTGAAAGTAATCAAAACCATCTGTCGTATCATGCCAAGCACTTTTTTTAACCCAAGCGACGCTATCGGCTAACGATTGTTCGGTTTCATTATCAGAGCCAATACCATGCTTTTTAGCATCTAAAAATCCTTTGTTCCTTGCCAATTTAGGGGCGACATTATTCCAAACAATATCCACCTTAAACATTTTTTCTAAACTTTTTACCGTCACCATGCGCTTGGTACCAAAACAAGTTTTACTACGAATACGTTCAATTATTTTAGGAAATCTGGCCAACGTACTCGCCAATAAAACCCCTCCCCAGGAATGTGCAACAAGATGAATTTTTTGTTGTGTGACTTGAAAAATGTAATTTATAAAATGTGGAATATCTTCAGTGATCGCTTCAAATTGACCATGTACAGCATGTTTATCAATACGAGGCGTGCTTTCACCACGGCCACGTAAATCGGCGACATAAACATCAAAGCCCTGCTCTGCTAAGTAGCATGCTAGACCTTTACCTTTTTTAGTATAAAAAATAAGGCCATTTTCAATAGCACCATGTAACATAAAAATAGGCGTACCGCCCTTTTGTTGCCAAATATGCCTTAAATGAAGTTGATGATCTCCATGAGATAAAAATAAAGATTCTTGATTTGTCATAGGATTATTAAAATATTCGTGAATAGAAGAAAACAAAGGTCAGACCAGTTAACAATCAGCATACGGTGTTGGATACTGTTGAGCAACAAAAATAACTTAAGACTTGGATTACTGGCAAGATCCCAACCATAAGACTAGACAGTCGATAAAAAAGTCAATAACCTACTCACATTTACAATATTATTGCCGTTAAGCATCATTTGTGTAACAGAACATGATACAAAAGTATTAAAGATCCGCTTCATTTAATGAATAATAATTTTAATAACAACAGCTCCCTAAATTAGGAAAACTATGTCTTCTTCGATAAAAACCTTAGCTAAAGTAATTAAGTTTATCGGCTTATTTATTATTGCTCTTTTGCTAATTATCTGGCTCTCTTCACCATTTGTTAGTCGACATTACCTAACTAAATACCTTAATGAGCAGCAGCTCACCCTAGCTGATAAAACAACCATACGTTATAACCCTTTTTGGTCGAATTTAAATATACGAGAACTAGAGATAGTCAGCGTAGAAAATAGCGATAAGCCCCTTATATCGTTAAAGTCTTTAAACGTTACGGTGAGTTTATTTAAACTATTAACTGATACTTTGTATGTTTCAGAGTTTGCTATTGATGGCTTATATCTAGATGTTAATTTAAATGGTGAGGCACCGATTATTGGTGGCTTTGTTATTGCCAATAATTCAAACGATACTAAAACATCCGTCGAAACACCTACAGCACAAACAACAGATTTAGCAAAAAATCCAAATAATGAGGTCGCCAATAATTATCAAGTTTCATTACCCTATTTTAGCCTTTCCAATGCTATTTTTAATCTAGGTATTGAACAAAGCCAACAAGAATTTATCATTAATTCACTTGTTATAAAAAATGTACTTGCCTCGACAAAAACACAACAAGCAGAGCTTGTACTTAATGCTTTAATTAATAAGGCCCCTTTGTTTTTAAAATTAAATGCCGATTTGACTTCAGAGCAGCGTAAAATAAGCTCTGAAATAACCTTGTCTGAATTAGCACTCACCCCATTACAGCCGCTGTTAACCGCTAATAGTCCCGAGCAAGAACCACTAACAATGCAGGGTTCTATCAGTCTTAATAGCAAGCAGTCAATTTCTCTGTCGACTGCTGTCACCGACATTAACGTTGAAACCTTTGAGTTAAAAACAACTGACTTTAAAGCGACACAAAAAAATAAAACGCTTGCACTTAATATTTTCCCGCTAACTTTAGAAAACTTTTCTATTGCGCTTGTTAATGAACAAGCGCCTAAAATAACCGGCACCGCTTCACTAAACATTAATGATTTAAAGGCCTATGAAGGTGAAGGCGCGCAACTATTAGCTAAAATATCAGCAATAAAACTTGATGATATTGCGGTGACTACAACAGAGTCATTAATAACTGCTAATATCAAAAATCTGATTATTGAGCAAAGTCTATTTGCTGAAAATACCGCAGATGATTTTCCCCCTTTAGCCCAATTCAAAAACCTAAGTATTAATGATGTAATTGTCTCTCAGCAAGGTCTATTCATCGATACGATTAACCTATTAGGTTTAACTATTGATACCAACTTAGACAAAGAAAAAAATATTACTGGCTTACCCACTTCACCAAAAGATCAACCGCCCGTTGCCGAGCCGCTGGCCAAAACAATTAATTCACCAAAAACCATTGAGGGTGAAGCAGAAAGCGAAGAAAGCTTATTTTTATTGTCACTTAATTCTTTTTCATTTGGTGATAGCGCCGGTATTACTTTTATTGATCGCAGCACAAGTCCTTATTACAAAAGAGCATTTAACATCACAACGTTTAACGCTGGCCCTTTTGATAACCAAAAGCCACAGCAAGAAAGTAATTTTATCTTAACCGGTAACAGTGATAAATACGCCAATTTCAACTTATCTGCCGTTGCTAAACCTTTTAGTAAAAAAGATTATTATAAATTGAATGGTTTCTTCAAAGAGGTCAGCTTGCCTTCATTATCGACTTATATTGCGCAAGCACTTAACTACGAACTTAAAAGCGGTCAGCTTGATGTCGATCTAGATGTAACCGTTGATGATAAAAAAATTGCTGGCAAGACCAAGTTATTTTTAAGAGGTGTGGAGCTAGGTGCAGCAAACGATCATGAAACAGGCACAGTGAAAAGCCAAACATCGATACCTTTTAACATTGCCTTAGGGATGTTAAAAGATGGTGATGGCAACGTAGAGCTAGATATTCCGTTGAAAGGTAGCACTGATGATCCTTCTTTTGGCATGAGTGGTTTTATTAATTTACTGGTAAAAAAAGCAACGATGTCTGCTGCTAAAGAATATTTGATCACTACCTTTGTGCCTTACGCCAATGTAGTTACTGTTGCTATGTCTGCGGGTGATTACTTATTAAAAGTTCGTTTTAATGATTTAAACTTTCCAATAAAAGAAACACAATTAACGGCTCAGCAAAGCCAATTTTTGGCTCAATTTTCAGCCCTGATGACAGATAAGCTCGATACACAATTAACCTTGTGTGCTATTGCAACACCAGAAGACATTGATAAACCGTTAGGGACTAAGATTACCGACATAGATGATATAAAACAATTGGCTGAAATTTCTGGGCAGCGCCTTGAGGCTTTTAAAGATTATATGGTAAAAGAACACGGCATCGCCTCTTCTAGGCTGTTACTTTGCTCACCAAAAATAGACTCTACTAAGGGTGCTAAACCAAGAATTACTTTTACAGACTAACTATTTTATTAGCGAATAAAAAAACGCTGACACGTAATGTGTCAGCGTTTTTATTTATCTATTAGGCGATTATCGCAAGTGCCTTTATTACACGTTACTCTACCAAAATTAAATTTACTTTCCTTGAGGAATAAAGCCGTTAATTTAGCGTTGAAATAACATCATCTAGGCTAATAAAATATATCTTTTAACCCATTAGCAAAAGCGGTGAAACGTTCTTTTAAGGTACGTTTCAGCTTGATATCTAGTGCACCAAATAAAACTAAACCTTCAACATATATTGTTGGTGCATCAATATAATCAGTTGATGGCGCTTTATTGTCAATGCCACCAAAAATACAAAAAGCTTTCGAAACAACTTTAACATTTTCAGGTACGAATATATCAATTCCGCCAAACAAACAAAAAACTTTCACCGTAACTTCACGCTGAGTAAAAATAGCCTCACTAAAGTCAATATCACAACCACCAAAGACACTTATTGATTTAATTTCTTTAGCGACTCGCCATTCACCACTGCGGCCACTTCCACTAAAGATATTAATAAGTAAATCACTGTCATCTGTTGGCGTTGAAGAATAATTAAAGCGAAAGTCTTCTTTTTTCTTCTCGATATATTCTTCGTCAACTTTTAAGTCTAAATCAGCAACAAGTGAAACAAGGTCTTCATTAGATTCAAAAGCCATTGCTTGATCTAATCGCCTTTCAAAAGCTTCATGTGAAAGTTCACCGTGACTATAGTTCATCACTAATTGGTCAACCACCTCTTCTCTTACTTTGTCGGTAGGTCTATCTGCAATGTTAACGGCCATATTATTATTCCTTTAAACAGTTAAAATATTATTAAAATGAAAGCAATAAACAGACCATTAATAATAATGTTAAATTACAACACCCTACATATACACGGTAATAAATAGACAGATAAAACATGATGATTTAGTATTTTTAACCAATATCCATGTAATTCAACCAACCCATCAAGCAATAACAAGGTTTATTCTTTACAGTCATGGTCAAAATTTGGTGCTAACTCATCATAGGATATATTAAGTCTATTTATCAAATCGGAGGAGGTATTAAGGCTACTCGCTAAATATAAATTACGCGTTAAGTAATCAATAGGAAAAATAGGTTCTATCTTGTCCGCATAGGGTGAATTGCTTTCAATGAGCGATGCAAAGTATGTTGATGAGAGAACGACCAACTCAACACGGTCGAAGGCTAACATTTGAATAAAATTATCGTTATTATATGAAATGGATAGATTTTTTTCAGGTTCAAAACCTAGTCTTAATAAATACTCGGCTGAAGCTTGCCCTTTTTGTGCAGCAATAAGATAATTTTTTGCTTCTGCTAATGAATTAACTTGAATATCAGGCCTAGTTTTTAAGCGATAAAATGAAAATTCTATCGAACATAATGGTGCTACCCACCGAAATAAAGACTCCCTCTCTTGTGTCCTTAACAGCGAAAATATAAAAATATTGGGTTGCGTTAACGCTAGTTGATAAGCCCGTGCCCACGGATATATCTTTATCTGATAATCAATAGAGGAATGATGAAAGAGCAATTTTACTTTATCAGCAGACAGCCCACTAAGCTCACCATTTTCATTGATAACTTGGTAAGGTGGATAAATTTCAGATACAACCTGAATGCCAGGTGACTCCTGTTTGAAGGTTTTTACTTGATTTTCATTAGATGCGTAACTATCGACATTAATAAAGATAAGTAAGACAAGTAATTCTCTTTTAAATAATAAGGTCATACAATTAAAAAATCTTCATTCAAAGTTCAACAAATACCTTCGCTGGCATACGCATGGTTTATCACTTTTTAAAAGTTAAGATAAGCCTTGCTCAACAGGTGAGGTTCTTATAGATTCATCCTTATGATATTAATATTAGACGATAATAAATAAAATGTTAGATAAACACTCTCCTGAAGTACAAGAACAAGCAATAAAAATAGCTAAAAGCATACAAAAGCCTAAACAAACGAAGGAGCAGACTAAACTTATTGCCCAAGGTATTGAGAAAGGTATTGCTGAATATAAGAAGCAGCAGAGTAAAAAATCTCGCATACGTGATAAGGCCAAAAAATCATTACTGAGAGAAAAGAACAATCAAGAAAAAAGCACTGAAGCTTGCCCTCAAGAGATACCACCTAAAAGGGCACTTTACTTACCTTGGTTGCTTTTAGTCATCAGCTGGATTGGTTTTATTCTTTTCAGTCAATGATGATAAATAAATTGATTACTTTTATAACCAAAAAGTATCTATCTCAATGTTAAAACCCTTTAATTTTTATTTAAGTATAAACAACAAAATATTCACACGTTAAGACTAAGGTATAAGACCATAGACAATAACGTTACGTTATACTCAATTGCCTTGATTTTAATCAATAAAGCCTTTAGCTGTTGCGGCATACTTTATTTATCATCATTAATGAGAGTCACTTACTATGTCATTATTCGACCAAGATAAGAAAACAGTAAAATGGGAACAATTCTTAAAATCAGGTAATCGCATTTTCATTGGCTCTAATGCCGCTGTACCAAACGCCTTAATCGACGATTTAATTGCCAACAGTGCAAAATTGCATGACATTGAAACGGTTCATATATTAACGCTTTCAGATAATAAGTGGGCAACACCTGAGCACAAAGATTTATTCAAAGTAAATGCGCTATTTATTGGTGGTAAAAATATTCGCGAAGCTATCGCAGAAGGCAGAGCTGACTATACACCGAGCTTTATTTCTGATATTCCCCGTTTATTTCGTGAAAATGTTTTACCACTTGATGCGGCATTAATTATGGTTAGTCCGCCAGATGAATATGGTTATTGTTCACTTGGCGTGAGCGTAGACATAGTGTCGTCGGCAGTAAAATCAGCAAAATATGTTATTGCACAAATCAATTCAAAAATGCCACGAACGAATGGACATAGTTTTGTTCATGTTAATCAAATTCATGCTTGGTTAGAGGCAGATCAAACTCTTCCTGTTTTAGCACAACCGAGTATTGACCGAGTGGCAGAGCAAGTAGGTCAATATGTTTCTATGCTCATTGAAGATGGCTCAACCCTGCAAATAGGTATAGGAAAAATTCCTGAAGCGGTCTTACGCTATTTAGCGAACCATAAAGATTTAGGCATTCATAGTGAGATGATCTCTGATGGCGTAATCGACTTAATACGTTCGGGTGTTATTAACAACCGTAAAAAGACCTTCCACAAAGGAAAAGCCGTGTTAACTTTTTGTATGGGAACGCAGCGACTCTACGATTTTGTTGATGGTAACCCCCATGTTGAATTCTATCCTTCAGAGCATGTTAACTCTCCGGTAAATATTGCTAAAAATGATAATATGGTTTCTATTAATAGCGCTATAGAAGTAGATTTGACTGGTCAGGTCGTTTCAGATTCTATTGGTTATCAATTTTATAGTGGTATTGGTGGTCAAGTCGATTTTGTACGTGGCGCGTCATTGAGTAAAGGTGGTAAACCCATTATTGCGCTGCCCTCGACAACAAAAGATGGAAAAACCTCTCGTATTGTTGCCCATATTACCGAAGGTGGTGGTGTGGTCACTTCTCGCGGTCATGTCTCTTATGTTGTTACTGAATATGGTATTGCTTCATTATTAGGGAAAAGTATCCGTGAACGGGCATTAGAACTTATTCGTATTGCTCATCCAAAATTTCGCGAGCAACTTTTAAAAGATGTCAGGAAAAACTATTGGGTGCCAGAATATCAAGAGAGCTCGCCAACCTCAGTACCTGAATTAGGCGAAATAGAACTCAAAAAATTTACCTTTGAAGACATTAATTATTATTTACGCCCCTTAGCTCCCGCTGACGAACGTCGTTTACAGGAGTTTTTCTATTCGCATACCAAAGAAACCTTGATCATGCGTTATAACCATCATGCCACACAAATGACCCGTGAAAACGCTTGTAAGTTAGTCAGTGTCGACCAACATAAAGATTTAGCCTTGTGCTTTACTCAGCGCACTAATTTAGCTGATGTTATCCATGCCGTTGGTCGCTACTACTTCATCGAAAGTCATAATTGTGGTGAAGTAGCTTTCGTTATCAGCGAGCATAAACGTGGTAAAGGAATGGCAAAAACCTTATTAGATGAAATAATAAAAATTGCTACCCTACGTAAGCTAGACAAGCTCATTGCCTGTGTAAGACGAGATAATGCGCCAATGTTAAAGGTCTTTGAAAAAGCAGGATTTCTTCGGAAATATTCTGAAGAGATGGACGAACTCAATTTAGAATTACAATTAACAGCATCAACAATAGCAGAAATAGAGGAACAATCATGACAGTAGGTGTAATTGGTCATCATAAATGTAATGGGCACAGTATGGGGGATTATCATCCAGAAAGCCCAAAAAGACTGGGGGCGATTCAAGATCAGTTGATCCGCAGTGGTCTTGAATATGTTATCCGCCAATATGATGCTACACCTATCGACCGAGATCTCATTTCACTTGCTCACGATGACAAGTATATCCAATATATTTTTGATAATGCTCCAAAAACAAGCGATCAAGATGCCATTTTTCGCCTTGATGATGATACCAGCATGAATGCTGATACCTTACCAGCTGCCTTATTATCGGCTGGTGCAGCGATTAATGCCGTTGATTTAGTGATGGATAAAACCTTAACGGCCGCTTTTTGTGCTACGCGCCCTCCTGGGCATCATGCTGAATATGATAAAGGTATGGGGTTTTGTTTTTTTAATAATATTGCTATCGCAGCCGCTTACGCAAAGAAAAAATATAAACTAGAACGTGTCGCGATCGTAGATTTTGACGTACATCATGGTAATGGCACCGAAGATATTATTAAAAGAGCCACCGCTAATGGCAAAGAACAAGGTTACTTATTTTGTTCAAGCTACCAGTACCCTTTTTATCCTTTTGAAATGCAAGAAAGTGATACGCCACCTATTATCAACACCCCCTTACCTGCCACTTGCAAAGGCCCTGAGTTTAGAGCGGCGATAAGTAAGCATTGGTTGCCGGCTTTAGAGAAATTTAAACCGCAAATTATTTTCATTTCTGCTGGTTTTGACGCTCATATCGAAGATGAAATGTCGCAAATTAGCCTGACTGAGTGTGATTACCGTTGGGTAACGGATGAACTTAAGACCATTGCTGATAAGTACAGCGAAGGTCGAATAATATCAATGCTTGAAGGGGGCTATGCTCTAAGTGCTTTAGGACGAAGTGTCGTTGAACATATGAAAGGTTTAATCAGTAATCAGTAATCAAGCATGTAGCTGAATATTTTTAAACATCAGCTACATTAAACTAACCACAGAAAACATATTAATGGGCTTTTTTAAGTGACTTTACTAATGTTACGACTAATAACACTAAGCCTCCGGCAATAATACCTATGATACCTTCGGTTAATATCGGTACTATAATTTCAGCGATCGCCCCAAAAGTGTTCGCCAGAAATTCAACCAGATGATGTACCTGCTTATGCAACCATGAAAAACTATGGACCAAAATACCACCGCCTACCAAGAACATTGCAATAGTACCAACCACTGTCAGCGTTTTCATTAATGCCGGGGCAAAAATAAGTAAACCGCGCCCTAAAGCTCGTTGAATGGCATTAAAGCGCCCCGAAACAGACTTTCTTAATAAGTATAAGCCTAAGTCGTCAAGTTTAACGATAGCGGCAACAAGCCCATAAACACCAAAGGTTATTGCTAGGGCAAGTCCAGAAACGACCGCAACTTGAACTTCAAAGGCAGCCTCTTGAACTGTGCCTAAAGCAATAACAACAATTTCTGCTGATAATATAAAATCAGTGCGGATGGCACCTTTAATTTTTTTCTCTTCAAAGGCGACTAAATCTACGTTTTCATCGGCTAAAGCTAACAACTTTTTTTGATGTGCCTCTTTTTGATCTTGAGATGAATTATCATTATGTTGGAAGAATTTATGGAAGACCTTTTCAAAACCTTCAAAGCATAAAAACAGCCCGCCAATAACAAGCAAGAGAGTAATTAAGGGCGGCGCAAAAGCACTAATAACTAAAGCGGTAGGCACAATGATAAGTTTGTTTAACAGCGACCCTTTAGCAACAGCCCAAACTACCGGTAATTCACGTTCAGCTTTAACTCCTGAGACCTGCTCAGCATTCAGTGCTAAATCATCCCCTAATACGCCAGCTGTTTTCTTTGCTGCGACTTTTGATAAGATAGCGACATCATCAAGTACTGTTGCAATATCATCGAGTAAGGTTAATAAACTTGATCCGGCCAATGGTTTCTCCCTGTTTACGCTGCCAGTTATAGACATCATCGTTATTTACCATCCACAATGGAAGGTCTAAATTTGTCGGCAGCTAAAATAACGTGCAACAAGCACTATTGCAGCAAAGACTAGGATGCCTAAAGCTGTTATCAACATTTTCCTGAACATAAAAAAGGCTGCTCATAGCAACCTTTGTTAAGATAATAAACTAATTCGATTACATTTATTCCACAGGTAAAAATGCATCTGATTGTTCAACTTCATATTTTTTATGTAATTTTGCAGCTAAGACACCTTTGCGGTGAGCGAGGGCTGCTTCCATCTTTTTAGCGGCACTTGCAATAGCAGCGTACAACTCTTTTCCTGATGCCGTTACGGAGATCTCATTACCTTCATAGTGAGTAGAAACTTCTAATTTTTGTTGATGAGGCTCAACGGTAATAATTGCGCTAATAGAAGTGAGACTTGGGTAATGCTTAGCAACTTTTTTAAACTTGTCCTCAATTGACTGCTGGATACCTTCAGTAATTTCAACATGGTGACCGGAAATATTTATTTTCATAATGTTACCTTTTACTAAGAGAAAATTGTCTTCAGTTAATATACTCGGGGTTATCTCGGTAAAACACAATGGTAATTTTGTAAAAAAATGAAAAAAAATTGTAACCATATTGAAATATAAATAAATTACTTCTTAAGCATTGATTTCAAGTCAGCAAATGGATTATAGGTTGCCGTATCTTGATTAGTATCACCGGCAATAACTTCTGTTTTATATTTAGCGTGATCTGTATATTTAGCGTGCTCGTTATCGTGACAGTAAATACATAACAGTTCCCAATTACTTCCATCATTTGGATTATTAGTATGGTCGTGATCAACATGATGCACAGTTAACTCCATAAGGTTTGAATAAACAAACTCACGAGCACAGCGGCCACAGACCCAAGGAAATAATTTGAGGGCACGGTCACGATAACCCTTTTCTTTGGCTTTGTAATTGAGGCTTGCGCCTAAGGTATCAGAGGACATAATTAAGCAATATGAAAGTAAACATAAACCATTGTAAAATGCTGCTTAAATATGTTCAATGTCTATTTCAATTCAATTCAATTCAATTCAATCAACATAACGCTTCAAAGGCTTAACGCATTTAAATGACTTCAATCTTATATTCAATATCCTGCATCATATGTCCATGTACCGAATTATCATGATGGTACTGGGCATTAAACTTTAACGTATGAACACCTTTAGCTAAGGGGCGCAACATTAACCAATAGCCATCAGTAGCAGAAGGATAAACTTTTTCTGTTGCTTGTGTTTTCGCAAGTAATGCGTGTAAATCAAAACACTCTTTTGATTTTATTCGATTATTACGGATATTGGGAATAGATTGGCCATCGAGTTCAGCATAAACAAAATACAACTCTCCATTGTTTAATGCCGCTTCTTGTTTTACTTCATCACAGGTTTTACTGACATTTTGTTCTGGCCAATACGCCATATTAATAATAGGAAAGAAGATATGTTTACCATAAGGAATAATGCAATGCCGCTTTATTTTCGAGGTGCCATAACCACCGGCTAAAAACCAAACATTCCCTTTTTGATTAACACCGCAAAACTCTCCCGTACTATCACGCACCGGAGAGCTTCTATCACTCATCGTTTGGGTCCATTGCCACCAAGTATTCGCATATTGATCAAGTGATTTACCGGCAATGCTCTCATTAACGCCAACAACTATCGGTTGATAATTATTAGCTAAGCCACTGAAGGTGAAAAAACTATAAATAAAACAAATAAAACTTAATGTTTTAATACACATATCAATTCCTTTTTAAATGTAAAACCAGTCACAACTCCACAGTATTGTTTTTAACATTGTTGACACTACTATTACAAGATAATTGCAGTGAAATAGTCATGCTATTGAAATACTTTTTCAGCCCAGCGCGCTAAGCCAACGGTTACACTGCCAAAGTGATCGCCAGCAATCACCGGCGTATTTGGCATTTGCTCACGTAAAAATTGGTTTAACACCGGTGACTTTGCTGAGCCTCCAGTAACAAAAATCACATCAGGTTGGCAATTAGCTTGCACCACACATTCATTCATCAATTGAGCAATTTGCTTCAATTGTGAAGAGCTTGCTTTCAACATCAAGGCACGATTAACTTCTACTTTTAAATTATCAGCTAATTCATCTAGGTATATTGGCTGAGAGTCTTGTTCGGTTAAGCCTATTTTTGCTTGCTCTGCACCATTAACAATAAGGTGACTTAATTTTTGCTGGTGAACCTTTAACAAACGGGAGAATACCTCAGGCTGTTTAGCATCGCGTTGCAGCGTTTGCAAATAACGATAATTGGCTTGACTGTAAAAATTAGTTTGCTCGTTAATATTATTAATGGCCACAGCTTGATTAAAACTATTAACAGGCATAGGTTTACCCGTTTTTAACGTATCATTCATCCCTAGGCTTGGCATTATTCCCTTGAGCGCTAATTGAATATCGAAATCATTACCGCCAATACGAACACCGGTGTGCGCAAGCAAATGTTGCTCTCTTGAAGTACTGCTTTTAAATTGTGGTCCCATCAATAACATTGAGCAATCAGTAGTACCACCACCTATATCAACAACCAAAACTTTCGTTTCTTCTTGCAAACTTGCTTCATATTCAAAACCAGCGGCAACTGGCTCATATTGAAATTCTACACTCTTATAACCGACGCGTTTAGCTGCATTAGTTAATATCGTTAACGCTTGACGATTACTTTCTTCACCTTTTAAGCCTTGAAAATTAATCGGTCTGCCAATAACAGTCTGCGTTATTTCTTTTTGCTGGTTTTCTTCAGCCAATGTTTTTATGTTGCTCATCATTGCAGCAACAATATCTTCGAATAAGTTAATTTGGCTATCAACCAAACCACTCGCCCCTAAAAAGGATTTTGGTGACTTAATGTAATAACCTTCTTCAGGATCTTCTAAGTATAGATTCAGCGCCGCTTGGCCAAACGATAATTCACTAGGGATGCCATCGAGCTTTAGCTCTCGTAATACATTCTGACCCCTTTGTAACGGACCAACCCGTTGTTGTTTGAACAGGAGCTGTTGCTCTTCACTTAATTGTTGACATAACCAATGAGAAATAATGTCTCGACTTGGTGCGTATAGTGTTGAAGGAATATACTTACCATGTTCGCCTAAAGATAATATCTTCGGCTGGCCACTTTCCATTACTGCGACAGCACAATTTGAAGTACCGTAATCAAAACCTATCATTGTTTATTTATACCACTGGGTCTAAAAGGGGTCGCGTAGCATACTGGGCAAGTGAGTAATTTTCAACTCATTAATAAATTTCAGTGATGTAATCGGTTTAATAACGCGGGTATTTACATTTTATTCAGTTGGTACCAATGACATTAAATAATAATCTTCAGTACAATTAAAAATAACTTTATTTATCTAATACTTTTGTTTAAAAACGCCTTAGTTAATTAACTGTCTCTTTTGAACATGATTATTACGACTATCAAAATATATTTTTCTCAGTGGATATAAATGTGCCACACAGTATGTTTTACCCACTAAGTCCTGCGCATTAGGTGCTCATTTGCAAAATGCGCTACTTAATAAAAAAAATCAGCTTAATAGTACATTTACTTTTTAGTATTTTCATCGGGGTATTCTCTAATAATAAAATGGCTATTAGTTCACTAACTTGCTGATATTTATTTACCCTCGAAAATTTTTAAACGTGAGGATAAAGTGATCATACTCCAAATTTTTGTTTTAGATCATGTGAATACAGACGCTTCTTGTTATAATGCCTTTAAGATTTATGACTCTATTTAATAAGGAAATAAAATGCCTATCTCACGTTCTCGTAATAATCAGCATAAAGTATACATTCCGTCATCTGCGCGTACTAATCACTACTTGTTAGTTAAATTCCCACTGACTGACGAGTTAATCAGCCTGAATAATCAATTAATTGATCGAACTAGTGAGCAGCCCTACCAGCGTCTATATCAACATTTAGCTGACAGTTTCTTTGACGTGAATAATAAATTAGACATAGAAAGTGGACAATTTATTGCTAACGGAAAATTTGCTCGTATCCGTTATAGCCCAGAAAAATTAACCGTACAAACTGATGAAGAAATTCTTTTTTTGTACAGTCCGCGCAACCATTACAGCCAAAACACTTACATTAATGGCAAAAAGCGCGTGCGAGTTATTACACTGGTATTTTTAGCTAATGGTGACGATGTTCGCCAAACCTCAGCAGAGTTTCATAAGAATGTTCTGCTCGCTTTAAATGAGTTTATTGACGTTAACCACATTAATAAATCAACAGTAAGAGTCTGTGATCACCAACATTTTACTTATGATTTATTCTCTAAAGATAAAGGCGTTACGGGTACACAAACCCATAAATTACGTACTTTAAAAAATCGCTATGCCGCTGATGATATTAGCTTGCCAGACAAAAGAGATGTACTTACTTATGTAGTGGCTGATTTACCTATTAACCGCCGCATCAAAGAACTACTTAATATTGATAAATCAAAAGAGCAACCTTATCAACCACTCTATGATTTAATCAGCCATGCTTTTATTGAGTCGGCTAATAAGCAACATTTATTCGAAGGTGCTATTTTAGCTAATGGTTTAATACCTATCGTCAGAAGTCGTTTGGAAGAAAAGCATAAAGCTGCAGGTGAGTTACAAAAATTAAGCTTCAACCCATTTGAACCTAATAATAACTTCACCTTACATTTTGCTGGCGATTGCTTAGTTGATTCCATACAATTTGTTATCATAGCAACAGAAGATCATAAAACGAGTCAAGGCTATGGTAAATTCCTTAATTTAGCTGAACAAGCACTGCGTTCAACTGCTGTAAAACTAGGCTATGTTAATTCGAAAGAAGAATTAGTCATCCGCTTACACCAGCACCTAGGTTATGACCTTTAAACCATTCAAGTAAAGATGATGCTATTGACGTTTGTCGTATAACCTTTATATACGACAAACTTATCATTTATTATCATGTGGCATGGCTATAAAGGAAATGTTAAAATGTTAGGGATATTTATTTGTAGAGAAAATTCGTGCCATTAAAACAAAACCTTCATCCAAGCAACCGCCATAACAACGGTTATGATTTTTTAGCACTGTGCCAGTCGTTACCGACATTAAAACCCTTTGTTCATACCAATAAATATCAGAACTTATCTATTGATTTTGCCAATGCAAAGGCGGTAAAAGCACTTAATCAGGCATTATTGAAATATCACTATCAAGTAAATCAATGGGATATACCTACGGGGTATTTATGTCCACCTATCCCTGGCAGAGTCGACTATATTCATTATCTTGCTGATTTATTAGCAATATCACTCCCTGCAACTTCAACCTTAAAGGAAAGCAAAGTATCAGTGCTTGATATAGGCGCTGGGGCAAGTTGCATTTATGCTATTTTAGGTCAACGTGAATATCAATGGCAGTTTACTTGCACCGATATAGATCCGACGTCCATTAAAGTTGCCAAGCAAATAATCGCTGCTGACAAGTCGTTTAAAAAATCGATTACTTGTCGCTTACAGCCGAATTCATCACAAATATTTAATGGCATCATTGAAGAAGATGATCGCTTTGAATTAACCATGTGTAACCCTCCTTTTCATCGTTCATTGGCTGAGGCAACAAAAGGGTCAGCTCGGAAAGTCAAAAATTTAGCGGCAAATAAAAAAACGTTCAACCCCTCGCTAACAACCAGTCCCAGTGTACCGTTAAATTTTGGCGGTCAAAATGCGGAATTATGGTGCGAAGGTGGCGAGCTTGCCTTTATTAATCAGATGATAAAAGAAAGTAAATCTATCCAAAAACAAGTGCTATGGTTTACCTGCTTAGTGTCAAAAAAAGACCACATTAGCCAACTAAAGCAGACGCTTAATAAGTCGAAAGCCAAACAAATAAAAGTTGTAGATATGGCGCAAGGACAAAAAATCAGTCGTTTTATTGCTTGGAGTTTTCTCGATGAAAGCCAGCAAAAAAATTGGTTTAATTTGGTTTAATTTGGTTTAAGCACGCAGATGAGAAACATTAGTCAACGATTGCAAAAAATAGATAATATGGTCAGTACTCACTATCAAAGCATTTGGGATTGTTGCTGTGATCATGGTTTACTGGGACTAACATTATTAAAGCGCCAAACAGCTGACACCGTGCATTTTGTCGATATTGTTCCCTCATTAACCACGCATCTTGAATCATTATTACAAAAGCACTTTAGTGCAGACGACTATATTCAAGCTTGGCAGGTCCATTGTATTGATGTCGCAAAGCTACCGTTGGCAATACAAGATAAACAGTTAGTTATTATTGCTGGCGTTGGTGGAGAGCTACTCATTAGTTTTATTGAAAGTATCATCACTAATTTTCAGCAAAACTCGCTCGTTCCCCCAACAAGCGAAATAGAGTTTATCGTTTGCCCCGTGCATTACAACTACCCTGTAAGACAAACCCTAATAGCTCATAATTTTATTTTACTGGATGAATGTATCGTTACTGAAAACAAACGTTGCTATGAAATTATCCATGTCAAAAAACAGTTTGGTGCATCTGCCGAAATTGATAATCCTTTAAATAAAATATCACCTACCGGTGATAAAATGTGGGATTTGTCGATTAAATCACATCAACAATATTTAGCGAAAACCATTGGCCATTATAAGCGTATGTTACTGGCCGCAAAAGATAATGAGAAACAAACGATTAACCGTATTATTGAACAATACTCTTCCCTTACAACCTAGCTAAGAAAACCTTAAAACAAATCTTGATTAATTTGTATTACATCTAAGTTTATTCGTTAAAAATCAAGTAACTAAGCCACTTAAACAAACGCAAAATAGCAACAAAAAAGGCCTGCATAAGCAGACCTTTAATCATTATACCGCTAATTTATAAAAATTAAACGGTACCTTTTTCCATTTGGTTAAGCTCAATAGATTTAAACAAAGCGGTAAAATTGCCTTCTCCAAAACCTTGGTCGTCAACACGCTGAATCATTTCGATAAAGATTGGACCAAAAATATTTTTAGTGAAAATTTGTAATAAATACGAGTTTTCTTTTTGGCTATCGACAAGAATTTGATGATCTTGAATGCGTTTATGATCTTCTTTAACCCAAGGAATGCGTTTAAATACGTCATCATAATACTCAGGGACGATATCAAGGGTATCAATAATATTTTTATCTAACTTGTCTAAAGAACCAACTAAGTCATCACTGATAAAGGCTAAATGCTGAACACCAGGACCGTTATACTCATCTAAGTACTCATCGATTTGGTTATTCTTCTTACCCTTACCTTCATTAATTGGTAAGCAGAAAGTGCCACAAGGCGATGCTAACGCGTATGAAATTAGTGCAGTTTTCTCACCTTTAATATCAAAGTAGCGCACATCGGTAAAGCCAAAAATATCTTTATAGAAATTAGCCCAATGCTCCATCGTACCTTGATGAACATTGTTCGTTAAATGATCAACACGTAAAAAACCTTTATCTTCGTTAATAACCGGAGCGTCAATCGCTTCAAAGTCATCTTCGTAGATAGAACCCGGATTAGTCGTTGATGCTGCAAATTTCTCAATAAAATAAATTAAACTGTCACCAATACCAAAAATAGCTGGATAGGGTAATTTGTTGTCTTCGTTAGCCGCAGATTTAGCACCACGCTTAATCGCTTCTTCAAAAGCAAAATCAGCATCGTCTACACGCCAGCCCATAGAGCAAATAGCAGGACCATGGCTTTTAGCAAATTCTTTTGAAAAGCCTGCTTTTTCATTGTTTAATAAAAAATGAATATCATTTTGATTAAAGTAATCGATATCACGACCTTTAAACTTTTTCGTTTTTGAAAAACCAAAACCATAAAAAGCGTTTTCCATAAAATCTGAATCGGGTGTCGCATATTCAGTGAATTCTATACCACGAAGGTTAAGTGGATTTTTTACATCAGTCATGTTTATCTCTCTTAAAGAATCAATGGGTGCATTATTACTAGGTTTTCAATGAAGAGATAGCGCAAAGCAAATCTAATAAAACATCGCAGCGTAACAGAAAATGTACGTGCTATCTGTGCGGAATGTATTCGACGTCGAGACAAGCCATATAGTGCTTAGCCAACAGCTGTTCAGTTATGTTTACATGACTAATTAACGCTAAAGTATTCATGCTTTTTGGTAAATTACAGGCATAAAAAAAGGTACGATATACGTACCTTTTTATTATTTATTTATCGACTAGCTAGGACGATTAGAACGCTCTTGACGTTTACGAGGACGATCAGTTGTTGGTGTTGATTCAACCGTTTTAACATCTGAAACCGTAATTTCTAATGATTGACGACGAATTTTAACACGCTTTAATTGCTCAAATGATTTCTCTGGCATGCCTTTTGGTAACTGAACATAAGTATGTTTATCATGTAAGTTAATTGCACCAATGTAGCTACTATCTAACGAAATTTCGTTAGCGATTGCGCCAACGATATCACCAGGACGTGCACCATGCTCTTTACCTACTTCTAAACGGTATGTCTGCCAATCAACGTCGGTACGGTTAACTTTAACTTTACGAGGAGCACGTTCGCCACCACGCTCAGCGCCACGTTCACCACCACGTTCATTTCTGCCGCCACGACTTTCGTTACGACCACCACGCTCACTTCTAGAATCACGGTCACTACGCTCACGCGTTTCACGACGAGGCTTAGGATCTTCTTTTGGTTGTAATGGCTGGTTTAATTGTTTTTGGAACAATAAAGCTGCAGCTAAATCAGTCATAGAAAGCTCTGATTCATTGGCCATTGCTTCAACAATTTCACGCATGTTTACTAAATCTTTATCTGCAACAATTTGTGCCATTTCAACACGTGTACGTTCAATACGTTTTTTACCAATTTCTTCAATATTTGGTAATTCATAAGTGTTAATAACACCTGAAGTTAAACGTTCGTAATGACGTAGAGAGTGCATTTCGCGAGGACGAACAAATGCAATTGACATACCTTCACGACCTGCACGACCTGTACGACCGATACGGTGAACATAAGCTTCATTGTCGCCTGGTAAATCATAGTTAACCACTAATGAAATACGTGGAATATCTAAACCACGAGCAACAACATCAGTTGCCACTAATATAGATGACTTACCTGATTTCATTTGTTCGATACAACGTTCACGCTGTGCTTGGTTCATGTCGCCGTTTAAAGCTAATGCTGGGTAACCAGCTCGCTCTAATTGTTCTGCAACTTCTACCGTGTCGCTACGAGTACGTACGAAAACTATCATCGCATCGTAATCAACGATTTCAGCTATACGCTCTAAAGCGGTAATTTTACGAATGCCACTAACTTTCCAAGCAAATTGAGAAATATTTGCTTTTGACTGTTTAACAGCAGCAATTTTAATATGTTCTGGATCTTTTAAGAAACGGTTAGCAATTTTACGAATTGCTGGTGGCATAGTTGCAGAGAACAAAGCCATTTGCGTCGTTTCTGGTAAATGGTCAAGTATCCACTGAATGTCTTCAAGGAAACCCATGTTAAGCATTTCATCAGCTTCATCAAGTACACAAAAAGATAAGTTACCTAGTTTTAGACTCTTACGACGTAAGTGATCCATTAAACGACCAGGTGTGCCAACAACAACTTGAGCGCCACGCTCTAATTGTTGAAATTGTGGCTGGTATGATTGACCACCGTATAAAGTAGCAACCAATAAACCTTTCATATTTTTACCGAAGCTTTCAATTGCTTCAGCAACTTGCATCGCTAATTCACGTGTTGGTGCTAACACCATTAACTGTGGCTTTTTCAATGAAACATCAATTTTAGCCAATGCAGGTAAACCAAAGGCAGCAGTTTTACCTGTACCTGTTTGTGCTTCACCTAAAACATCTTTACCAGCTAATAATGGCGGAATAGTTTTTGCTTGAATATCAGTTGAGTTTTCGAAACCGATAGATTTTACAGCAGATAATAAAGTTTCAGGCAAACCTAAAGAGTCAAAGCTCACAGGAGCATCGTTAGAAGTAGTCATAAATTTTGTCTTCTCTTGTGGCGGAATAGGTTAAAAGTAACCAAAACATTCCGCGTTATATACGAGGAAACCACCAGGAAGACTTAAGGCACGTTCACTAAAGAACATAGGGCTAATAAAGAATATTAGCTAAGAAGTCTATTGGGCGGAAAACCCCACTCATTTCGTATAACCAGTGTGAAAGAAAATATTCAAGTCAGAATCACTGTTATCGAGGCGCGCATTATACTGACATTTATTTATTATTCAAGGTATATAAATCATTTTGTTCAAAAAACAATCAGAAAAATGTATTTAATACCAATAAAGATAAATAACAGGGGTAATGAGATTGACCGTGAAAAAGAAACGGCTATGGTTAAATTACAAATACTGACAAGTAATCCTCTGTGGCCTGAGCTATATCGGTCATTTTATGTAGACATTGATATAAAAAAGGCCAGACGCTTATATATGCCTGACCTATATTAAAATCAGTTAAACGTAGATAATATTTTAATTACTCGTCAGCACCCGTTAACAAATCAGAAAAAAGTGAAAGTTTATTTAAAACTAAACCATGAATAGATTTTCTTGGGTAGCGCCCCGTTCGACTAATTTCTCCAGCGGGTTCATTCATCAGCAACTCTAATGCTTGATCAATGTCTTCAACAGCGTGAATGGCAAATTGGTTGTTTTTAACCGCTTCAATAACATCGTCCGCTAACATCAGATTATTAACATTGGTGCGCGGAATAATAACCCCTTGCTTTCCCGTTAAGCCTTCGTCTTTACATAAACGATAAAAACCTTCAATTTTTTCATTAACGCCACCAATTGATTGCACACCTCCGTGCTGATTAATCGAACCAGTAATGGCAAAGCCTTGTTTAATTGGCAGTAAAGAAATAGCAGAAATAAGCGCACAAAGTTCCGCCATAGACGCACTGTCACCATCAATATGTCCGTAAGACTGTTCTATTGCAAGGTTGGCAGAAATTGACACTGGAAAACCTTGCCCGTATTTATGTCCTAAATACCCGGTTAATAACAGCACACCTTTGGAGTGAATAGACTTACCTAAGTCTACTTCTCTTTCTATATCGGTGACGCCTTCACTTCCCGCATAAACGGTTGCTGTGATGCGCGCAGGCGTTCCAAAAACACTGTCCCCTATTTCTAAGACAGTTAAACCATTTACTTTACCGATATGGTGCCCTTGGGTGTCAATCAATACTTGTTTTTCTTTTATTTCACCTAACCATGCCTCACTCATTCGGCCAGTTCTTCGCTGTTTAGCTGCAAGCGCTAAAGCAACATGGCTGGCAGTTAAATGACCTTTGTTGTCTGTTTTCTTCCACAAATAAAAAGCTTCATCAAGTAAGTCGTTTACTTGAACAATATTAGCCGAAATTTTATGTTGATGCTCTGCACGTCTCAATGCATAGCGCACTAGCTCTAATACAGCTTCATTACTGACATGTGGATAGTTGTATTTATGTGCACGCTGGCGAATCAAATGAGCGTAATCATTAAGATTTTCTTCGTTACTTTCAAGATACTGATCAAAGTCTGCTAAGACCCTAAATAATTCGGTGAACTCTTGATCATAGTCTTGCAACATGTAATAAATTTCGGGGTCACCGAGCAATATAACTTTAACGTTTAATGGAATTTTTTCAGGTTGTAAGCTAAATGAGCCCGGTTGACTATATTCAGAGTAAGGATTTTCAATGGTAATTTCTTGTGATTTAAGCGCTAATTTTAAACGTGCCCAGACAAGGGGTTGATTGAGTAGCTTGTCTGCCTCTAAAATTAAATAACCGCCATTAGCCTTATGTAACGCTCCAGGTCTAATTAATCGATAACTGGTATAGGTGCTTCCTTGAAAGCTCGCGAAATCAACATGGCCAAATAAGTTTTGAAAGGTTGGGTTTTGCTCATAAATAACAGGAGCGCCAGCATCAGGTTTTTGAGAAACAAGTAAATTAGGTAAAAATTGTTCAACCATAAGTTTACGCGCATCTTTATCGTTTCTGTTCTCAACACTTTCATCAACAAGAATTTCTAAAACAGTATCAACTACATGGGTTTTTACTTTTGACAAGTATTTTAACACGCCAATATTACTGGCAAACTCATGCTCTAATTCTTCTAGAAATGGCCTAATAGCTTGTTCTGCTGTCTCATTTTTTAATTTACGTAATTTATCAGATGAGATGCGTTTCCATTGTGGTAATTCGATCAATTTTTCAGAGAGGAAATTTTCTAATTTATCTAACAACAGATAAAAGTCAGCACGTTTGCCTTCATCTAAACCGGCAAATTCTTTATCATTTAAAGGTTTTCCCTCAACCAGCGGAGAAAAACCAATCTCTCCATTTTCTTCAAACAATAAAACATTATCTTTTAAAGCACTTTCTTCGACTTCAGCGATGGCTTGATCATATTTTTTATTAAATGCGCGATCAACCGCCGACTTTTGTCGTTGATAACTTGGGTTATCAAAAATCTCAGGAAATAAGTCTAATAATTCATCAATAAAAGTATTGATACGTGCCAATAATTGTTTACCATCTCCGGGACTTAAATAGAGGTTGTGCGGTGCATGAACATCATCAAAATTATTGATATAACACCATTCATAAGGTGTTTCTTGATTGCCAGCGGTTGTCGCTAACATTTGTTTAATTAAGGTTTGTCTACCCGTACCATGCTCTCCCATAGCAAAAACATTAAAACCGGGTGCCTCCATTGACAAACCAAATTCAAGCGCCTCTTTAGCGCGAGCATGACCGATAATAATTTGCTCTACATCAGGAGTGACTTCAGCATTAGAAAACTGCTCAGCAGATAATTGAGCAGTTAATTTTTCAACAGGTAACCGAGTAATTGAAGAAGTTAACTTAACGGATGAAGGCATGCAATATCTCACTGATAACGCTTAAAAAACAAGCGTATAATAATTAATAAATTTAATACTGCCAGTGTACCCTCATTTTAAATAATTAGTAAATTTTAGTGGCGTCCCAGCTTCGTTTTAAGGAGCAAAGGGTAACCTAATAAAAGAACTACCGCCGCAAGTAAAACAATCAACAACATCCGCCGCATGACTGTATGTTACTTTTTCTTGGCAATGCTGGCACTCTAACAAACCAAAACCAATAAAGTCGCCCGTTTTATATAGACCACGATGCTTAATATCTTCATCAAGCTCTGACCACTCCACTTGTGACTTATCAGTGATCGCTTGCATATTTTTCCAGAAAGACTCATTGATTAAGCCTAAATAAAGGGAATGTTTGGCTTGTGCTTCATTTTGAATAATAAATTCGTTGATATCAAAACGTAAATTATCAACAAACTGCTTAACTTTCTCTTCGGGTAATTTTTCTGCCGCTTGCAAGTAAAGCTTACTTTGCTCTACTTTGTTAACGATATCAGTTATCTCATGCTGGTTAACATCTTCAGCCCATGTAACTAAAGCTTGATAAAGCTCTTGAAAAACACTATTTTTTGATTTCATAACACATTCCTCGACGACTTATAGATTAAGTATAGCTAGTCATAGCTTTATAGAAAAACAAATCAAATAAACTCCTAAAAACTATAACATATCCTTACTTTACTTCAATATGCTCAAAACAGTATCTTGATGTGAGACAGGTATATAAGGTATTCTATCGCCATTATTTTTATGCGTTCATGATCGCGGTCAATTTACTATTGATTGGCTAATGAACACCACATTCTAAAGTGTTTGAGAAATCTTTAATGGAATCCATTTACAATCCCCAAGCTATCGAAGCGCAAGTTCAAAAATTTTGGACTGATAACAATACCTTTAAAGCCGAAGAAAAGCCCGGCCAAGAAAAATATTACTGTCTTGCTATGTTCCCTTATCCAAGTGGACGTTTACATATGGGGCATGTGCGTAATTATAGTTTAGGCGATGTTATCTCTCGCTATCAGCGCCTGCAAGGCAAAAATGTTATGCAACCTATGGGTTGGGACGCATTTGGTTTGCCTGCAGAAAATGCGGCAATTAAAAACAAAACAGCGCCGGCTAAATGGACCTATGAAAATATTGATTACATGCGTAACCAATTACAATCACTGGGTTTTGCTTACGACTGGAGCCGTGAATTAGCGACTTGTAAAAAAGACTATTACAAATGGGAACAATGGTTCTTTACGCAACTTTACGAAAAAGGTTTAGTTTATAAGAAAAATGCTACGGTCAACTGGGATCCCGTTGATCAAACAGTATTGGCAAACGAGCAGGTTATTGACGGACGTGGTTGGCGTTCAGGCGCACCGGTTGAACGTAAAGAAATTCCACAGTGGTTTATTAAAATTACTGATTACGCTGAAGAGTTACTTACAGATTTAGACCAACTTACTGAATGGCCTGAACAAGTTAAGACTATGCAACGTAATTGGATTGGCCGCAGCGAAGGTATTGAAATGACCTTCCAAGTTGCAGATTCAGATGAAAGCTTTGACATCTACACCACACGTCCAGATACACTCATGGGAGTTACTTACGTAGCACTTGCTGCGCAGCATCCACTGGCTTTAGCTGCAGCAAAAAACAACCCTGCATTGAACGACTTTATCACTGAATGCAAAACCAATAAATCTACCGAAGCCGATATGGCAACGATGGAGAAAAAAGGTGCCGATACCGGTCTTAAAGCGATTCACCCACTAACCGGTAACATCGTTCCAGTTTGGGCAGCAAACTTTGTCTTAATGGATTACGGTTCAGGTGCGGTAATGTCTGTTCCTGGCCACGACCAACGTGACTTCGAATTTGCCACTAAATACGGCTTGGAGATTACCCAAGTTATTGCTGGTAGCAAAGACGACGATTTCAGTAAGGCAGCAATTACTGAAAAGGGATTATTAATTAATTCAGGCGAATACGACGGTTTAGACTTTGAAGCGGCCTTTAAAGCGATATCAGAAAAATTAATCAGTGAAAATAAAGGCTCTGTAAAAGTTAACTACCGATTGCGTGACTGGGGTGTTTCTCGTCAGCGTTATTGGGGTACTCCCATTCCTATGATGCACCTAGCAAATGGTGAATCTGTCGCGGTACCTCTTGACCAGTTACCCGTTGAATTGCCTGAAGATGTCATCATGAATGGCGTTACATCACCGATTAAAGACAATCCTGAGTGGGCAAAAACCACTTATAACGGTGAAGAAGCATTCCGTGAAACTGATACCTTTGATACGTTTATGGAATCCTCTTGGTATTACGCACGTTACTGTTCACCGAACGATGATACACAAATGATTGATCCCGCCAAAGCAAATTATTGGCTACCGGTTGATCAATACATCGGTGGGATTGAGCATGCTATTTTGCATTTACTTTACGCACGCTTTTTCCACAAGTTATTGCGTGACGCAGGTTTAGTAAACTGTGATGAACCGTTTAAAAAGTTATTATGTCAGGGCATGGTTCTAGCAGATACATATTACCGCGAGGCAGATAATGGTGGTCAAGATTGGATTTCACCAACAGATGTAGACGTTGAGCGTGATGAAAAAGGACAAGTTACTTCGGCTGTTAGCAAGCTTGATGGCAAACCAGTTATTTCTGCTGGTATGAGTAAAATGTCAAAGTCAAAAAATAACGGCATCGACCCACAAGAAGTTATCGGCAAATATGGCGCAGATACTGTACGTTTATTTATTATGTTTACTTCACCACCAGAGCAAACCCTTGAATGGTCTGATTCAGGTGTTGAAGGTGCACACCGTTTCTTAAAGCGTGTTTGGAAACTCGCCTTTGATTTTAGCGAACAAGTAAAAGAACATGGCGAAGTGGCTTTATTGAGCACATTAACCTTGAATGCAGCGCAGAAAACATTACGCCGCGAGTTACACAAAACTATAGCAAAAGTCAGTGATGATATTGGCCGAAGAAACACCTTTAATACAGCTATAGCTTCAATTATGGAATTAATGAACCATTTATCGAAAGCAAGTTTAGTCAGTGTTGAAGACAGAGCGGTTATGCAAGAAGCCGTTCGCGCGGTCATTATAATGTTGACACCAATTACACCACATATGTGTCATGAAATTTGGAAAACATTAGGTGGCGCTAATAACGATAATGCTTCGATTGAAGAAGCATCTTGGCCTATCGTTGATGAGAGTGCTTTGGTTGAAGACCAGAAGTTAATTATCGTGCAAGTTAACGGTAAGGTACGTGCAAAAATTACCGTTTCAGCCAACGCCAACAAAGAAGAAGTTGAAGCCTTAGGTTTGAGTGATGAAACAGTGGTCCGCTTTATTGATGATAAGACAATTCGTAAAGTTATCTATATACCGGGTAAACTTTTAAACATTGTTGCTAACTAATCGCGAAAAAGTCCTACAAAGGTAATAAAAATGAGCCATATGCACAAAAAAACGACAAAACACCAAACACGGGTAGCCGCGGCTACTTTGGTGTTATTCACCTTGTTTTTATCAAGCTGTGGCTTTGCTTTACGCGGTGATTATTTATTATCGCCGCAACTGCAAACTTTGCACTTAAGTTCCGCTGATAAATTTGGGGAGCTTACTCGCCAAGTTAAGCAGCACTTAACGATAAATAAAATAAAGTTGCTGAGCCAGGCTACAGAGAATGTCCCGCAACTTAAACTTTCAAAAGACAGCCTAAACCGTCGCACCTTATCCGTATTTCCAAATGGGCAAGTGGCAGAATACGAATTGATTTATACCGTTAGATATCAGCTAGTACTTTCACAAAAGGATGTTCGCTCTTTTGTTTTTGAACTTAATCGCGATTATCAAGATGATCCCAATATTGCGCTTGCTAAAAGTCGGGAACTGGAATTAATGTTAAGCGAAATGCGCAAAGAAGCGGCTAATAAAATCTTACGCGACCTCTCTACGATTAAAATCTAATGCGGATCTATCATAACCAGCTATCTAACACCCTCAATCAGGGCTTTAAGCCTGTTTGGTTAGTTTTTGGTGATGAGCCTTGGCAAAAGAACAACAGCTTAACCACAATAAAACAGCACTGTCAGCAACAGGGATTTAGTGAAGTTATCCGTTTTAGTGCTGACGATAAATTTGACTGGAACCTTTTGGTTGAAGAGTATCAAGCGATGAGCTTATTTTCAGCACAACGCATCATTGAAATAGAACTAGTCACCGGAAAAATAGCTGACGCCGGCAGTAAAATACTACTTAAACTCAGTGAAAACTTTCATCCTGATGTACAGCTAATCTTTCATGGTCCTAAAATTGACAGTGCGGGTCAAAAACGAAAATGGTTTAAATCATTAGAACAGTTAGGTTGTTTTGTCCCCCTTTATGATATTGAAGGTCGTCAATTACAACAGTGGTTAAATCAACAAATCAAACAGCATAAATTAAATATTCATCACGATGTTACCCCATTGATGATAGAGCTTTTTGAAGGTAACTTACCGGCTTTAGAGCAAGAGTTACAAAAATTTTCATTGCTGTTTGGTACACAACTAATTATTGCTGAAGACGCAGAAAAATTACTGATTAAACAAGCAAAATTCAATCCTTTTCAGGTGGTTGATACCTTACTTAGTGGTGACCTGCCAAAGTGCATTGGCATGTTAGATCAACTGCAACACGAAGGGGCTGCAATCGGTCAGCTTATTTGGTTTATTCACAAAGAGATAACGCAATTATCAACTATGCTAGAGCAAATTGAACAAGGTGAGAGTATCGATAGTATTTATAAAAAATACCGGATTTGGGATAAAAAGAAACCTCTGTATCAGTATGCCCTTAACCATATTAGTCGTGACAATATTTACCAAGCTCAAGCGCGTTTAGCACAAACTGATTTGATCAGTAAAACCAGTAGTGACTTTAACCCTTTTATATTATTGGCAGATGTTTGTATAAGTCTCTATCACGGACAAACCACCAAAAAATTCAATTTAGATTATGAATTCGGCTAAACGAGTAAGCGAAATTAAGAAAAATATTGCCATAATGGGGGGAACGTTTGACCCTATTCATAATGGCCATATTGAAACAGCTAAAGAAACAGCAGCATGGCTTAATGTTGAACAACTCTTCTTTTTACCTGCGCATTTGCCACCTCATAAAAACACCACAACAGCCAGCGCTAAGCACCGAACAGCTATGGTGAACCTTGTTTGCCAACAGCAGCCATTATTTCAGCTTGATAATCGCGAACTAAAACGACATAGCGCTTCTTATACCGTAACAAGTCTACGTGAAATAAAACAAGAACAACCCAACAGTCGGATTTTCTTTATCATAGGTATGGACTCGTTCCTTAACTTTACCCTATGGCATCAATGGCAAACTATTTTGTCACTATGCCATATTGTCGTCAATATTCGACCTGGCTATCAATTAAATCAAATTAATACCGCCACCCAAGAACTATTAAAAAACCATCAAATAGATGACCTAGCAGAAATAAAGCAACAAGATGCCGGCGGCATTATTTTCCATCAAAACCAGTCGCTTAATATTTCTTCAAGTGAAATACGCCAACAACTTTTAAGCAATAATAAACACAATAATCACTTAACAGAATGCGTACATCATTACATTATTGAAAAAAAACTCTATCAAAAATAATTTGCTAGTTAACCTGCAGAAAAAATGATGATATTATAGCGCATTATTATTTACACTAAGAGTAATTCCCTTGCAAGTTGAAGCGTTAAACGCATTTGTTATTGAAAAAATCGAAGAAATGAAAGGTCGTGACATCACGACTTTAGACATCGGAAAAAAATCAGGCTTTGCTGATTATATGGTTGTCTGTTCAGGTAACTCGAATCGCCATGTTAAATCTATTGCACAATCAGTTGCCATCGAATGCCGCGCTAAAGGTATTGAGCCGTTAGGTATTGAAGGTAATGATGTTGGCGAATGGGCGTTAGTTGATTTAGGCAATTTAATTGTTCACGTAATGACAGACGAAATTCGTGACCGTTACCAGTTAGAAGAATTGTGGAACTAAGCTAATAGTGAAGGTTAACTAAACTATTATGCGACTTACCTTATATGCTGTTGGCAATAAAATGCCAGCATGGGTTACTCAAGGCTTTAACGAATATTGTCGTCGATTTCCGCGCGACATGTCGTTTCATTTAGTAGAAATCCCGCCAGGTAAGCGTGGTAAAAACGCCGATATAGCTCGCATTCTAGAAAAAGAAGGCGAATTATTACTAAACGCAATTCCAAAAGGTAACCGTATTGTTACGCTTGAAGTGGAAGGTAAACCGTGGACAACACCACAGCTTGCCCAACAACTTAAGCGTTGGCAATTAGACAGCCGCGATGTTGCTTTACTTATTGGTGGCCCCGAAGGTTTAGCCCCCGCTTGTATTAAAGCTTCAGAACAAAAATGGTCTTTATCGCCATTAACCTTGCCACATCCAATGGTGCGTATTGTTGTTGCTGAAAGTCTGTATCGAGCTTGGAGCATTAACAATAATCACCCGTATCACCGAGAGTAATAATGGCATCGAACAAACGTGTTGCTATTCGAAACCATTCGGCAGAAGCTAATTTATTTGCGCGCAGAACATTTATTGCCTTTATCGGTATACTCGCTTTATTGTTAACCTTAATTAGCAATATCTACGAGTTAGAAATTAATTCTTATGAAAAATATCAAACTCGCTCTAATTCCAATCGAATCAAACTCCTTCCCGTTGCACCTAATCGCGGACTAATTTACGATCGTAATGGCATTCTACTTGCTGATAACAAACCCGTATATTCGCTTGAGGTTATTGCTGAGCAAACGGTTGATTTGAAGAAACACATTGTAGAAGTCAGTGAGTTGCTTGATATCAGTGAAGAAAAGCAGCAAAAACTTTTTGAAGCACTAAAAAGCAAACGACGCTTTAAACCAGTAGAACTGCACTCGCGGTTAAGCGCACAACAAGTTGCATTATTTTCTGTCAATCAACACAAATTCCCTGGTTTTTTTATTGATGCTCGTCTTAAAAGATATTACCCATTTGGTGATTTAACGACCCACTCCTTGGGTTATGTTGCCCGCATTAACCTTAAAGATTCAATTCGTTTGGCCGAAGAAGATTTAGATGAAGATTATGCAGCAACGCGTAATATAGGTAAGCTTGGTTTAGAAAAATATTATGAAAATATACTTCATGGCACTATTGGTCATCAAGAAGTTGAAATAAATAATCAAGGTCGCATTATAAGAACGCTTGATTATGCGCCCCCAATATCAGGAAAAAACTTAACCCTGAGTATTGATATTGAATTACAAATGATTGCTAAACGTGCCTTAGCAGGCAAGCGTGGCGCTGTAGTAGCAATTGATCCACGAAGTGGTGAAATATTGGCCATGTATTCAAACCCAAGTTATGATGGAAACTTATTTGTTCATGGCATTAGTAGTAAAAACTATCGTAAATTACTTAATCCTAAAAACGACAGACCATTACTTAATCGAAGTGTACAAGGTTACCCACCCGCCTCGACAGTCAAACCTTTGCTCGGATTAACAGGATTAGAAGCAGGTGTAATTACCAATGAATCACGCTTCTACGACCCTGGCTGGTTTCAGCTAAAAGGTCTTGAACGTAAATACCGCGATTGGTGGGCCCCCGGCCATGGCTGGGTAGATCTTAATCAAGCCATTGAACACTCATGTAATGTTTTCTTTTATAATTTAGCGTATCAATTAGATATTGATACGATTACCGACATGATGGAAAAATTTGGTTTTGGCGATCTTACGGGTGTTGATATCTGGGAAGATAAACGCGCTATTTTGCCTGGTAGAGAAACCAAGCGTAGTCGATACAATAAACCTTGGTATACCGGCGATACAATCGCTGTTGGTATTGGTCAAGGCTACTGGACAGTAACACCGTTACAGCTAGCTCAAGCTTTTTCTATTTTAACGAATAAAGGCGACATAAAAATCCCACATTTTTTACGTGCTACTGCAGAGTTAGTCGCGGAAGAAGTTAAAATCAATGAGGAAATCACCACCGCTGAGACTGAGGGTAATGTTAATATTATCAATAAAATGGTCACTAAAATGGCAGAATATGATGATAAACCCCCTATTGTTTTAAAAGACAGTAAGCACTGGAGTTTAGTGCTTGATGCTATGCATAACACGGCACAAAAGAAATATCCTGCATTTAAAGGTGCTCGCTATGACGCCGCAGGAAAGTCGGGTACAGCACAACTTATTGCAAAAAAACAAGATGAGAAATATGATGCAGAAGCCACTAAAGAAAAGCAGCGAAACAATGCTATGTTTGTGGCTTTTGCTCCTTATGAGAATCCAGAAATAGTGGTTGCGGTTGTCGTTGAAAATGTTTTGGAAGGTGGTGGTGGTTTTAATGCTGCGCCGGTAGCACGCCAAGTTATGGATCAATATTTTGGTGATAGAGTCATTATTAGTACCGATAAAAGTAAGCATCCACAACACAATAATGTTTATGGTGTTGACAAAAACACAGGACGTAACTAGTGCGTAATATTGGTCATGACCAACAAAAACAGCGAAGTTTCTGGCAAAGAATTCATATTGACTTGCCTCTTTTGTTGGGTATTTTAGCATTAATGACCTTAGGGCTATTTGTTGTTTATAGTGCAGGTGGCCAAGAAACAGCCATTGTTTACCGTCAAATAACCCGCTTAGGTATAGCATTATTGGTGATGTTCGCCGTTGCTCAAATCCCGCCCCTTTCCTATCAAAAATGGGCGGTGCCAGTATTTATTTTAGGTTTGCTGCTCTTAATCGCCGTACTATTATTCGGTCATATAGGTAAAGGCGCACAGCGTTGGTTAGACTTGGGTTTTATGAAATTTCAGCCTTCTGAAATAATGAAACTGATTGTCCCCATTATGATCGCTTGGTACGTTAGCCAATATGACTTACCCGCTAAAATATCTACCATCACCATTGCATTTATTTTAGTGTTATTACCAACCTTATTAATTGCTAAGCAACCTGATTTAGGTACGTCACTGTTAATCGCCAGTTCAGGTATTTTTGTGATTTTTCTTGCCGGAGCAAGCTGGAAGCTAATTATCGCTTGTATTGGCTTAGCATCGGCATTTGCCCCCGTTCTTTGGATGTTTTTGATGAAGCCCTATCAGAAGCAGCGTGTATTAACTTTTCTTGACCCAGAGCAAGACCCACTTGGCTCTGGATATCATATTATTCAATCAAAAATAGCCATTGGTTCAGGTGGTTTGCATGGCAAAGGTTGGTTACAAGGTACACAGTCACAACTGGAATTTTTACCTGAACGCCATACCGACTTTATTTTTGCGGTGTTTAGTGAAGAATTTGGCTTTGTAGGTGTCGCAGTACTGCTCAGTGTCTATTTAATGATAGTGATGCGAGGCTTATGGATTGCTGTCCATGCCGACCATGCATTCACAAAACTATTAGCCGGTAGTATAACTTTAACCTTTTTCGTTTACGTCTTTGTGAACATAGGTATGGTGTCAGGCTTATTGCCTGTTGTTGGCGTTCCTTTGCCCTTAGTCAGTTACGGCGGAACATCAATGGTGACATTACTTGCAGGTTTTGGCATGCTGATGGCGATTAGCACCCATAAGCGTTTTATTGCTTAAATTGATTAACAACATAAAAAGAATCTGCCAGTGAAAATACAACTATTAATGATCACGCTTTTAGTCTCGATTTCTGCCTGCAGTGTCAATACCGGACGCTATCAACAACACAAAGATAGTATGCCCAGCCGAGCGCCTACGGCAAGTGAACTTATTAATATTACACCAAGAGCAGAGCCCCATAGTAGAGGGGGTAATAAAAGCCAATATCAGGTGCGTGGTAAAACTTATTCAGTATTAAAAAGTGCTGAAAATTTTAGCCAAACGGGTATTGCTTCTTGGTATGGCGAAAAATTCCATGGTCATTTGACCTCAAATGGTGAAATTTATAATATGTACGCTATGAGTGCGGCTCATAAAAATTTACCCCTACCCACTTACTTAAAAGTAACTAACAACGCCAATAGTCAATCAGTAATTGTTAGAGTAAATGACCGTGGACCATTTCATCAAAACCGTATTATTGATTTATCGTACAGCGCGGCTTATAAACTAGGTATGATGAAAACAGGCGTGGCTAATGTAACGATCACTGCCATTACTGATTTTGCTGTTACTGAGATAAAACAAAAACTGACTGAAAATAACTTACCTACAGATAGCGAACAACGTAAATATATTCAAGTTTTCGCCACTAAGAATGAAGTCCTTGCCAATAAAACAGCCCAAGCCCTAGAGAATTTATATCAAATAAATACCATAATCCCAATGAACGATGGCCTTTTTCGTGTACAAATCGGCCCAATCAACGATGAAGAGGCGTTAAACACCCTATTGACCAGTTTAAAAAAATCAGGTTATCCAAAAGCATTCAGTCTGAAGTAATCATTCGTAACAATTTGCCACGATAGCACCATAGCAATCAGTAACAAAGATGGTATACTGCTGAAAAATTCTTCTTTTATCATTCAGTTTCGTAGGAATATTATGACTTACCCATTAGCTAAAAAAACGGCTAAAACCTCAACAAAACTTCTCTGCCTTTTAGGCGCAATTTCTTTAACTTTTTCATCTTTTTCCCAAGCGTTAACCATTATTCCATCACCACCAGAAGTTAAAGCAAAAGGTCATATCCTTATTGACTTCAATACCGGTAAAGTTCTTGCAGAGAGTAATGCCGATGCTTTGTTAGCGCCAGCCAGCTTAACAAAGATGATGACCAGTTATATCATAGGTAAAGAATTAGCAAGTGGTAATATCAACAACACTGACTTAGTCAAAGTCAGTGAAAAAGCTTGGGCAAAGAACTTCCCTGGTTCATCGCTTATGTTTATTGAAGTTGGTACCGAAGTTTCTGTAGAGTTATTAAATCAAGGGATTATTGTCGCTTCAGGTAATGATGCTTGTGTTGCTATGGCTGAACATATTGCCGGTAGCGAAGGTGCATTTGCTCAGTTAATGAATGGTCATGCCGCACAACTAGGGATGAGTAGTAGTTACTTTGAAAACAGTCACGGTTTAGACAGCCAAGAACACAAGACAACACCTCGTGATATGGCAACACTAGCAATGGCACTTATTCGAGATGTACCTGAAGAATATAAAATTTACAGCCAAAAAGTCTTTAGTTATAACAATATTAAACAATACAACCGTAATAATTTATTATGGGATAAAAGTATGAATGTTGACGGTTTAAAAACCGGTCATACCGCTCAGGCAGGTTACAGTTTAGTTTCATCCGCTACTAAAGGTGGAATGCGCTTAGTCAGTGTTGTTATGGGTACGGAAAGCGAACGAGCAAGAAAAGTTGAGAGTAAAAAGTTACTTAATTATGGCTTTCGTTTCTTCGAAACCTATACCCCTTATAAAGCGGGTGATAAGTTTGCTACCAATCGAGTTTGGATGGGCGATGTAAAAGAAGTCGACTTGGGTATTTTACTCGATACACCTATTACAGTCCCGCGTGGTCAACGTAAAAATTTAGCCGCCAGTATTGAACTTGACCAACAATTAAAAGCGCCGTTAGCTAAGGGAACCGTTGTTGGTAAACTATTTTTACGCTTAGACGGAGAAGACATCGCAGAATACCCGTTAGTAACTTTGCAAGAAGTTAATGAAGGCGGCATGTTTAGCAAGTTAGTCGACTATGTGAAACTACAATTTGTGAACTAGTTAGCAAATAAAAAACCTTGTAATTTTAAACTCGGCTCATGCCGAGTTTTTTATTATTAAGACAAAATTGTGATTAATAATAAAAGCGGTAAATACAATGATCACATTTTATTTGATTAATGATAAAATACCCCCAGATTGACTATTGACCAAGTACTATTTAGAGAGAGAAAATGAAAACCAAGTTTGATGAATTATTAGAATTTCCGACCGTACTTAACTTTAAAGTTATGGGCGTTGCTTGCGACGAATTACCTGATTTAGTGATTAATGAACTACAAAAGCATGCACCCGGTGATTACTCTCCTAAAATTAAAGCCAGTTCGAAAGGGACTTACCATTCGCTTTCAATTGCGGTGACAGTTACCAGTAAAGAGCATATAGAAACAATTTATACAGAATTAACGGCTATTGATATCGTCCGCTACGTTCTTTAAAAAAATTACGCTTTAGCGTAACGATAATAACCTTAGTATTTGTCCGGTGTATTCCTATTATTATTTGGATATAATCGGCATCAATAGAATTAAGTGAAGTATAAACTTGAAAAATTCGTTAATCATTCGACAACTTGCCACTATGGACTACACCAAGGTTTGGCAAGGGATGCAAAAATTTACCGATGATCGTAACGAAGACACTCAAGATGAACTTTGGTTAGTCGAGCATCCAGCCGTTTTCACACAAGGGCAAGCAGGTAAAGAAGAACACTTGCTAATGCCGGGTGATATAGAAGTAGTAAAAGTAGATCGTGGCGGACAAGTGACTTATCACGGCCCTGGTCAACAAGTTATCTACTTTATGATCAATTTACGTCGCCGAAAAATGGGCGTGCGTGATTTAGTAACGCTACTTGAAAATGGCTTAATTGCCGCATTAGCTGATTTTAACATTATCGCCAAAGCTAGACCTGACGCACCAGGGGTTTATGTTGGCGAAAAGAAAATTGCATCGTTAGGTTTACGAGTGCGTAAAGGTTGCTCTTTTCACGGTTTGGCACTGAATGTAAATATGGACTTATCGCCCTTTCTTCGGATAAATCCTTGTGGTTATCAAGGACTAGAAATGGTGCAAACAGCCGATATCAGTCAATTAACAGATACTGCTCAAGCAGGTGAATCCTTAGTAAAACACCTCGCTAAATTATTAAATACCAATAATATCAGTTATAAAACTGGTTGGGACGAAATGAATGACCACTAAAACAACTCGAGTTATCCCTGGCACAAAAATGCGTGATGCAGAAAAAATGGCGCATATCCCTATTCAAATTGTGCCCTCAGAGCGTGAAACCATGCTTAGAAAGCCTAAATGGTTACGTATTAAACTACCTCGTACGACAGAACGGATTGACAGTATAAAAGCAGCGCTACGTAAACATGACTTACATTCAGTCTGTGAAGAGGCTTCTTGCCCAAACTTATCCGAGTGTTTTAACCACGGTACCGCCACTTTTATGATCTTAGGTGATATCTGTACACGCCGTTGCCCTTTTTGTGATGTTGGCCACGGTCGTCCTTTAGCCCCTAAAGTTGATGAGGCTAAAAAGTTAGCACTAACACTTAAAGATATGAAACTGAAATACGTGGTGATCACTTCGGTTGACCGTGATGATTTACGTGATGGTGGCGCTCAACAGTTTGCTGATTGTATTAGTGAAATAGCCATACATGCACCAAATACTAAAGTTGAGATTTTAGTCCCTGATTTTCGTGGTCGCATGGACCGTGCCTTAGAAATTTTAAATGCTAATCCGCCACATGTCTTTAATCATAATTTAGAAACCGCACCGCGTCTTTATACCAAAGCACGTCCAGGCGCTAACTACCAATGGTCGTTAGATTTACTGAAAAAATTTGGTGAAGCCAATCCTGCAGTACCGACAAAGTCAGGTTTAATGGTTGGCCTAGGTGAAACAGACGAAGAAATTTTACAAGTTATGCGCGACCTCAGAAGCCATGGCGTGACTATGCTTACCATTGGTCAGTATTTACAACCGAGTAAACATCATTTACCGGTAGAACGCTACGTTCACCCTGATGTTTTCGATATGTATCAAGCTGAAGCGATTAAGATGGGCTTTAACCATGCAGCCTGTGGGCCTTTAGTGCGTTCAAGCTATCATGCTGATAAACAAGCCGCAGGAGAAGAAGTTAAGTAATCCCCTTTGTAAATAACCTTAAGCCTGAATATCTCGATATCACTGATATCACCGAAATATTCAGGCTTTATTGTATACGACCTCTGTACCCACACATCCACGCAAGAACTTGATTTTATTAAAATAAATCACAAACACTTTTCTTAACACCTCAATAGTTCAAAAAACAAACTATTTTTACTTGCCTTGATCCAGGTTATAGTTGTACCATCACCACACACGGAACAACTGGAGCAGAGAAAGAAATATGGAAATTACCATTAATATAGAAGATCCGATGCCGTTATTTACACAACTCGTTGAACAAATAAAATCAGCGGTTATTAGCGATAAGGTTAGACCGGGAGACCCACTTCCTTCGATTAGACAATTGGCTAATGATTTAGAGCTCAACAGTAAAACTGTTGCTAAAGCTTACAAATTATTAGAACGAGACTTAGTCATTCAAAGCAAAGGTTATCGAGGTACCTTTGTTCACCCTGATGCAATCGTAAATAGTAAGATGGATTTAAATGCTGATGTTTTAGCACAGTTAGATAATGCTATTTCTGCCTGTAAAACGGCAGGGGTAACCGACTCAGAAATACGTATTGCTTTTAGTAGTGCAATGAACAGTAAAAACAATTAAGGAGCAGAAGATGTCTATTAACATTTTATTTTACACATTATTTTTAAGCCAAATTATACTCATTTCATACTATTACCCTAAGCAAATAATTAAAAAAATTGATGGGGTTTTAAAAAAATTTCCGCCGGAGAGTTATCCAAAACTTTACCCTGAGTCAACTGAACAGGTGAACGTAGCTAAGGTTAGTTATCGATTACTTAATCAAATAATACTGGTTATTGGTCTGATATTACTGGGGTTCTATGTTTTGATGTCAAAAGATTATAGTGATAAGCAGAAATTTGCAGAAGGATTGCCCTTAATGTTTGGTATGGTGCAGTTTATCCCCTATATGTTGTTAGAAGTCTCTGGGTGTAAACAATTTAAACTGATGAGAAAAGCCAATAAGCGTACCAGTCGTACCGCAGATTTGACCCCACGTCACTTGTTCAATTATGTTTCACCTTTATTGATTATTTCAGCTGTGGTGTTATTATTTTCGTATATTTTATTTGATTTATATATTCATAATTTTGCGATTACCAGCGACTTCATAATTAAAATAGTAACACTGAGTTTGGTACATGCACTCTTTATTGGTTTAGCCGTTTGGCACCTTACCGGCAAACGTTTAGATCCCCACCAAGCGGTGAAGGATAGAAGTAGTCAAACTCAATTTGCTTTGCAATCAATGGGCTCAGTGAGTATTTTCTTAAGCTTATTTTTAATGGCAAATACAGCAGTTGATGTTTATCAACTAGGTTATATGGAGATTATTATTAACAGTATCTACTTTCAAGTTATTGCCTTTGTTGGTATTGGCGGTATGCTTAGAACCGTTAAAATAGAGACGATTGATTTTGATGTTTATAAGGCCGATAATTCGATAGTTTAGCGATTGATTAACCGCTAATTTTATTACGGCCGGTTCAACGACAAATAATATATTTGCAAATAAACTGGCCAACTTATACTAAAGTGGATTTCCTTCAAAATTTTGTTCTGATTTCATCCCTTCGATGTTAATGATTTTCGAACGATTCATTGTTATTTTAAAACGCTGAATGTATTGTTTAGTTTTATTACCCGGTATTTTTTGCTCTTGCACGACCGCTAAATTTATCTGATAACGTCGTTCGACACCTTGATTAGATATCTTGCTGCCATCAAGAGCATATAAACGCCCTTCTCCTTTTTTCAAAAAACGCACAAAAGGTGTTAAATTAAAAAACATCTGGTGCTGAATCTCTTTAAAGCCAGGGATAAACTCTTTAGCAATAACTTTTGAATTACAGCGAAAATGTAAGAGTTGTGCCGCTTGCTTGTTTTGTTGACGGCGTTGTTGAAAATGTTTATTAACAATATCAGGTAAGTCTTTGTTCTTAATATAATCAAGCCATAGGGTTTGCATAGACATTTTATTTTTAGACATACTATCGGTAAATACATGCTGCCACTTAGGGCGTCCTCGCTGAATTTTTCGCCAAAGATAGCGTGTGAGATCATCCTTAAATATTTCACGGACACCATAAATCACCCCTAAAAAAGTGATCAATACTAAAGTTACTTCGTTAAATGCTGAGCGAGCGTTGAGCACAATTGACATCACGAACGCCATAACGACAGCGGTAATACTACCACGAACTAAGCGTCTTAGATTATTGTCTAGGTCATGAGTGGTTCTTTTAAAGACCACACCAAATTCACTTAATCGCTGCAACAAGCGCATTTTGTTAGTGATACGATTTGGGTCTGCTAGCGTAATTTTTGAATTATACTGGCGCTCTGTTCGGTAATTATTTTCTTGGCGACACAAGGCAAACAACACCTCTCGGGTTTCTGAATGCTCTGAGCTTTTTGGTCCATTGGCAAGCAAATTAAGAAATGACTGTTCGGTGTACCAGCTTAAATAATTATCTACATTTTCAAAGTAAGAACTTAGTTTTTGATCTAAAGGAGTATAGCGGCGCAGTTTTTTTAACAAGCTTTGTGTTTGATCAACCAATTCAAGTGCATATTGATAAAAAATTTCGATATCTTTTTCTTGTAGGGCTTGCTTGATATCTGTTTCGAGTGCGACCCTAAATTGATAAGAAAATAAATTTAAGTTACTGCGATAGTCGCCCTGATCACCCTTTTTTTGACTTATAAATCGGCTACGAACTAAAGGTAAATGCACTTGGCGAGAAAAGTAAGCACTATGGCTTCGGATACTGCTGTGAAAGTAATTATCTTCACTGAGGGTAATAGCATTAATGCCCATTTCTTCGGGAATAGAAAAATAAAGATCAAAACGTTGTGATTCTTGTGGTGATAATTGCTGGCTAACTTTAAATGATAAATTTTCATCTTGCGTTAAGCTGATTTTTTTCACTTAATGATCCTCTCCTATTAACAACAACTGAGGGGTAAGTATCTGTCAATTTTACTCTTTTTACCATAATTGCTTTAATAAAAAAGGCCGAGAAATAATTTCTCAGCCTTTTTTATTAAAACTATGACTCATTTATCCACAGCATTTTTTATATTTTTTAGTACTTCCACAAGAACAAGGATCGTTTCTGTTCGGTGTTTTATCAAAACGCTGTGTTTTAGGGACATTTAATGCCGCTTCTAGCTCAACAATATTTTCTTTTACATCAGCATTAATTTCAATGTTAGCAATAAAATTGTGCTCAGTAACAATAGCGATAACTTCTTGCTGCCTTTCTTTTGATGCAACAACGAGCATTAATGGTTTTGCTGCACTACCGAGCTTAACGCCGCGATTAGGTTTATAACCTGCACTGCCGTGAGTGCCCATAACATCAGGAGTACCGCGATAAAAAAATTTAGACATAAAAGCACCTTAATTGAATGTGAGTGCCGAATAATCAGCCATTAAAAAATTCGCGCGAATTCTAACAGCTAAACGTAATTTTAGCTAAATTTATATGTTTCTATAGAGCTAATCTTATTAACAATATAACCAATAACTTCACATGATAATGATTATCATTTACAATACGACTATATTTAAGCTGTTGGACAGGTTAGTCCTATGGCAACCTGATCATTTATGAAAACTAAAACTCATCTTCCACCCTCCACTTTGATAGATCTGATGGAAAGTCAGCGCTATGGCGTTGAATATCAGCCTATTGTTTGCATCAAAAGCCAAGAAATATTTGCCTATGAATGTTTATCACGGTTTTTTACTAAAGATAACTTAGCGATACGACCTGATCTTGTTTATTCTTCTTTACATGACAGTCCACTCAGTTTGTTTCAAGTAGAATACCAACAAAAAAAATTACAACTCGCCTATGCTCCCAGTAAGGTAGACATTTTTGTTAATTTAGACCAAGACTCTTATTTTTCAACGGGGACTTTAAAGGATGACAATCCATTTTTGAAATTATTTAAAGATTTTAAAGATTTTAAAAAATCTAAAATCATTGTTGAGCTCATCGAAAATTCAGAAATAAATGACGCTATTATGAGCTTAGCGATGATTGATAACCTATCAAAAAATAACATTCATACCGCTATAGACGATCTCTGTAATCCACAGTCTATGGTGTCGATGGCTGTGATTCAGCTTGTTGAATATATCAAACTTGACAGATATGTCGTCACTAATAGGTCTAACCGTAACTTTATGTTACTCGTTGAGTCGATGATCAACTATGCGCGAAATACCGGTAAAAAGGTTATCTTAGAAGGCGTAGAAACCGCAGAAGATTTATGCTTTGCAAAACAATTAAATGTTGATTTTGTTCAAGGCTTCTTTTACCGAAAACAATTTAAAAAGGTAAGTTAATCCATAAGAATCGTCTTGTATTATTTTCAATAAAAATATAAATAAACACAATAAAACTATTACTGTTTATAAATATCACCGATAAAATCGCTGTGATTTTACAAAAATAAAGCCAGCACTGATGCTGGCTTTATTTTTATCAAGTAAATTAATATGATTATCTGATAAAGTCTAAAAATAAAAACATCGGTAAGACGTTTAACCAATGACTATTTTCTGATGCCTTCTATATGTAATTCTAATTCAACATGTGATGAAGCAGGTCCTAACGTGTCTGGAATACCAAAATCAGCTAAACCAATTTTTGTTGTTCCACTAAAGCCAACACGGTAACCACCCCAAGGATCTTTACCCTCACCAATTTTTATCGCGTCAATAATAATGGCTTTACTAACACCGTGTAAGGTTAAAGTGCCGTTAATTGCTAATTTATTTTGACCATTATCAGTAATGCTAGTGCTAACGAATTTTGCACTACCAAACTTATCCACATCAAGAAAGTCATCACTACGGACATGCTTATCACGTTCGCCATGGTTAGTATTTAAGCTGGTGGTATCCACCAACATTTCAATTTTAGCCGTAGATAAATCAGCTGCATCATAACTAAAACTGCCACTAAATTTATCAAAACGTCCCGTTAACCAACTGTAACCCAAATGCTTAATTTTGAAGTTAACGGAGGCATGCGCGCCTTTGTAATCTACGATGTAGTCTGCTGCATTAACTGTTGGAGTGAAAGCAGATGTCATAAGTAGCGTTGGCAATATTGAGGCAAGTAATAATTTTTTCATGTGAGTCCTTTTTTATTTAATCGTATGAATAAAGTCTATTTATTGTTTAAACGCTGATAACCAAGCATTCTTGTTAAGGTGTTATCTTTATCGATAAAATGATGCTTTAGCGCTGCTAATGCATGTAAAACAACAGAACACATCAATAAGTAAGCAAGATATTTATGCACCGCACCGGCAAGATCTTCTTGATTAGTAAACAGCTCACCAAAACTCATTATGGATATCAACTGAAAAACTTCGATTGCACGTCCATCAGCCGTAGAAATTAAATAACCACAGATCATTAAAATAAACAGTGCAGTATACAAAAATAAATGCATAAAATGTCCAAGTATTTTTTCTGTATCGCTATGTGTTTTAAGCGCTTTTGGTTTTATCTGAGCGCTGCGCCAAATCAAACGAAAAATCATTACAAAGAACAAAAGTATACCAATACTTTTATGAAGATCAGGCCCTTGTTTATTCCAAGGATTGTAATAATCGAGATCAACCATCCAGTAGCCTAAAGCAAAGAGTCCAATAACGGTTAACGCAACGGACCAGTGTAAAAAGATACTGACCCAGCCATAGTGCTTTGTGGTGTTTTTGATGTTAATTTCGATGTTCATTAGCATATTACTATTTAGTTTACTGTTAATAATACTACAGGGGTTTCGTGAACAGATTAAGTCGCTAAAGCGTGATTCATTGTTTCCATATAGCTTCTAATTGAGTCGATAATATAACGAAACCCGTGCTTTTAGTAGATTACCTACTTTACCAGTCAAGTCCTTTTTGTGCTTTAACGCCAGCTTTAAAAGCGTGTTTAATTGGTTGAACTTCAGATACGGTATCAGCCAACTCGATTAAACGGCGATGGCAAGCACGTCCGGTAATAAGTACATGCTGCATTTTAGGCCTATTATTTAATGCCTCAATAACTTCGTCTAGTTCAATATAGCCATAAGTCACCATGTAGGTCATTTCATCAAGTAAAACAATATCAAGCGTTTCATCACTCAACATTTCTTTACTTTTTTGCCAAGCGACTTTTGCTGCTGCTACATCAGTTTCGGTACTTTGTGTTTCCCAGGTAAAGCCGGTTCCCATAACATGGTGCTTAACAGCAAATTGCTTGAGAATATTCATCTCGCCACATTCCCATTGAGTGCCTTTAATAAACTGCACCACGCCAGCTTTTTGGCCGTGACCAATAGCACGCAATACCGTACCAAAACCAGAGGTACTTTTACCTTTGCCATTACCCGTTATTACTACAAAAACACCGCGTTCTTCTGTTGCTTGAGCAATTCGTTGATCAACGTTGGCTTTAATTTTCTTTTGGCGTTCAATATGTTTTTTTTCTTTAGCCGCTGCTTTATCAGCCGCCGAGGGTAAATCACTCATATTATTTCCTATTTAACGGTATCTATTAAAGAACTCGGCGCTTTAATCTTTTTATAAATTATTTATAATTGCAAAGAGGTTTAAAATTAGGGTATTTTAATTTAACAACAAACTTTCTTTTATGGCTTAACATCGTTTAACTAGTGGATGATGATTAGCACATAAACCTTAGCTTACTCTGTTTAAGAAGAAGCGTTTAAAGTCGCTCTCAAGTAATGGCTTAGCAATATGATATCCTTGCCCTAAATCGCAACCAATTTCTTTAAGCTTCTGATATTGTTCCGCAGTTTCAATTCCCTCTGCGGTAGTTTTAATCTTTAACGATTTAGCTAAATTAACCACAGCTTCCAGTATCAAGACCTTACTATTGACTGCATTTAAGTCGTCAACAAAGCTTTTATCTATTTTTAAAAAGTCTAAAGAAAATTGGTGTAAATAACTTAGCGATGAAAAGCCGGTTCCAAAATCATCTAAGGCGACTGGGATATTAATACTTTTCAAAATGTCTAAATGGTTTTTGACCGCGTCAACGTTTAGGATGAGGCTTTCTTCAGTGATTTCTACACATAAGCGATCAGTAATATCTGCAGATTTTAGGTGCTGGTCTTGTAAATAGCCAATAAAGTCTTTAGATGCAAATCCTGATGTTGAAACGTTAACACTCAACTTAAATTGTTTTGGTAACCAGTCAGCCCATAGATTTAATTTACTAACCGCAAGCTTGAGCATATACAGATCAAGCTGTACTATCTGACCTGATTTTTCTAAAATTGGAATAAAAAAATCGGGATACAAAAGCCCTAATTTAGGATGCTGCCAACGTACGAGTATTTCAGCACCAATAACCTTGCCACTGTCAAAATCAATCAAGGGTTGGTAATTACCAATAAACTCTGAATTTTTTACCGCATTATCAAAATCATACTCAACTTTGACATTGGTTGATTTATTTTGTTCTTCGAGCGCTTCGAAGAAAACATACTGATTACGCCCTTTTAACTTAGCTTGATACATAGCATGATCGGCATCAATCAATAATTGTTCTGCGCTTTCACTCGAATTGTTATAAGTCGCTATACCGATACTAACACTGCTAAAGATATTCAAACCGTCGATATTGAAGGCAGAAGCCGTAGCAACAAGAATACTTTCAGTTATACGACAGATAGTCTCATAATCAATTTTTCCATCAAGTAGTATGGCAAATTCATCGCCGCCTAAGCGAGCTAACGTATCCGTATTTCTCAACCTAGTCATTATTGCATGCGCTATACCAATCAGTAATTTATCGCCAACGTGATGACCATAGGTATCATTAATTTGCTTAAACCTGTCGACATCAATAAATAATATCGCTATATTGTCTTGGCGATTATTCTGGCAATGTAAAAATGCATGTTGGGTTCTATCTTTGAATAGCGAACGGTTCGGTAAATTGGTTAAAGGATCATGTAAGGCTAAAAATTGTAACTTTTGTTTAGCTTCCATTCTTTCGATGGCATTATTGATATGCTTAGCCACAAACATTAACAATTGTTTGTCTTTTTCTTGAAATAAGAATTCAGTACTATAACTTTGTACGACAACTATGCCTTTATTTATCCCACTTCCAAAAGGCACCCCTAACCAAGCTTTGGGGATGTTACCACGAATATAAATGGCTTTTTCATCAAGCATCTTTTGAATATCTGCTTCATATAATAAAGAAGGCTGGTCTTTAGCTAACGCATAACCGGTAATACTTAAAAAATGAGGATCGATATTAATACTAGTAAACGTTGATCTATCATCAAACTCATCAATAGCATAAGGAAAATCTATTGTTAGCCCATCATTTTTTAATAGCGCAACAAAAAAATTTTTCGCCAAGGTCAGTCTGCCAATACACTGGTGCAAATATTGATAAAACTCATCAATATTTTTAGTTTTAAAGATGATTTCTGCTATTTCAAACAGTGCATCTTGAATTTTATTAGCATACTCTAAATTTTCTATTACCTCTTCTAGGCCATCGACTTTAATAATTTGAGAAATTTTCATTGCGGTAATTGTTGCTAACGCAGTGAGTGTTTTCAGATGAAACTCAGTGTAAAAATTAACACTGGCATGTTCAGAATCAATAACACCTAATAATTGCTGCTTAAATAAAATAGGAACTGCTAACTCAGATAAGGTCGTTTCATCCTCAACAATATAGCTTTCAAACTCACGGGTATCTTTTACCAATATTGGTTGTTTGGTCGCAGCAACTTTCCCTATAACGCCTTCATTAAAAGGTATGGTCATAGAATTAGACGAAGTATCTCTTATGGAACTAGTCGTGATTACACCATCATTGAAGGATTTTTTTTTGTCAAAGCCCGACATTCGACTTAGCGTCATACCCCCTGAATCTAAGGTGTAAATAACGGCATCTTCAAAACCTAATTTTTCGACAATATTTTGAGCTAAATATTGCCAAATTTCACTTGGGGTATTTAATAATAATATATCAGTCGCAAACTGATTAGTGATGGTTAAGCTTTTTATCGTTTCTGATTTAGATAGTTCGGACAAATTCATTATGCCTAAAGTTATTTTTAAAATATATTCACTATTATTAAGCGATTACAACACATAAATATTCATGGTGAGTAGAGCAAATTTTTAATGTCCTGTCTATTTATCTAAGTAATACAGTTGATTTAGCCGTACGGAAAGGTTGACTAAAGCCCTCCTCTAAAAAATAGTTCTAGCGGTGCTACAACAAAAAAGGGCAGTAACATTAACATGTTACTGCCCTATCTATCAAATTGACAAAAAATGACTAGTGGTTTTCAGAAACCATATTGACCGTATATTTTGGGATTTCAACAACTAAGTCTTCATCGCCAACCAGCGCTTGACAGCCTAAACGAGATTCAGGCTCTAATCCCCAAGCTCTATCTAGCATGTCATCTTCAAGTTCATCACTTTCTGCAATTGAATCAAAACCTTCACGTATGATCATATGACAAGTGGTACAAGCACATACTTTTTCACAAGCATGCTCAACGCCAATATCATTACGCAGTGCAACGTTAAGTACACTTTCGCCCTTTTCTGCCTCAACCACTGCACCATCTGGGCATAAGTCTTCGTTAGGAAGGAATATAATTTTCGCCATTTTCTTAGCTCCTAAAAGTTTTTAAACTTCGTCTACTGAATGTCCTGCTAGTGCTGTTTTTATCGAAGAATCCATACGACGTTCAGCAAAAATAGCGGTACTTTCATTTAATATTTCAATAGCTGCTTCAATATCATCGGCAACCGTGCTTTGGGCAATCTTCGCTAAAGCGGTTATTGCGTTATTTATTGTGGTAATTTCGTCATGATTTAGTAATGCGCTGTCATTAATCAGTGCCGATTGTACTGATTCAATAACTCGTGAGGCTTCAACTTGTTGTTCTTTCAACATACGCGCTTGTATATCTTGCTGAGCATTGCTCATTGAGTCTCTGAGCATTTGAGTGATTTCTTGCTCTTCTAAACCAAATGAGGGTTTCACCGTGATACCTGTTTCAATACCTGTTGACTTTTCCATGGCTGACACTTCTAATAAACCGTCAGCGTCAACTTTAAACGTAACACGAATGTGAGCAGCACCGGCAGTCATCGCTGGAATACCACGCAATTCAAATCGAGCTAACGAACGACAATCTTCAACAAGCTCACGCTCACCTTGCAACACGTGAACAGCCATTGCCGTTTGCCCATCTTTAAAGGTCGTAAACTCTTGTGCTTTAGCAACGGGAATTGTCGTATTTCTAGGAATAACTTTTTCAACCAATCCGCCCATCGTTTCTAGGCCGAGTGATAGAGGAATAACATCAAGTAACAAAATATCGCTGTCGGGCTTATTACCCGCCAAAATATCGGCTTGAATCGCAGCGCCAATGGCAACCACTTTATCGGGATCAATAGACGTTAACGGTAAGCGATTAAAATATTTTTCAACCTGTTGGCGAACCATAGGAACACGCGTTGAACCACCAACCATCACCACTTCAATGACTTCATCAACGCTAATATCGGCATCTTTTAATGCGCGTCGACAAGCACGTAATGTTTTAGTTACTAGAGTATTAATTAAAGACTCAAACATCACACGATTAACTTCGCCATGTTTTTCATCACCATTTTCTAGCGTTAATGAGAAACTAATAACTTCATTTTCTGTCAGTTGTTCTTTGACGTAACAGGCTTGCTGTAACAATTGACGCTCTATGGTTGCTGACAATGGTCGTTGCAAACCCGTCTGTTCGATAATGTGGTCAACAAGAAGATTGTCAAAGTCATCACCACCTAGCGCTGAATCACCACCGGTCGCTAATACTTCAAAGACACCTTTATTGAGACGTAAGACTGAAATATCAAAGGTACCCCCGCCTAAATCATAAACAGCAATAATACCTTCTTTGCCACTGTCTAAACCATAAGCGACCGCAGCGGCTGTAGGCTCATTAAGTAAACGTAAAACTTTTAGATCAGCAAGTTTTGCCGCATCTTTGGTGCTATGGCGCTGGGCATCATCAAAGTAAGCAGGCACGGTGATAACAACACCAGTCAACTCACCACCTAATGCATGTTCTGCACGTTGTTTTAAACTTTTTAATATCTCTGCCGATACTTGCACTGGGTTTACTTCACCAGTACGTGTAGTGATGCTTGGATGACTTTCATCACCTGAAAAAGAATATGGTAGTGAAGGGTATTTTTTACGGATATCAGCTAATGAACGACCAATAAGGCGCTTAGCTGAAACAATAGTATTTTCTGGATCACTCACCGAATGTGCTTTAGCGGCATGGCCTACTAATACTTCATTCGCTTGGTAACTCACCACTGAGGGTAATATATCTCGACCTTCGCCATCAACTAAGGTTTCAGATAAACCACTTTTAACGCTGGCGATAAGAGAGTTAGTTGTACCTAAATCAATACCTGCGGCGAGGCGATGTTCATGAGGAACCGTGCTTTGGCCAGGTTCAGCTATTTGTAATAACGCCATTTTTAGACTCTTTTATATTCGATTACGATTAACGGGCGGTATGATATTTCATTGTAAATAAAAAAACATCGATTTGCTGTTATTTTATTAAACTAAAATTCATATGAACTAACGATCAGTCGTCATTGAAAAGTTGATCTTCTAATTTATCGAGATCGACGCGTAACTTTTGATAAAACTTTAACTTTCGTAATTTATCACCTGCCAATAAGTTTGACTGGATGGAGTTTTCATCAAGCAAGGTATGCATCTCTAAAGCGAGTTCTTCAAAGCCGGTATTTAATACTGCAGCATAATTTAGAATGGCAGCTTCATGGTCGTCAGCATGCTTAACATCGTCAAGCATTTCATGTAATTCCATTTGGCGCATTAAAAAACTGTTATCACTAAATGAAGCTTGTTCATTTGGCTGATCACTTTCTCGCAATGTTAATAGATATTGTGCACGTTTCAAGGGGTGTTTTAGTGTTTGATAGGCATCATTAATTAAGGTTGATCTTTTAACCGCGACTAATTGCTCTTGACTAGAAGCATGAGCGAACTTGTCTGGATGTACTTTTTTTTGTAGTGTTTGGTAAATATCAGCTAATTTATGAACATCGAGTTCATATTGCTCTGTAAAACCGAAAATCTGAAAATAATTCACAAAAACTCCAGCGAACGACTTAACATTAAGTCGTTCACAAAATATATACCACTGCGACTAAGTTACTTGCTACTCAGCAATATTTAAAAGGCTTAGAGACTTGGTATTAAACGTTAAAGCTTTCACCACAACCACACTCGCCTTTGGCATTCGGGTTTGTGAATTTAAAACCTTCGTTTAGACCTTCCTTAACAAAATCAACTTCAATACCATCAAGGTAAACTAAACTTTTTCCATCGATAATGATATTCACATCAGAGATTGAAAACAACGTATCATCTTCATTTAACTCATCAACAAATTCCATCACATAAGCTAAACCAGAACATCCCGTTGTTTTAATACCAAGACGTAAACCGAGACCTTTGCCTCGATTGGTAATAAATGACTGAACACGGTCTGCTGCGTCTTTCGTCATTGTAACACTCATAAATAACTCCGATGTTTAAGCAGTTTTACTGCGGTAATCTTCAATCGCTGCTTTAATAGCATCTTCAGCTAAAATAGAGCAATGAATTTTTACAGGCGGTAAAGCAAGCTCTTCGGCAATAGCAGTATTTTTAATTTTCCCTGCTTCGTCGATTGACTTACCTTTTACCCATTCAGTCACTAATGAACTTGAGGCAATCGCAGAACCACAACCATAAGTTTTAAACTTAGCGTCTTCGATAATACCGTCAGCGTTGATTTTTAGTTGTAGCTTCATTACGTCACCACATGCCGGTGCGCCAACCATTCCTGTTGCTACTTGTGGATCATTTTTATCCATTGAGCCAACATTACGTGGGTTTTCATAGTGATCAATTACTTTTTCTGAATAAGCCATGATTTCTCTCCTAATAACGATGAACGAAACAAAATGCCCGCTCATCAGTAAAATTTTTAGTGGGGATGCTTAGTGAGCAGCCCATTCAATTGAGTCTAGATCAATACCGTCTTGGAACATTTCCCAAAGTGGTGACATATCACGTAAATGCCCAATTGATTTTTGAATAAGTGTAATCGCGTAGTCTACTTCTTCAGTCGTGGTAAAACGGCCAAAGCTAAAACGAATTGAACTATGTGCCATTTCGTCATTTAAACCTAAAGCACGTAGAACATACGAAGGCTCTAAACTAGCTGAAGTACATGCAGAGCCAGAAGAAACCGCTAAATCTTTAAGCGCCATAATCAAAGACTCACCTTCAACAAAATTAAAACTTACGTTTAAGTTACCCGGATAGCGATTATCAAAATCTCCGTTAACAAAAACTTGTTCCATGGTGTTCAAGCCAGCCCATAAACGATCGCGCATTTCAGTTACGTGAGCGATGTCTTGAGTAATTTCTTCTTTGGCAATGCGACAAGCTTCACCTAAACCAACGATTTGATGCGTTGGTAATGTTCCACTACGCATACCGCGTTCGTGTCCGCCGCCATGCATTTGAGCTTCAAGACGAATACGAGGCTTACGACGCACATACATAGCGCCCATACCTTTTGGACCATAGAATTTATGTGCTGAAATTGACATTAAATCAATTTTCAACTTTTCCATGTCTACTTCGATTTTGCCAACACTTTGTGCGCCATCAACATGGAAAACAATTTTACGTGCACGACACATTTCGCCGATTGCAGCAACATCTTGAATAACACCAATTTCGTTATTAACATGCATGATGCTAACTAATACAGTGTCATCACGCATAGCTGCTGCTAATTTATCAAGGTCAATCAAGCCATTGCTCTCAGGATCTAAATAAGTCACCTCAAAGCCTTGGCGCTCTAGTTCGCGACAAGTATCTAAAACAGCCTTATGCTCTGTTTTACAGGTGATAACGTGCTTACCTTTTTTACGATAAAAGTTGGCAGCGCCTTTAATGGCTAAGTTATTTGACTCGGTAGCTCCTGAGGTAAAAACAATCTCACGAGGGTCGGCATTAAGAAGCTCTGCGACTTGATTTCGTGCAATATCAACCGCTTCTTCAGCTTGCCAGCCAAATTTGTGTGAACGAGATGCAGGGTTACCGTAAAAACCGTCAGTAGTCATATACTGCATCATTTTTTCTGCAACACGTTTATCTACAGGTGTTGTAGCTGAGTAATCAAAATAAATAGGAAGCTTCATTCGCTAACGTTCTCCAGTTTGACAACACGCATTTAGTGCATGTCGTGCATAATATTCTTGGTTTTAATTAATGTTTCTAATGACGGCATAACTTTGTTTGCTCGCGCATGCGCTTTGTCTTGTCGTCTAGACACTAATTTCACATTGCGTTGCTCGACAAGTTCGGCCAACGTTATGTTTTTTAAAAAATCTTCGATTCGGTCACTTAAACCTTCCCACAACGTATGGGTTAAGCATTCGTCACCGTTTTGGCAATTACCTTTACCGTCACATCTCGTCGCTTTAATAGATTCATCAACAGCATTGATAACATCAGCAATCGAAATTTTTGCAGAACACATCCCTAAGCGATAACCTCCGCCAGGACCTCTAATACTATTTACCAAGCCATATTTTCTTAACCGAGAGAATAGTTGTTCTAAATATGACAACGAGATCCCCTGTCGCTCTGAAATATCGGCTAAAGGTACGGGTCCAGTTACTGCATGTATTGCTACATCTAACATAGCAGTTACGGCGTAACGCCCTTTTGAAGTCAGTTTCATTGTGTGCCCCTATCGAATCGTTAGCAATTCTACATAACCTTATAAAATAGTCAACTAAATACCCGACTGTTTTACTCAAGTATTCTACACCTGTTGTAAAAATAAGCAATTAATAGCCAATACCTTAGTTTGATAGGGATCAAACATCGGGTAACTCATCAATTATTTTCTATTAAATTTCGGGATCAAATGACTCCACACGTTTTTCTCGACGTTTAGCTGCCGCTATTTCATCGTCAATAAATTCGCCAACTCGAAGTTCAGGTAGATCCTCTTGACACACTTCACCACCAAGATGATTGACTTCTTTACATAAGTCAGCGACTTTTTTATCCATTAAGTGCATATGATCAAGGACTCGCCCAATAGCTTTAGCGACAGGATCAGGATTATCCGCAGATACCGCATAGGCATCGAACCCAAACTTTTTAGCCACTTGGTCACGTTGTTCTTTTTCTGACTGGCTTTTTTCATTAACAATACGTGCCGGAATACCAACAGCTGTTGCATTAGCAGGCACATCTTTCACCACCACAGAGTTTGAGCCAACTTTACCGCCTTTACCGATAGTAATGGGGCCAAGGACCTGAGCTCCTGCACCGATAACCACGTTGTCTTCTAATGTTGGATGACGTTTACCGGCATTCCAGCTTGTGCCTCCTAGAGTAACACCGTGATACAAGGTAACATCGTTACCAATCTCAGCGGTTTCACCAATAACAATCCCCATGCCATGGTCAATAAAAAAGCGACGTCCAAGTGTTGCTCCTGGATGAATTTCAACACCGGTTAACCAACGTGAAAATGTTGATAAGCTACGCGCAAGTAAATACCAGTTATTTTTCCACAACTTATGGCTCAAGCGATGGATCCAAATGGCATGCATACCAGGATAATTGGTGAGAACTTCTAGCGTATTTCGAGCGGCGGGATCTCTATCAAAGACACTTTTAATATCTTCTCTGATACGGCTGAACATATTTCTATCCTTCTATATATTGGTTAAGGCAAGTACCAATATATACCCGTTATCGGTCAAAATGCAGAATTTAGAAGGCACTTTGCATCGAAACGGGTACGATTGCTTACTTTTATTATTCTTTGTTTGCTTCTTTATCATTAGCTTTAGCGGCTCTTTGCACTGAAGCTAAGATTCCACGCATCATTTTGACTTCTTTAACATCGGGACGGGCACGATTAAATAAGCGGCGTAACTTAGTCATCACTAAACCTGGATGACTCGGCGTTATAAAGCCGGTTTCTTTTAAAGCATCTTCAAAATGTTGATAAAAGCGCTCAGTTTCGTCCATGATCGGATACTCGTCTTCATCAAGCGTCTTTTTGGGTAAATTTTTACTTAAATTTTCGCCTTTTGTTTGAAATGCTTTTTGTTGATCAATTAAAAAACTGGTCCGCACTTCATAACTTAAGGTTTGAACCGCCATCGCTAAGTTCAATGAACTGTAATCAGGATTGGCTGGGATCTGCACATGAAAATGACAAAGTTGTAATTCGTCGTTAGTTAAACCACTGCTTTCACGACCAAAAACTAAAGCAACTGGAAAGTTATAGGCTTCTTCGACAAGTTTTTCTCCACAGCCTCTTGGCTCCAACATTGGCCAAGGTAAAGTACGAGAACGTGCGCTGGTGCCAACAACTAAACCACAATCACTAATAGCTTCCGCTAAAGTAGCAACTACCTTGGCATTTTTTAATACATCAGTAGCCCCTGCAGCTAAAGCTTGTGCTTGACCATTTGGCATTTCAATAGGATCAACTAATATAAGTTCACTTAACCCCATTGTTTTCATAGCGCGTGCGGCTGAACCAATATTACGACAATCGGAAGTATTAACTAATACAATCCGAACATTACTTAAAAGTGATGATTGCTCTGACATTATCTTAAATTACTCAATTTATAGTTAATTTATAAAATAAATTATACCTACTGGTATTAACTATCTAGATGGCTAAAATTAACAATAATATTATCATAGAACATTAACCTTGTGCTGAGAAAAAATCATCAAATTTATTGAAAATGGTTAGTGCGAAAAATTATGTGTTAGTTATTAAACATCTATGAAATTTTTTCTTTGATATTTTATATAAAAAACAATGTCGCTAATTACTGATAACTTTGCTATAATTTTCGCGCTTGAAAATCCGCTCGGCGGCAAGCCTCGTTCTTTATAAAAGTTGTTATACTGTTTAATTCTATTTACAAATATGTAAAAGGTAGTCTCTATATGCATCCTATGCTTAATATTGGTATTCGCGCTGCGCGTAACGCAGGTAAAGTTATTGTTCGTGCCATCGAACAGTTAGATAAAGTTGAAGTTCAAGCAAAAGGGACAAATGATTTTGTCACTAGTGCTGACCTAAGCGCTGAAGAAGCCATTATTGAAACATTAAAAAAATCATACCCTAACCATACAATTATTGGTGAAGAATGTGGTGTGATTAAAGGAAAAGATGACGACTTCCAGTGGGTTATTGATCCAATAAACGGTACAACGAACTTTATTAAAGGCATTCCACATTTTTCAGTGTCTATTGCTTTGAAAGTCAAAGGTAAATTAGATCAAGCCATCATCTTTGATCCATCTCGCGGTGAACTTTTTACTGCTAGTCGTGGTAAAGGCGCACAACTCAATGGCTTTCGTATTCGCGTAAAACAACATAAAGAACTCTCTGGTGCAATTGTTGCCACAGGTTTCCCATTTAAGCACAAGCAACACAGCAACGCTTACTTAGAAATGTTTAAAACATTATTTACTAAATCATCAGATCTTCGCAGCTCAGGCTCTCCAGCTTTAGATTTAGCTTATGTCGCTGCCGGACGTGTTGACGGATATTTCCAAATTGGTTTAAAACCTTGGGAATCTGCTGCTGGTGAATTATTAATTATTGAAGCCGGTGGTTTAGTCACTGATTTCGTTGGCGATCACAACCATACTGTTTCAGGTAATATTGTTGCTGCTTGTCCTCGTTTATTAAAAACTATTCTAAAAGATATCCGCCCTCACTTAGGTGAAGCGTTAAATAAATAGTCACAGTTTACATAAACAGATTTGAAAGAAGCGCTTACGGCGCTTTTTTTATACCTTGGTAATATTTATTAACATTAAATTTACTTTATATCGTTACTTTTATTGGTGTTTGGATAAATAAAAGGCACAATATCAGCAATATTATTAATCATTAAAATAAGGTTTCACTCATGAAGTGGGCAGCGCTAAGCTTTTCATTATTAACCGTTCTTGCGAACACTGGCTGTAATACAGCAGAAAAATCAATTAACTCAGTAACAATAAGCCAACAATCAGATCAGACTAATGTGGTTGATAGCACTATAAATATTGAATATAGCAAGTTCGTCTTAGCTAACGGTTTAGAAGTTGTATTTCATATAGACCGTTCAGACCCAGTTGTTGCTGTTGCATTAACGGCACATGTTGGATCTGCTCGTGAAACACAAGGACGAACAGGCTTTGCTCATTTATTTGAACATTTGCTCTTTCTCGAGTCTGAAAACCTGGGTAAAGGTGGATTAGACAAAATGAGTGCCCGTATTGGCGGCTCAGGTGCAAACGGCTCGACTAGCCGCGATAGAACAAATTATTATCAAACTGTCCCCAATGACGCTTTAGAAAAAATGATCTGGGCTGAAGCTGACAAATTAGGTTTTTTTATCAATACGGTGACCGAAGAAGTACTCGCCAAAGAAAAACAAGTGGTTAAAAATGAAAAAAGACAAAGTTATGACAACCGCCCTTATGGTCATACACAGTATGTTATTGATAAAAATCTTTATCCAGAGAGTCACCCTTACAACTGGCAAGTGATTGGTTCATTATCTGATTTACAAAACTCAACACTTCAAGATGTTAAAGATTTCTTTAAAAGCTGGTATGTACCCAATAATGTTACCTTGGTTATTGCCGGTGACTTTGATGAAGCACAAGCAAAAGCTTGGGTACATAAGTATTTTGATGAGATTAAGGCGGGTAATGAAATAACGCCCCTCGCCAAGCAAGCTGCAAATCTAACAACAACCAAGAAAATTTATCATGAAGATAATTTTGCTAAGTTACCCGAACTCAGCCTAACTTGGCCGACAGTCCCACAATATCACTCAGACAGTTACGCATTAAATGTTTTAGTTGAATTGCTCAGTGATGGTAAGAAAGCCTTACTCAATAAAAAGCTAATTGATGAATTAACCTTAACCTCTCGAGTAACCATGTATCACTACCAATCAGAGTTGGCAGGCCAATTAATGGTAAAGGTACGAGGCTTTGAGAACACTGACTTAAACCAGATTGACCAAGCAATTAGTCAAGCACTTAGCGAGTTTGAAAAAAAAGGTTTTAGTGATGAAGATCTTGCTACGATTAAGGCAGGTCAAGAAACAGCCTTCTATCGTGGGCTTTCAAGTGTATTAGGTAAGGGCTTTAAATTAGCACAATATAATATTTTCACTCAGGATCCTGGTTTTATTAACCAAGAAGCTAAAAATATTTTAGCCGTCAACAAAGCAGATGTTTTACGTGTTTATCATCAATATATTAAAGACAAAAGTTTTGTTGCCACCAGTTTTGTACCGAAAGGCCAAAAAGACTTAGCATTAGAAAACTCTATAAAAGCACAAATTATTGAAGAAAAAATTGTCGCTAACGCAGAGCAAAGTTTTGATGCTGGCCAGCAATCACGTTATGTAAATACCCCTTCAAGTTTCGATCGAGCGAGTGAACCTAAATATGGTGAAGCCCCAACGCTATCGGTACCTACCGTTTGGCAAAGTCAGTTAAGCAATGGGCTACATTTTTACGGGATAAAAAATAGCGAAGTCCCTTTAGTACAGCTTGAGATAACGGTTGCTGGTGGCTTATTATTTGATGATATACAAAAAGTCGGTGTCGCCAACTTAGTCGCTGAAATGATGAATAAAGGGACCAAGTATAAAAGCCCTCAACAACTAGAAGAAGCGATTAATAAACTTGGCGCTACCATTAGTATTTATGCAACTCAAGAATCAATAAAGCTATCAGCCAGTACTTTAGCAAGAAACTATCAAGTAACTGTCGACTTGATCACAGAGATGCTCTTAGCACCTCGTTGGGATGAAAAAGAGTTTACTCTCACCAAGCAAGATATTATTAGTCAAATAATACAACAGCAAACCAACCCCAACCAATTGGCTAATAACCAAATGAATAAATTACTTTATGGTAAAACTCATATTTTATCGAATAACTTATTAGGGACATTATTGTCTGTTGAGGAAATCACTTTAGCTGATTTAAAAATATTTTATCAAACAAAACTGTCGCCAAATTTAACGGATATTCATATTGTTGGCGATATCGATGAAACAAGCGTATTAACGGCTTTTAAAAAATTAGAAAATAATTGGCTTAATACTAAAGCTGTTTTGCCTAAGATGTTACCAGCAGCGCTACCCACATCATCAACCCTATATTTTTATGATGTGCCCGATGCTAAGCAATCGCAGTTGAGAATTGGCTTCCCAGCCTTAAATGCTATGCATAAAGATTTCTATAGTGCTCAAGTGATGAATTATATTCTAGGCGGCGGTAGTTTCGCTTCAAAACTCACCCAAGAATTACGTGAAGGAAAAGGTTATACCTACGGCGTGCGTTCAAGTTTTAGCGGCAGTAAATCAAGTGGCGAGTTTATCATTAGCAGTGGTGTGCGCACCAATGTCACATTAGAGGCTACAGCATTAATAAAATCGCTGGTAGAAAATTATCAAACTGATTTTACTGACCAAGATTTAGCAACTACTCAAAGCTATTATTTAAAGAGTAATGCGAGAAAATTCGAAACATATAGCGCTAAACTGACCATGTTAGAAAATATTAGCCAGTACAACTTGCCGATAAACTATGTATTAGCACGAGCAAAATCAGTTGAAAGCTTAACTTTGGCTAACGTCAAGTCTTTAGCCAATCAACATTTACACCATCAACAAATGATTTACTTAGTGGTAGGTGATGCAAAATCGCAACTACCACGTCTAAAAGCATTAGGTTTAGGAGAACCTATTCTTATAAATGCTAATTAATTAGAAAGATGAATGTCAGCCTAGTGATTAACCACTAGGCTGAAAAATATATTGAGTATAAAAGGATGAGAACGCGGATAAGTATTAGCCACTGACATTAACTTGTTGCCTATCTTGCATGAATAACACTAACACAAAGCCAATAAATGCTGCAGATGCCGCTAGGTTATAGGCAAGTTCACTGCCTTGCCCTCCTTGCCAAAGGATACCAGCAATATAAGCGCCAATCGCGCCACCTAGACCATAAACACCACCGATATAAATAGCTTGGCCACGATTTTGTTGGTCGTGATTAAAATGTTGATGGATAAATTGGATAGAAACACTATGGTACAAACCAAAACTCAGCGCATGTATGCACTGTACTAAAACAAGTACCCAAATGACATCGGCAAAACTACCCGTCATAAACCAACGTAACGAGGTGAGTAATATACTGATGGCCAGCAAGGTTTTTAGTCGGAAGTATCGAAAGAATATACTCGCATAGATAAAAATAAGAATTTCAGCCAATACCGAGATGGTAATGAAGATACCAACCGCAAATCCCGGATAAGCCAGCTCTCGGAGGTAAAGCGCAAAAAAACCATAATAAGGACCAAAACTCATTTGTAACATCAGGCCAGCAAGAAAAAAGAATATAAATGAGCGACTGAATATTTTATCTCTGATTTTTTCGATTTGCTGCACAGGATTTTTAGTCTTTTTTGCAGGGTGGAGTTTCATGCTTGAAAGAAATAGTCCCGCCAGCACAATGACACCTAAATAAGTAAAAGCATCTGCGGAATATCGTTCAATTAAATCCCCGGCTATCACAGCCAAGAAAATAAAACCGACACTGCCCCATAAGCGTATACGCGCATAAATTTTAGCACTACGTCTAATGGAATTAAGAGTAAGCACCTCAAGCTGAGGTAAAACAGCGGTCCAGAACAAGCTAAAAATCGCTAAACAAAAAACAACAGGCCAATAACCATTTAGCCAAAAAAGTAATGAAAAACTCAATAATGCCAACAAGGCACCGCTGCGAATAATGGTTAATTGTTTACCTGATTTATCGGCGGCAAAAGCCCAAAAGGTTGGACCGATGATTTTAGTGGCTGTAATAATAGCCAAAATTTCACCTATTTCAATTGAGCTGAAGCTTTTGGCATCAAGAAAAACAGGTAGAAAAGGAATGATCAAGCCTAAGATAGCAAAATACCAAAAGTAACTCGAAGACAGTCTGACGAACTTAACTGATGTCATCACTTTTGGTATTTAATAATAAAGACGACTTAGGCTTCTATATCAGGTGTTACACAAACGACATCAGCATTTTGTCCACGATGACGTAAAAAATGATCCATCAAGGTTAGTGCTAACATAGCTTCAGCAATAGGAACCGCACGAATACCCACACAAGGGTCGTGGCGACCTTTAGTCACTAAGTCAGTCGCTTTACCATCTAAATCAATGGTTTTACCACTAACACCAATACTTGAAGTTGGTTTCATCGCAATATTTGCAACAATACTTTGTCCTGATGAAATTCCGCCTAAAATGCCTCCACTGTGGTTACTTGCAAAACCCTCAGGCGTTAACTCATCGCGGTGCTCAGAGCCTCTTTGATTGACGACAGCAAAACCATCACCAATCTCAACACCTTTAACAGCATTTATGCCCATAAGCGCATGAGCGATATCTGCGTCCATTCGATCAAAGATAGGTTCACCTAAACCAACAGGAACGTTAGTGGCTCGCACCATAATTTTAGCGCCAATAGAATCCTTTTCACGAATAATACCACGCAATAATTCGTCTAAGGCTTCAAGTTTAGTTTCGTCAGGAAAGAAAAATGGATTATTTTCTACAATATCCCAATCAATATTAGTTGCGCAAACATCACCTATTTGGGTAACACACCCTTGAATTTCAACGTTAAATTTTTCTTTTAAGTACTTTTTAGCTACGGCGCCTGCGGCAACTCGCATAGCGGTTTCACGTGCTGACGATCTTCCGCCGCCACGATAGTCACGAATACCATATTTTTGCCAATAGGTATAATCGGCATGACCTGGACGAAAGCTTTGTGCGATATTTCCATAATCTTTTGAACGTTGATCGGTATTTTCAATTAACAGCCCAATAGGCGTTCCTGTGGTTTTGCCTTCAAAAACACCCGACATTATTTTAACCTGATCGGCTTCACGACGTGCCGTAGTATAACGAGAAGTGCCAGGACGACGACGGTCAAGATCATCTTGTAAGTCAGCTTCTGATAAGGCGAGTCCTGGCGGACAACCATCAATAATTGCACCTAAGCCTAAACCATGGCTTTCACCAAATGATGTTACGGTAAATAATTTTCCAAAGGTATTGCCTGACATGAATATATCTTCTCTCTATTATTTGAATACACGATTACGGTAAATAAGCTAAATTACTTTTGTTCAAATGCTTGCGTAAAACTGTTCTGATGGCTTGTTAACTGTTCTTTAGTCAACATAAACACACCATGCCCACCATTTTTAAAGGTTAACCACGTAAAAGGCACCTGTGGATAAACATGCTCAACATGAATTTGAGAGTTACCTACTTCACAAATTAACACACCGTTCTCATTTAAATGACTCGCCGCTTGAGCAAGAATTTCACGAACAATATCTAAGCCATCGACACCCGAACCTAAGCCCATTTCAGGTTCATGCAAGTATTCTTGCGGTAATGCGTCAACGTCTTCTTGATCAACATAAGGTGGATTGGTTACGATTAAATCATAACTTAGCCCCTCAACCCCAGAAAAAACGTCAGATTGAATTGGAATAACTTGTTCTGTTAAACCATGATTTTCAATATTAATTTGTGCAACATTTAACGCATCAATTGATAAGTCGAGCGCATCAACCTCGGATTCAGGGAATGCTACCGCACAAGCAATGGCAATACAGCCGCTTCCCGTACATAAATCAAGAATACGTTTAGGTGGATTTTCTGGTGAAAAATTTGGCGAAAAGTGTTGCTCTATTAATTCACCAATAGGGGAGCGTGGTACTAAAACCCGCTCATCAACATAAAAGGGTAAGCCAACAAACTGGGCATGATTGGTTAAATATGCAGCCGGCAGTTGTTCGACGATACGTCGTTCAATTAAGGCCAGTACCGCTGATTTTTCAGTTGATGTTAAACGACAATTAAACACTTGTTCATTTAACTCTACTGGCAAGTTTAAAGCGAACATCACTAAAGTTATAGCTTCATGCCACGCATTATTAGTACCGTGACCAAAAAAAAGCTCGGCTTGATTAAATTCACTGGTGGCAAACCGTAGATAATCACCTATGGTAAACAGTTCATCCTTAATCGGTGAAAAATCAACTTCGTTCACATTTACTCTCTTTATTTAACAAGTTTTATAAGGGGTACTATAACAATTAAATTAATTCATGGTGCAAATTTAAATGAAGATAAATTTTCAAGAACAAGACGATTGATTGACTAATAGCTGGCTATTGGGATTAAAAGCAACGCTGTTTTTGGATATTTAGAGCATTAACATTGATCATTGAGTTAATTTACTGGGTATTATAACCTTTTGCTTGTTATTGCCCACAGATGTTTTTAGAATTTGAATTGTTTTCCCTCTTAAAGTAAGAATGTAGTTTCCAAGATGAAATTTAAAGACGCATTGACACCCGATGAGAAAGATTTATTTATGCAGGCTATTGGTAAAGTAAAGCCAATTGTGCAAGATAAAATTGCGCCTATAAAAAAGCAAAGCCAAAATCAATCTTTACATCTTGGAAAAAACAAAGCAGATGCGAAGAAAAAACAACATGCTGAGTTCTACTTTTCTGATGAGTTTGAACCAAATCTGAATCAGCAAGGGCCGATGAAATATGTGCGTGAAGATGTTGACAGCTTTGAGGTTAAAAATTTAAGACGCGGTCAGTACGCACCCGATTTAATTTTAGATTTACATGGTTTAGATCAGAAAACAGCCAAGTTAGAAATTGCCGCGCTAATGTTTGCTTGTAAAAAAGAACATGCGAAGTGTGTCTGTATTGTACATGGCTTAGGTTCACAGGTACTAAAGAATAAAGTCCCACATTGGCTAGTACAGCACCCTGACGTAATGGCTTTTCATCAAGCACCACTTGAGTGGGGTGGTAATGGCGCATTATTGGTTTTAGTTGAACTTAATGATCGCTTCGCTGATATTATCTAACCAGAGCGCTAAAGACTGTTGGGTGTCGTATGCGAAACTAACCGCCCTTTCGCGGTACTTATATCATAATCAATAACCGCAATAGAGGCAGTTTCAAATAACGGCGCATGTTGACCACAGGTAAACTCTTCCACTAAATAACAGACCAAAGGCATATGTGAAACAATAAGTACATTTGCCTGGGCATTATCGATGAAAGTGACATCAATATAATTATGCATCTGTTGAGCTGAGTCTTCTGGCGTTATAAATTCAAGCGTGGTTAGAGTTGTTGTTGTTGCTAAGATGTTTTTTACAATTTTTGCGGTTTGTTGAGCGCGAACATAAGGGCTAACAAAAATAGCATCAAAATGCTCTTTTTGATGGACCAATTTCTTTGCCATCACTTCAGCTTCACGTTGACCAACGGCAGTTAATTCACGACCTTTATCAGAAGGAGCCATTGCTTGAGCTTGACCATGTCGCATTACAAATATTCGCATAAATTTTCCAAATAACATCATTTTTTCAAATCGATGGCATTTTAGCGCTTATTTCAGTCTATAGTATAGATAATTAATAGATAAATTAAGAATACAATAGACTCTAGTTGGTGCTTCAGGTAATTTAACTAGATAATTAAAATAATCTTAGAAACAAACGCTTACCTTTCCAGTGTTCGTCACAAATGAGGTTGCTGCAGTGTTTGCCGGAGCCGATATTGAAACAAAGCCCAAATGACAACAAGCAATATAAAACCTTAACATTAGCTAATGGCTTGCGTGTTCTATTAGTTCACAACGAACAAACCAATAAATCAGCCGCAGCATTGGCAGTAAATATTGGCCACTTTAGTGACCCCAGCAACCGTGAAGGTTTAGCCCATTTTCTAGAACACATGCTATTTTTAGGCACTAAGTCTTATCCAGACGGCAGTGAATATCAAAAATATATTAGTCAACATGGCGGCAGTAATAATGCATGGACAGCAACTGAGCACACCTGTTTTTTCTTTGATATCCAACATCAACATTTTACTTTTGCTTTAGATCGTTTTAGCCAATTCTTTATCAGTCCGTTACTCTCACAAGAGTTTGTTGAAAAAGAACGCCAGAATGTTGATGCTGAATTTAAACTTAAACTTAAAGACGATATTCGTCGTCTATACGATGTTCACAAAGAGACTATTAATCAAGCCCATCCTTTTTCAAAATTCTCGGTTGGTTCAATTGATACTCTAGCCGACAGAAAAGAAAGCGATCTGACAACCGAAATACGTGATTTTTTTCAACAGCATTATCGTGCCAACATAATGACACTTGTATTAGAGGGCCCACAGTCACTTGATGAGTTATCACAATTAGCAAAGAATAAATTTACCGATATAAGAGCCGCAACCTCAACCCCCAAAACAATAGATATACCGCTTTATTTACCTGAACACCAACAAATAAAAATTAATGTAAAACCGGTAAAGAATGACAGGCAACTTATTGTTAGTTTTGCAATGCCTAGCATTGATCCCTACTACCGTAACAAACCAGAATCTATTTTGACCTATTTACTGGGTCATGAGGGTAAAGGCAGTATATTGTCTTATCTTAAAAAACAGCGTTGGGCACTTAGCTTAACCGCTGGTTCAGGAGTAAATGGTTCAAACTTTAAAGATTTCAATTTAAGTATTTCACTTACTGAATTAGGTGAGCAACATATTAACGAAATCATTAGCAGTATTTTTTCTTATCTAAATTTAATGAAGAGCAAACCTGTTGATGAGTTTTATTATCAAGAAAAGCAGGCAATCGCTAATTTAGCGTTCAAGCACCAAGAAAAACTAAAACCATTAGATTCTGTTTGTCAGTTAGTTATTAACATGCAGCATTACGGATCCGAAGATTATATTTACGGTGACTACATAATGGATGGTATGCAACAACAAGAAATCAATGTCTTGTTGGGCTATTTATCAGCAAGCAATATGCGCATTATTCATATTAGTGCGCAAAATGAATTTGATAAAAATAGTTTTTGGTACCAAGTTCCTTTCAGTATTGAAAAAATAACTCAACTGCAAATTAACACTTGGGAAAATGAAGCATTAACCGCTAATTTTTCTTTGCCGCTAAGTAATCCTTATATTGTCGAAGAGCCCAAAATATATCCGTGTCAACCTGTTGCTAAGCAGGGTAATAAAACCCCCAAATTAATTGAAAAAATTGATGGTTTATCTGTATGGTTTAAACAAGACAGTACTTTTATTGTCCCCAAGGGCTATATTTACATAGGTATTGATGCCCCCCTAACGATAAAAGACAGCAAACATATTGCAATGACACGGTTATTTGTTGATTTGTATAGCGATGCTGTTATTGAACAGCATTATGATGCTGAATTAGCTGGAATTCATTACCATTTATTTTCGCACCAAGGTGGTATTACTCTACAACTATCAGGGGTTAGTACTAAACAAGACAAGTTACTCGAACAGTTATTGATAAGTCTAGTCACTGAGAATTTCATTGAAGAAAAGTTTGAGTTATTTAAAAAACAATTAATTAACCACTGGCATAACGCGCAAACCAGTAAATCTATTTCGCAATTATTTTCGATTCTTAGCTCAACAATGCAACCTAAAAACCCAACAAGTAGTTCACTCGCTAACGCGCTAGAAAATACTTCTTTCGAAGAGTTTGTCGCCTTTAGAAAACGCTTGTTTGATGAGATAACTATTGAGGCGTTAATGCATGGCAACTGGTTACCTGAACATGCATTGAAATTTAGTGAACAATTAAAAGCAGCATTTAGTCATCATTATTCAGATAAGTATGCCGTTAATGTACCTGTTCTTGATATTGAAGACCAAGGTGACATTCACCTTCCTTTGCATTTATCAGAACATGATCATGCTGCCGTGGTGTATTACCCGTTCGTAGGAAAAGATTTAACAACAATAGCGATAACTATGATCGCCAGCCAAATATTGTCACCCCTATTTTTTCAAGAAATGCGCACTGAAAAACAATTTGGTTATCTGGTAGGAGTTGGCTTCATTCCTATTAATCGTTATCCTGGTATCGCTTTCTATATACAGTCACCGCACGTTGACGCTATTGTTTTAGTAAAAGAAATAAACGAGTTTATTAATAGAGCACAGGACAATTTAACACTGTTATCTGAGCAAGATTGGCAACATATTCAACAAGGTTTGGCGAGTCAATTACAAGAAAAAGACTCTAGTTTGCGAATAAAGAGCCAACGGTTTTGGGCCGCTATTTGTAATAAAGAAACGAATTTCGATGAGAAACAACAATTGATCAACGTTATTTTATCATTGACGATTGATGATATTAGTCGCTTCTTTACTCAACAACTTTTATTTAACAACAATACCGACAGGATAACCTTAGCGAGTTACCAAGAAAACATTGTAGAAAATAATGAGAAAACATTGCAGCACAATGAAAGTATTGAAAAAAAATTAAAAAATTGTCAAAGAAAATACTAAACCTGCCGATAAAATATTAGGGCTAATGATATTAACTTATCTGAGTATCTTATTCATATAAGGGTAAATAAGTTGACTTAGCTCTAGCCATGATTTTTAATGTGGCTTGATGCAATATAAATAACAAAAATAATAAAATTGCTTGCTTAATTTATACCGTTCAAACGGTCAAATAATTCATTATAAATATTTTTCTTCTATTTTATATTATGAGTGGTGTAAATAAGCCTAATTGAAGCTTCTATCCAAGGTTGTATTTGTGCTTAATTTTTTTCCAAAGACTTATCCGGTAAAATTACAAAACTTTTGCCAAGCTTTCTGTTTATTGATTTTGACAATGGCATTTACCATTAATGTCGCAACTGCTGATGAAACAACCACTGAAAGTCTTATTTCGGCAAATACTTCCTTATCAAACCAAGCAGCCTTAAAGTTTAAACGTTTACTATCTGCAGACGGATTAAGTCAAAATAACGTTTTTGATATTACCCAGGACCATGATGGTTTTATTTGGATAGCGACCGAAGTTGGTCTCAATAGATATGATGGAAGTAACTTCGTCCATTATAAAAACAACCCGGCAGATAAAAGTTCAATTGCGAATAATTTTATTCGTAAAGTTTTTGTTGATAATCAAGGTACTCTTTGGGTTGGTACTAAAAAAGGCTTAGGTAAATTTAATGCAGAGCTAGATAACTTCGAAAACTATTATCATCAATTAGGAAATAGTGATTCCTTAAAAGATAATATGATTTGGGATATCTATCAAGACAAAACAGATAATATTTGGGTATCAACCACCAGTGGCATCCAAAAATATAATCCCGCTAATAATAATTTCACACGCATTAAAATACATGGCCTTGAAAATGAAATAAAACAAATATATACCATATTTCAAGATTCTAATAATAATTTTTGGTTTGGTAGCTACGATAAAGGCATTTATGTAACCAACAAAGATCTTAATTATTCATCATCACTGCAGGAAAAAAATAATAAATGGAAGATCACAATTCCTGCTAAATCACTATTCGATATAAAAGAAATTAATGGTGAATATTGGTTAGCTACAGAATTAGGTATTTATGTATTAGATCAAAATTATAACCTCAATAATCAGTACAACCAGGGTCATCTAACAAATAAGCTTATTTCTAATACTATACGCAGTATAACTCAAGCCGATGAATCGACCATATGGGTTGGAACAACAGATGGTTTAAATATTATAAATTTAAAAACTAATTTAATTGATGCATATACTAGTGATTCAAAGATAAAAAGTTTATCAGAAGATTGGATAAACTCGATATATAGCGATAAATTTGGCAACATATGGTTAGGCACTTATGGAAAAGGGCTCAATTTATTCTTAAAAGACAGCTTAAAGTTTTCTCATTATTTATCAGGCACATACAGCTCACCCATAGGTTCATTTTCCGAAACAACAGATGGTAAAATTTGGTTGTCTTCTGAGGAGTTAGGACTGAATTACATAAATAATTATGGAGAAGTCATAACAAAAGACATCCTTAAAAATGAAAATATCTATCAACTCATTGCTGATAACAACAACAACTTATGGTTAACTACTCTATCAAATAAATTATTTGTTTTTTATCAAGATACAAATACGCTAACTGAAATAAAACCCTGGCAAAAAGAATCTTTATACGACTCAAACTATACACTTAATTTACTCAATAATAGTATTTGGTTTGTCGATACAAATGGACAATTAGTAAATTATCAATTAGATAATCAAAATTTTAATCGCTTTATTATAAAAGATAATAACCTTAATAAAATAAAATCAATACATATTGATAGTAATAATACTTTATGGACCTTTTCATCGAATAATCAATTGATCAGTTTAAAAATAACATCTAGTGGCATTGTTGAAAACAGCATTACTTATCATGATTTATTAAATATTGATTACTTAGCTATGGTTGATGTTATGAACATAAAATCATACAACGCATGGGTTTGGCTGACTTCCGAGCAAGGATTGTTACTTTACAATAAAGAAACAAAAGAGACAGAATACTTCAATGAAAGTTCTGGTCTTTTAAATAATTCCATAGCTTCAATTGAAATTGATGAAAAAGAAAATGCTTGGTTATCTAGCGATGGAGCCATCAGTGTGATATCCCCTGAAACAAAAAAAATAAATAACTTTAGCCAGGATTTACATTTATCTGATAACGAATTTGTTTTTAATTCCTCATTAAAGGCTGGAGATGACAAAGTTTATTTTGGCGGTATTAATGGTTTCCACCAAATATCACCATCAAAAATAATGAATATAGAGCAACAAATAAATCCTCCAGTATTTATAGATTTACTCATTGCTAATAAAAAAATAAATGTAAAAAAATCAGCTCAAAAAAGTAACAAAAATAAAGAGTTTACTATTAATAGTGACATTAATCATTTAGAAGTGCTGACCCTCAAGCATGAACAATCTCCTTTTAGCATTGAATTTACATCCCCAAATTCAAAACTTCCTAATCAACTTTCCTACCGGTATCGCTTAATAGGGCTAGAAAAAGAATGGATACACACAGGTAAAAACAAGCATTTTGCTACTTACACCAACTTAAGTGCCGGTGATTATATATTTGAAGTTGAAGTGTATGATTTATTAGGTGCTGTTCCAAATAAGAAGAGCAATTTAAACATTCATATATTAGCACCTTGGTGGCTTTCTAAAACTGCAATTATAGCTTATACGCTACTCTGCTTTTTATTGATTGGCTATGTTATTCAGCAAATGCGACATAAACGCTTATTTCACTTACAGATTCAAAAAAGTGAAGAACGTTTAAAACTTTCTCTATGGGGAAGTGGCGATGAAATGTGGGATTGGAATATAATCACTGGCAAGATATATCGCTCAAATATTTGGGGTATTTTAGAGTTTCCACAAGATGGTAAGCGTAACGTCGGCTCAGACAAAACAAATATTAACGAACATGATATCGCGCGAGTTCGTGATGCAATAAACGACCATTTCGATAACGATACCGACCATTTTGAAGCGACCTATCGTGTTAAAAATAAAGATGATAAATGGATATGGGTACTTGATCGCGGAAAAATAGTCGAACGCGATGAAAAAGGCACCCCAACCCGTATGACAGGTACTTTAAAAGATATAAGCCGAATAAAAAAAGCTGACGAACGTTTAAAATTATTTGCCAAGTGTATTGAGAATATTTCTGATGCGGTTGTTATATACGATCGTGCTTTTAATATTGTTGATGTCAATAAATCTTACCAACGTATTACCCAAAAAACGCGTAAAGAAATGCTTGGTATAACCTTAGAGTTTGCCCAATATCCAAAAATTTTCACCAAAGATGTAAAAAAGCACTTAATAACCAAAGGCAGTTGGCACGATGAAATCGAAAGTAAACGTGATAATGGCGAAGAGTATTTAACCGACCTTAATATCGATGTGATACTTGATGAGAATAAAAGTATTTCTCATTTTGTTGGTGTGTTTTCTGATATAACTAAACGCAAAGAAACCGAAGCTGAACTGCGTAAATTGGCCAATAGCGATACCTTAACGGGCCTGCCTAATCGTTCATATTTTCAAGCTAATCAAACTCTGCTAGTTAATAAAAAAGCCCCTCATGCTCTACTGGTTTTTGATTTAGATAATTTTAAAAAGATTAATGACTCTATGGGACACGAAGTAGGAGACGTACTTCTATGTCAGGTCGCAAAAAGAATGCAAGCTGTTGGCAGAAAGCAAGATACGGTTTATCGCTTAGGTGGTGACGAATTTAGTATTATTATTGAAAACACCAACGATATTCATACGATCACCAGTATTGCTAAAGATGTGCTAACGACCATTGCCCAGCCGCTGAAACTGAGAAATCAAGAAGTAGTTCTTTTTAGTAGCTTAGGTATTGTACTTTATCCTGAAGATGGTATATCACCGCAAGAGCTACTGAAAAACGCAGATACAGCCATGTATCATGCTAAAAACAATGGTGGTAATAAGTATCAGTTCTTTAGTGATTCGATGAATAAGGCAGCAGTTAAGCGCTTACAAGTTGAAAGCTTAATACGCCATGGTTTAAAAGAAGATTCTTTCTCAGTCTTCTATCAACCTAAGATTGAAATTTCTACCGGTAAAGTGGCCGGTATGGAAGCCTTAGTGCGTTTCGAAACCCCTAAAAAAGGCATCATTAGCCCAATAACTTTTATCCCTATTTCGGAAGAAACAGGCCAAATAATTGACATTGGCGAAGTGGTTTTAAGAAAGTCATGTTTTGCAACTAAAAAATGGGTTGATGCCGGGCTATTTAGTGGTCGGGTAGCGGTCAATTTATCAGCGGTGCAATTTACCCAGCCTAATTTGGTTGGCATGATTGCTGACATTCTCAAAGAAAGTCAATTACCGGCTAAGTACCTTGAATTAGAAATAACGGAAGGTACTGTTATGGACTCTCCCCAAAAAGCTATTGATATTATGTTGCAAATTCGAGCTATGGGTATTCACTTATCGTTAGATGATTTTGGCACGGGCTACTCATCACTCGCTTATTTAAAGAAGTTTCCGCTTAATACCTTAAAAATAGATAAAGCTTTTGTTGATGATATTGAAGAGTCAGAGCAGGGTCGTAATATGGTTGCCACTATAGTGACTATTGCACATAACTTAGGTATGCAAGTAGTCGCTGAAGGGGTTGAAACTAATCAACAGCTAAGTTTTCTTTCTGGATTACGCTGTGAGCAACTGCAAGGTTATTTATACAGTAAACCTTTACCGGAAGGAGACTTTCAAAAGTACTTACTTTCTTATCAAATCACCACAGCATCGACCAACTTTGGGAAAACGTCATTTTAATGTCATTTAGCATTATATAATTCTAACGAATTACTTTAGTCTCTGACAAGTTTTTGACATACGAAAATTCCTCTAAAAAACCTCCACGAAAGCCTTATTTAACAAGGCTTTTGATTTCTGGCATAATACGTGCTTTAGCATAGATGAAATTAATAATAAAAAATTAAGGAAATTTTAATGCTTAGCTCACTTATTTTATCTTTGGCAATGTCTGCTTCGCCAGCACCTGTTATAAAGTCTGATTCATTAATGATAGATGAAATTGGTCGTTTACGTGGTTCTGTAAAAGTAAATGAACAAAAGTTAGATGTAGATACAATCGGTCGCTTACGTGGCTCTATAAAAGTAAATGATCAAAAGTTAGATATAAACACAATCGGTCGTTTACGTGGATCTGTGAAAGTAAATGAACAAAAGTTAGATGTAGATACAATCGGTCGCTTACGTGGCTCTGTGAAAGTAAATGAACAAAAGTTAGATGTAGATACAATCGGTCGCTTACGTGGCTCTATAAAAGTCTAGGAGTCCAAGATGATCAACTTATTTAAAGCTCTATTTGTAACAACTAAAGCAAACCCTATTGCTGCTAGCATTGAAATTAAAGAAATGCCAGCCAGTAAGTGGTGGAAGTAATAATCATTGAGCCACTATTATCAATGGTTAGTTTGAAGAAAGACACTGTTTGCTACAAGGAATGTAGCTGTCTTATTTTATCTAGAGTGATAAAGAAAAATTAATTTTAAAAACTTCTAAGCTTTTAAAATTAGTGTATTAAAGCCAAACATCTTATTCATTTTCATCCGTTTCTTCATACAGAACATTGGCCAAATAAAAGGCCCAAAAACTAATCCTGCACATGCCCAGCGCTTCAAACCTAAACCACTACGTAATGCCTGGCAGTAAAAGAACATCGAACAAACAACACTGACAACCGCTAAAAATAACAACATAATATTTACCGCTAAACTGACTAAAAGAATGGCTAAAACTTTATAGGCGAAATATAACTAATTTAGAGTATTTATTCAACTTATTTTAAAGGGTAAAAAGCATAAAAAAAAGAGGCATTAAATTGCCTCTTTTTCGTTAAATTGCCACCGAGGTGGCATAACATTGCCTGTTACTAATAATATTTATTACCTGTTTCAGCCATGGTAATTAATGCCTGGCAAGGCTTGAAGCGTTCGCCTAGTTCACTACTCCACAGGTTCAACTTATTAACAATCACCTCTGCACCTAACGTATCGATATAATGGAATGGTCCACCTAAAAATGGTGGGAATCCGATACCGAAGATAGCGCCGATATCACCGTCTCTAGCATTACGAATAATACCTTCATCTAAACACCTAGCAGCCTCATTCAACATCATAAAAACACAGCGCTGAACAAGTTCATCATTTGTTTTTTGATCTTTAATGATGATATTTAATAATGGATAGACAGATTCATCAACAAGTTTTTTGGTGACTTTTTTGCCGTTTTTATCTTTATAGAGGTAAAAACCTTTCTGCACTTTTTTACCTAAACGTTTATCGGCAATAAGTTTATTAAATGCTTCTGGTGCAGCAAATCGATCGCCTAATTCAGCTTGTAAAATAGGACCAATTTTAGCACCTATATCAATACCGACTTCATCTAGTAATTGTATGGGTCCAACAGGGAAGCCAAACTTAACCAGTGCTTTATCTAACTTACCAATCGATTCGCCTTCAAGTAATAATAAGGCGGCTTCATTCATGTAAGGCGCTAAGATACGATTAACATAGAAACCCGCTTTGTCTTTAACAACTATCGGCGTTTTGCCTTGTTTTTTAGCAAAAGCAACTGTCGTTGAAATAGTTTGATCAGAGGTTTTTGAATGTGCAATAATTTCGGCTAACGGCATTTTATCTACCGGAGAAAAATAATGCAGTCCAATGACATTTTCAGGGCGCAAAGCTTTTGCGGCTATTTGTCCGATAGGTAAACTTGAGGTATTACTCGCAAAAATAGTGTCTTCAGCACAAATACTTTCCATGTCATCAACCATTTTTTGCTTTAATGACAAGTCTTCAAAAACAGCTTCTATAACCATATCAACGTTTTTAAAACCGCTATAATCAACACAACCCGTAATTTTAGCCAATTGCTTTTGCATTTCACTTTTCAACATAAAGCGACGTTTAACTTTTTTGTTGAGTATGTCATAACCATATTTCATCGCATGGCTGATACCTTGCGGCGCAATATCTTTAATACGTACATCAACATTCGCTTTAGTTGCACTAACAAAAGCAATACCACCGCCCATTAAGCCGCCACCTAAAACACCAACTTGGCTAATCGGCTTAGCATTAACACCTTCGATGCCCTGCTCTTTTTTCATGTCGGTAGTAGCAAAAAAGATTTGTCTTAATTGAGCTGATTCTGGTGACATAACAAGTTCACCAAAATGATCGGCTTCAGTTTGGTAACCACTGACCGATGATTTTTCGATACCACTGCGTACACTATCAATAATTTTGAGGGGTGAAGGATAATTGCCTTTGGTTTTAGCCAATACAGATTTAGTCGCCTGATTGAAAATTATTTTACGGCCAACCGCATTACCTTCAAGTGCCTTATCTAACACACTGATTTTGCGTTGACTCTTTTTAATCTTACTCGCTTTACCTTGTGCCGCTAGCACTAAGTTTTCAGCAGCAGAGATTAAAATGCTGTTCGGCACAACATCAACAACCAAGCCCATCTTCAAGGCTTGTTTCGCGCGTAATTGTTTACCTGTTAGCATCATATCTAATGCTTTTTGAATACCAACCAATTTTGGTAAACGCTGCGTACCACCGCTCCCCGGTAATAGGCCTAACTGTACTTCAGGTAATCCCAAGGCTGTTTTGCCATTATCACTACAAATACGAGCATGACACGCCATAGCAAGTTCAAGTCCGCCGCCTAGACAAGCACCATTAATAGCAGCAACAACAGGAATTGAGAGGTTTTCAATTTGATCAAAAATCATTTGCCCATTGCGAGAAAGAGCCGTTGCTTCACTCGCACTTTGACAGCTCGCCAGCATATTAATATCTGCGCCAGCAACAAAAGAATCTTTTTTGCCACTGATTAAGACAACACCTTTAAGCGTATTGTCATTACGTATTTCTTTTAATACCGTATCAATTTCTTCAGAAAACTCAGCTTTCAAGGTATTCATGGATTCGCCAATCACGTCCATCACTAAATGAGCAATACCATTGTCTTGGCGAATTAATGTAAACGTACTCATATTGTTACTCTCTTGTTTAAGCGCTTCATCGTTTGCTTGAGTGTTATTAGGTGCAGTCATTAGTCAGTCTCCACTATCATTGCAGCGCCTAAACCACCAGCGGCACATGCGGTAGTTAAACCGGTACCTCCACCTCGACGATTTAACTCATTAAGGGTTTGTACAATTAAACGGGTACCTGTTGCAGCAAAAGGATGACCATAAGCTAACGAACCACCCATCACGTTAAATTTAGCCATATCAATATCGCCAATCGCTTTATCTTGACCTAATTGCTCACGGGCAAATTTTGTACTGGCAAACATTTTCATATTAGCAAGCGCTTGTGCTGCAAAGGCTTCATGCATTTCAATTAAATCTAAATCTTTTAATTCCATACCTGCACGCTTAAGTGCTAATGGCGTCGCATAACTTGGCCCCATAAGCATATCTTGCCAAACATCGATGGCAGCAAAAGCATAACTTTTGATATAACCAAGCGGTTTATAACCTAATTCTTTTGCACGCCCTTCACGCATTAAAATAATGGCAGAGGCACCATCTGTTAATGGTGTACTTGTTGCTGCAGTCACTGTGCCGTGTTTTCTATCAAAACAAGGACGTAATTTTTTATAACTGGCAAGTTCTGAGTTTTCACGAATACAGTTATCTTTTTCAATAAAACTTTTATAAGGTTCACTGTAGGCGGTCATCACCTCACCGGCTAACTTACCTTCTTGCCAACTTTTTGTGGCTAAAGTATGCGAACGATGTGCTAATTCATCTTGAGCTTCACGAGAGATATTATGGGTTTTTGCCATCTGCTCTGCAGTCTGCCCCATCGATATACCCGTAGAGTATTCAGCAACAGCTGGTGGAACAGGCATAATATCTTTTAGGCCCAACTGACGAATAAGTGATATTTTTTGCCCCAAGCTTCTCGCTTTACTTAAATCAAGTAAGATACGTGCAAACTTTTTTGACACACCAATAGGCGCAACTGATGAAGAATCAGCACCACCAGCAATACCCACATCAACATAACCTGCCATAATAGCTTCTGTTACATTAACCGTTGATTGGAAGCTTGTTGCACAAGCCCTTGAGACACTATAGGCGTCGGTATTTACATTCATGCCAGTACCCAAAACAATTTCGCGGGCAATGTTTGGCGCTTCAGGCATTTGTACCACTTGGCCAAAAACTAATTGATCAATAATAGTAGGGTCAATATCATGCTTTTTTAGCAATTCATTAACGACAATTTTTCCTAAATCTACTGCTGGTACACCATGAAAAGCAGTGGCTTGTTTTGCAAAAGGTGTTCGCAACCCAGCCACTACAGCGATGCGTTCTCCGTTTCGAGTCGTTAAATTCATTTTCGTCATGTTTTACCCTTCTATCGTAATATCTAATTTTATCGTCTTCAAACCAAGAGGTCTGACCACTTGTTGATTGCTTTATTCTAACCTCAAATGAAATAAATACAACTCCCAGCTAAAACGTGAGCTATTCATTCGAAAATAAATTGTTAAAAATCATGTCAAATTGTAAAAAATCCTTGTTTTATGGTACCTGAACCTTATATATATACCCACAGGTTTAACAATAAAAACAAGTAAGTGGTAGTTAGCATGGCAATTGAACATTTTTCATCCCTAAAAGAATACTTATCTCAACAAATTATAGGTCAACACGCCCTTGTTGAAAATTTACTTATTGCATTGCTTGCCAATGGTCACCTAATTGTAGAAGGTCCTCCCGGCTTAGCAAAAACTCGTGCCGTAAATGCATTAGCTGAAGGTATTGAAGCTGATTTTCACCGCGTGCAATTTACCCCCGATTTATTACCTGCTGATTTAACCGGCACCGATATTTATCGCCCTGAAGATGGCACTTTTGTTTTTCAGCCGGGTCCTCTTTTTAGAAATTTAGTACTCGCTGATGAAATCAACCGCGCGCCAGCAAAAGTACAATCCGCTTTATTGGAGGCGATGGCAGAGGGACAAATTACGGTTGGACGTAATACTTATCCTCTTCCTGACTTATTCTTAGTGATGGCAACACAGAATCCTATTGAACAAGAAGGTACTTACCCTCTTCCTGAAGCACAATTAGATCGCTTCTTAATGCACATTGAAATTGATTATCCTGATGCTGTAAGTGAATTAGCTATTTTAAAGCTCAACCGCGGTGAAGCACTTCAACATGGCAAAGAAAGTAAAAAACCGGTAAAAGAAATATCGCAAAGTGATATTTTTGCTGCTCGCGACCAAGTGATGGAAATTCATATGGCACCGGCCATTGAAAATTATATTGTTGATTTAATTATGGCGACGCGTACTCCAGAAAAATATGATGACCAATTAAAAAAATGGCTCGCTTATGGCGCAAGTCCCCGAGCAACTATTGCACTTGACCGATGTTCACGTGCTAGAGCTTGGTTACATAACCGTGATTTTGTTAGCCCTGAAGATGTACAAGCCGTATTCCATAATGTATTACGTCACCGCATTTTGCTGACTTACCAGGCTGAAGCTGAAGGTATTAACAGTAATCAACTTCTTGATCACTTACTAAGCTTAGTCGCTGTTGCTTAAATAGCATTAATCGCTTTAACAACATCAAATAATGAACGATCAATCTTGTAAGTAAATTTATGTGGCTTAATCAAAAAAAAGAACAAAACCAGCAAGACGTTGCAAATCTGCTTAGTAGTGTTTTAAGTAATGGTATTGAATTATCAATCGATGAATTAATTCAATACCAAAACAAAACTAAACTCATTGATCTCGCTGCGCGTAAAAGTCAGCATGGTCAAATGTCAGGTAATTACTTATCTCGTAGTAAAGGGCGAGGTATGGAATTTGACGAAGTACGTCATTATCAAAATGGTGATGATATACGTGCCATCGACTGGCGAGTAACAGCACGAACAGGTAAAACCCATACTAAAATTTTTCGTGAAGAAGTTGAACGTCCAGTACTCGTAGTAACCGACCTCAGTAATTCAATGTTGTTTGGTAGTCAGCTTTTATTTAAATCAGTACAAGCTGCACACTTAGCGGCATTAGTGACTTGGCATGCTAAAGGCCGAGGCGATAGAGTCGGCGGTATTGTTTTTAATCAACATAAACATAGTGAATTAAAACCGCGCAGTCGCAAACAAGGCGTGCTTCATTATTTATACAGTTTAGTAGAAACTCATCAACATACGTTATCTATCGAACAGCAAAAACACGAAGAACATTTATCTATTGAACAACAGCATAATTCTGCTAATGCTGCTTTTGAAGAGAATTGTGCACGACTAAGACAACTTGCTCGCCCTGGAAGTTTGGTTTATTTAATCACCGATGGTAATTATATTAGCCAAGAAACTATCCGCCACTTATCCCATATTAGTCGTCATTGTGAACTAGTTGTCTGTTTGATAAGTGATCCGCTTGAGCACGACTTACCTGATAGTAAACATAAAATGAACGTTACGGTGACCGACGGAAACTCGCGACAGCAATTATTGATTGGTGATGAAAAGGCGACTAAGAATTATCATCAACAAGCCAATGAACGAGTTCAATTGAAAAAAGATTTATTACTTAAAGCAGGCGCCCGAGTATTGCACTTCTCATCAGGTCAAACTTTAGAGCAACAATTAACTGACGGAGTCGCCTCATGGAAGCGTTAAAACAACCGTCTGAGCAATTAGCTCAATTAAAAGATATTCACTTACCAGAGCAGGTTCATAATTACCCATTCGCTTATGGCTGGTGGATATTACTTGCGTCCATATTAATAGCGCTTATTTTCGTTGTTGTAAAATGGCAAAGACGCCGAAAATTATCTCATGCTAAAAAATTAGCATTATCAAAACTTCAAAGCACCGATAATAATGACGAAATAATCACTTTATTAAAATGGGCTGCATTTCAGTATTTTCCACGAAATGAAATTGCCTCGTTACATGGCGAACGATTAAAAGATTTTTTCAAGAACACGTTAGCAATTAAGCACCAAGAAAAATTTCTAACCTTATCTGAACAGCAATTTAGTCATAAATATCAGCTTACTGAAAATTCAGAAAATGAAACGTTGAAGGAAGCCGCTCATCTTTGGCTCAGTCAAGCGCTTCCGCCGCAGTTACTAAAGCAAAATTCGGTAACAAAACATGAGAAACAGTCATGATTAATCTACTACTACCATGGGTATTGTTAGCGCTGCCGATACCATTATTAATGTATCTATTACCAGCAAAGAATCAAAACCAAGCGGCAGCATTAAAAATGCCAATACTAATTCAAAATACCTCTAGTGAACGTTTTTCAGCTAAAACTAAAAAGTCTCCACGTATTTTATTTTTACTGATTTGGAGCTTAATTGTTCTATCTGCCAGTCAGCCGCAATGGCTCGGCGAAGCAGTAAATGTACCCACCGAAGGGCGCGAAATGATGATAGCTGTAGATCTGTCTGGCAGTATGCAAGTTGAAGACATGCAAATAAATGGCAGCACCGTTAACCGCCTAGATATGTTAAAAGTATTATTAGGTGAGTTTATTGAACGTCGCACCGGTGATCGTTTAGGTCTTATTCTCTTTGGTGATGATGCCTATATGCAAACACCAATGACCTTTGATAGAAAAACAGTGCAGCAGATGCTTGATGAAGCCGTATTAGGTTTAGTCGGTAAACAAACCGCAATTGGAGATGCTATTGCCTTGGCAGTAAAACGCTTTGATGCAAAAAAACAATCAAATCGTGTGTTATTACTGTTAACCGATGGTCAAAATACGGCGGGTAAAATAACCCCAGAACAAGCATTAGAACTCGCAGTTGCAAAAAATATTACCATTTATTCAGTAGGCATTGGCGCTGATGTAATGATTCAAGATTCAATTTTTGGCAAACGTCGCATTAACCCATCTAGCGAATTAGATGAAGAGTCATTGCAACAATTGGCTAGCGAAACGGGTGGTTATTATTTTCGTGCCCGTGACAGTAAAGATATGAGTGAGATATATCAATTACTCGATGCGCTAGAACCGATAGAGCAAGACCAACAACAAATGCGTCCACTTACAGCATTATTTTATTGGCCATTATCTATAGCATTATTATTATCATTTTTTTATCTAATTTGGCTGAACCTACCCACTATCACATTAAAAGGAGCGAATAATTAAAATGGCTGACTTTCACTTTATTCGTCCTTGGTTGTTATTAGCTATCATCGCCTTATTTTTTGCGTTAAAACTCCTCAAAAAATACCGGTTGAGCCAATCTGGCTGGCAACAATTGCTTCCAAAACATTTAGCAAGCGTCTTGGTTGATAAGCAAGACAGTCGGCAAAAGTTGTCGCTTACTTTCCCTTTTATCATAGGTTTATTAGCAATTGTTGCTTTAGCCGGACCTACGTGGAAAAAACTGCCACAACCCGTTTATCAAATAGCACGCGGGTCGGTGTTGATCATGGACATGTCGTATTCTATGTATGCTACTGATATTGCGCCTAATCGATTAACAAGATCGCGATACAAAGCGATTGATTTACTCGAACAATTAAATGAAGGTGAAATAGGCTTAATCGCCTATGCTGGTGATGCTTTTACGATTAGCCCTCTGACAGCCGACATTAATAATATTAAATTGTTATTGCCATCTTTGTCCCCTGAATTAATGCCAGAACTTGGTAGTAACCCTTTAGCTGCGCTAACGCTCGCTCACGATATGCTGGTTAATGCTGGTCATAGCAAAGGTGATATATATTGGTTTACTGATGGTATCGATAATTATGACATTCAAGACATCACCGATTGGAGTAGAAGCAATAATCATCGATTGAATATTTTAGGCATAGGCACAACAACTGGAGCGCCAATAAAGCTTAATAATGGTGAACTGATGAAAGATACGAGTGGTTCTATTATCGTCCCTAAATTATCAATATCAGCCTTAACAGGCGCAGCAAAAAGAGGCAGTGGTTATTATGCAACACTCGCTAACAATAATAGTGATATTGAAGCGTTACTTCGACAACCCAGTGATATTGAAGATCAACAACAAAAAGAATCTTCAAATACGGGTGATCAATGGCAAGAAGCGGGTCCCTATCTATTATTTTTAGTCTTAGCCTTGTTATTGCCCTACTTTCGCCGAGGCCGTTTATTAGCGATATTGCCATTAATATTATTAATGTCACCCGTTGATAAAAGCTACGCGCAAAGCACAACATTACCAAGCACTACAAAACCCAATGCAGTGCTAACAAAAGAATCAGTCCCAGACAAACAGGTGACTGATGATTTTTGGAAAAATTTATGGCAAACCAAAGACCAACAAGGACAACAACAATTCAACAGTGAAGCTTTTGAGCAGGCAGCCACTAGTTTTGAAGATTCATCTTGGCAGGGGAGCTCTTATTATCGCTCAGGAAATTACGAGCAAGCATTAAAAGCATTTCAACGCCAAGACACTGCCGAAGCTCTTTATAACCAAGGTAATTCTCTAGCGCAATTAAAACGTATTGATGAAGCAATTAAAGCGTATGAACAAGCGTTACTAAAAGAGCCACAGCATCAAGATGCAAAAGCTAATAAAGCTTACCTTGAAGAGTTAAAAAAACAACAAGAGCAGCAACAAGAAAACCAAGAACAGAACAACGAAGAAAACAACGAC
>NZ_JACGVV010000032.1:0-48444 GCF_014077405.1 Colwellia sp. BRX10-9 | reverse complement strand
GCCGTTCAATATTCGTAACCAACAGAGGCATATTCCACTTATCAAATATAGTAAACTAATCGATTGATAAATGGATTGGTCCAACTATAAGCCATTCAAGCAGGACAAATAACAGCTGGCTATTTACTCCTTCGTCGCTTATTTTAGCCAACTATCATTTGCCTCTTAATGGGGCGTTAGGGATATATGAATAATCAACTCAGCACTTCGGAAAAAGGATTGTATCGTCGAGTTGATGAAATCCTATTTTATCTTTGGGATCCAATTGGTGTTTGCGACATACCGATGGCTCGTGACGAATATCAATCCTATCTACCTAAAGTTTTTAAATTGCTAATCAACGATTCAAAAGATCATGAGGTTTCAGCTTATTTAATTAAAGTGGAATCAGGCTCAATGGGAATGTCAGCAAATAGTAAAAAAGCACTTGAAGTAGCTCGCTTACTTATTGAAACTAAAGAAGCTTTGTTGGAGTAATATCCCTAACAAGCAATTCAAGACGGACAAAAAACAGTTGGCTGTTTTCACTTCGTTCAACATTTTAGCCAACAATTTTTTGCCGCTTAATGGGGCGTTAGGTGTTTATCAGGCATGGGATATCTAAAAAGGCTTTGGAAAAATGCTCTATCTTCATATCAATTGAAAGAAGAGTATTACAAGTTTACTTCTAGAATCGGTTTACTTGTTGTACTTCTAGCATTGGGCTTAATGTTTTATGGAGTCTTTAGTTTAACCTCATTGTTAGGTATTGATACATCAGTACCATTAGGCAAAGATTACAGTTTCTTAGCTCTAATTTTACTGCCAATTATTTATATCGTTTCAATAATTCCTACAGTATTAATTGTTGTAGGCCTTACGTCGGCATACTTAATCAGTAAAGGTGAAATTACGACTGAGCAAGGTAAAAAATATACTTTATTTGGTGAATATCCAAGTCATTGGTTCAAAAACACCTAACAAGAATTTCAAGAGGGACAAAATACAGTTGGCTGTTTTGTTCACTCCGTTCACTTATTTTAGCCAACTATATTTTGCCCCTTAAATGGGCGTTAGCTACCAAGGAAGTGTTGTGGAGTTTATCCCAAAATATTTAGCTCAAAAATTTAATTTTTTTGAATCTATTTCAGTCCCAAAGTTCTTTTTACTTTTCTTTGGTGCATTCCTTATCATTGCTATCATATCAACGCTGCTGGGTGAGTATATCGCCAATATCTTAGCTCCAATTTTTGGCTCTTTAATTTTAATTTGTTTTGCTGGTTTTGTGTCAGCTCAGCATTTTCCTAGAAAACCTTGGATTCCATCAAGCCCTCTAATTGTTCAATTTACTTCGCAGGCATGGTTTAATTATGTGCTGTCGTTATTGTCTTTTGTTCGCCATTGGGGTGTTTTAGTTTTTGTAAATGTAGCAATGATTATGGTTTTGTTTATAAATGTAGCTGCTATTATGCAGGCAATTGGTAGCTAACAAGTTACTCAAACGGACGCTAAACAGTTGGCTAGCACTCGTTCCTCGTACATTTTAGCCAACTATTTCGCGCCGCTTAGTAAGGCGTTATGTGTTTAGGTGTATGAAACGAATTAGGTGTACCGCTAAAGCAGGTGATTTTATATTTTATGCTATTGGTTGCGTAATATTTTCTGGTATTCTTTTTTACGTATTCGATTTTGTGTTTATTAAGTTTGTCCTAGAACTTGAAAATATTACCGATAAACCGATATTCTATTTATTTTCAGTATTGTTAACTTTTTTGATGCTTAGCCCTCTTTTAGCGGTTAAGCCATTTATAAAAATTTATAATAAAATAAAAGGTACTGATCGCTTTATTGAACTTACTGAAGACTATATTAGTTTTCCTAAGTCACTCAGTTCTTTGGACATGGAAAAAATTAAAGTTAGTGCAATTACTAATGTGTACTTTTCTCAAGATCGACATGACAATGATGAGAACTTAATCATAAAATATAATGTAGATAGTCATGCTTATATTGATGTTTATTTAGTTGGTGAATTTGAATTACGGCAAATTTACAATAAGCTGAGAATTACAGTCTTACTCTAAAAAACACATAACAAGCTATTCAAGACGGACGCTAAACAGTTGGCTAGCTTCGTTCCTCGCATTATAGCCAACAATTTATCGCCGCTTAATAGGGCGTTAGGTAAGCAAATGGATATTGTAGAAAAATTTAGAGTTCAGAGTAAAAAAAGAATTATCAATACTGTGTTAGCTTTGATGTTTTGGATACCAGCTTTAGCAATCAGTTATTATGACTTAACTTTTAGTTTTATCCCTATGCGAATGGATTACTTTGATCTTATTTTAAAAGCTTTAGGTTTGGTTTTTATCGTGTTGGCATATCGGAATTCTCTTTGTCCAAAATGTGACAGTATTGCTGGTAATGGTTGGGCTGTCGATGAATGCAAAAGTTGCGGTGTAAAGCTTACCTAACAAGCTGTTAAACAAGGACAAAAAACAGTTGGCTGTTTTCGTTCCTCAACATTTTAGCCAACAATTTTTTGCCTGTTAACAGGGCGTTAGGTTTCAAGGATAAACTTGTGCAACTATTTTTCGTATTTGCGTTAATATTTTTCTCTTTAAGTAGCTACGCAACTAATCATTGCTCAGATTATATTAATGTTAATTATTCTGAAATTAACCGAACTAATATGGGTTTCAAAGATTCTTTATATGCAGAACTTCCAATTTTAAATGAAATTAAGTATTCGGATTCATCAGAAAAAATTGTAAAAAGTTTTAGTGTTTCTAATAATTCTGCTTTTACTTTTAAAGTAAGCTGTAATAACGTATCGAGCATATTTTTTTCTGTTTATATTGGTGGGGAGAAAGTCGAATTCATGGATGGTGTTATATTATTGCGAGCAGATAATTATTTTAGCGGACCTCATTCACTAGTAAATTCGAAACCAGAAGTTGTTATAATTCAGGCTGATAAGCAGTAGAAACTTAGTTTCAAGTTTGAAGTGCGACAAAAGTGATTATTCATAAAAGCATTCCTCTGGTGTTTTATATCCCAATCTCTTTCTTGGTCTTGTATTTAATTTAGCTGCGATGGCATTACATCGTTGTTGAGTTAAGCCCTTCATTGATGTTCCTTTAACCAAATATTGTCTGATTAAACCGTTAGTATTTTCGTTCGTTCCACGCTCCCAGGAGTGATGTGGGTTAGCAAAATAATAAGGGCAATGAGTAGCTTCTTCTACTTTCTTATATTGATGGAACTCGGTGCCGTTATCAGAAGTAATTGTCTTAAATTGCTTAGGCATTTTATTCATGAGTTTAATCGTTCTCGTGTTCGTTGATTTAGTCGTTCTATCATTTAATTGACCTATCAATGTGTAACCCGTTTTACGCTCAACTAAAGTCACAATACAGTGCTTAGAGCCTTTTCCCATCACAGTATCTATTTCCCAGTGACCTTGTGTTTTTCGTGTTTCAACTTCCGCTGGCCGGTCAGCTATATTTCGTTTACCGGCAAGCCTTCCGCGGCTGTCGTAAGCCTTGTAGCGTTTACGTCTTTGCTTATTAGCACATCGCAATTGCTTCCATAGCTTACCGCCACTTTTCTTATCTCGCCAAATATAACGATAAATAGTTTCATGACTGAAGCAGCGAAGACCTTGCTGCTTGAGGTGCCCCGTTATTTGCTCAGGGCTCCATTGTTTATGCAATAACCGCCGAACAATGGCGTAATCTTTCTGAGTAAAGTGCTGATTTCGTCTAGAGCGACTACGCCGAGCTTTTGTCCGTCGCTGTGCTTTACTTGGTCTATATGAGTCATCAATAATCCAACAACTATTACGATTTACCTCTCGATAAATAGTACTTCTGTCTCTATTCATTGCTTTTGCAATATTAGTAAAGCTTAAGCCTTGCCTTTTTAAGGCGGCTAAAGTATATCTATCACCCTCGGTGAGCTGCTTGTATTTCATAGTGTTTTACTTCTTGGCGGGAGCAAAAAACTAAGGATATCGCAGTTCATCGTTTTTATTAACTTGGGTGTCGCACTTAGTATATGAATTCGGCCTCGCTAACAAGGCATTCAAACGGACAAAAAACAGTTGGTTGTTTTCACTCCGTTCAACATTTTAACCAACAATTTTTTGCCGCTTAATGGGGCGTTAGAGTTTTATGCAAATATTCGATAGTCGCAATCCATATTCAGTATTCTTTGTATTAGGAACTATAATAGTTTTTATATTTAGTTTTTGGGGTGTTGGTTATCAATCCGTAAGCTCTCAAACAAACGAAAAAATACAAAGACAATTAGATATTTGGCAACAAAATGAGCCTGAAAGGTATAGCTATGTTGCCCAAGAAGGTTGTATGTATGTAGCAGGTTCAAAAGTTCTTGTTGTAAATGACGTAGCACTTTTTGAAAAACTAGGTGAACACGAACACAATTTAGTAATAAATGATCTTTTTATAGCTGCAAATAAAGGGTTATTTGAAGCTGCAAGCATGGACATTAAATATCACCCTAAATATGGATTTCCAGAAGTCATTGAAATTGATTGGAATAAAGACATAATGGATGATGAGTGCTTTTACGAAATTAGTGAATTCAAAATCATCGAGTAAAAAACTATAAGCCATTCAAGCAGGACTTTTAACAGTTGGTTAGGTTCCGCTTCGCTCCACATTTTAACCAACAATTAAAAGCCTCTTAATGGGGCGTTAGCTTACTAAATTAAGTTCAGGTGTTTACCGTTGTTACCAAATAAGAAAATAATCTTAAGTTTATGTGTATTCATACTGTTACTTCTTAGTGCGGGTATAGTTTATGAACAAATTTCCCGAGATAATGCTTTAGTAAAATATACAGCTAAAGGTTCTTTGGTTGATATAGGTTCTCGCTTTTTACACATTGACTGCCGAGGAGAAGGAACCCCTATTGTCATTCTTGAATCAGGTCTGGATACTTTGGGCTCATTAAGTTGGTCTGCAGTCCATGACCAATTAGCTCAAACAACGAGAACATGCGCCTACGATCGTGCTGGTATTATGTGGAGTGATCCTCGACCTCATACAAATAACTTGATGCAAGATATAGCAAGTGATTTAAATAAAGCGCTTGTTATATCTAACGAGAAACCTCCATATATCATGGTCGGCCATTCATTTGGCGGTCCATATATTACAAAATTTACTGAGCTTTTTAGTGAAAAAGTTGCAGGTATTGTGTTTATAGATTCACCTCACCCAGAACAAATGGATTTAGTTCAAGATATTGAAATGCCATTAACTTTATCTTTAAATAATTCAATTTCTAAAGCATTCAAGCCAATTATGGATTTAACAGGTTTATCTCGCATTATAAATAATCAGACTAGTTATTATTTTCCAAACCAGTCAAAGGATCACTCAGAGGCTGTGAAAGCTTTCACACCGTCATCTGATTATATTTTAACTCAGGAAATTTCTAATTATTCAATTGGATTAAAGCAAGTTAGTCCGTTAAGAGACTTTGGCGAAAGACCTATGTTTGTTCTAGGTAATATTGTTAACTACACAGAAATGTCTGATCAACAACTTGCCAATGCGGGTTTAAATCGTGATATTATTCCGGCAGTTATGGAGCAGGATCGTTTTATGTTTAATGACCAAGCATCATGGTCATCAAATAGCAATTTGAAGTTATTTCATAACACATCGCACTACATACAATTTGAAAAACCTACAGAGGTAATAAGTGCAGTGGAAATAGTTGTAGATAAAGTCAAAAGACAAATGAAATAGGCTCTGTGTTGACATAAGCTAACAAGGGTTTTCAAGTCGGACTCGTAACTGTTTGCTCGGTTCCACTTCGTTTCACATTTTAGCAAACTGTTTCTCGCCGCTTAAAACGGCGTTAGCATACTTTAATTAGAATCGTGGTAATCAATATGGAACATTTAAATGAAATCAATTTGTAAAACTATTCTTTTAGGACTCCTTTTAGTTGGAGTGTCGTCTTGTTCTGATAGTGATCAACAACCAGATCCTGATTTCGTCCCCAAAAATATCAATAGTACCTTTTCTAAATTAAATAGCCCTGTTGTTCTTATTGATGAAGCTCATAATAACTTCCTTACAAAAAAGGGCAGATACAAGCCTTTTTCTCAAGTTCTGTCTAGTGATGGTTATACTGTGAAATCTAGTAAAGAAAAGTTCACTTTAACTTATTTAAAACAAGCGGATATATTGGTAGTCGCAAATGCACTAGATAAAAATAGACAGGACTGGAACCCTCCATTCGGAGATGCATTTGACAAAGGAGAAGTTGAAGCCGTTAAACAATGGGTATCACAAGGTGGTTCTCTTTTTCTAGTTGCCGATCACACACCTTTTCCAAAAGTTATAGAAAAACTATCATCTGCTTTTGGTTTTGAGTTTAGTAATGGTCATGTCCGTGACGCCTTATTTCGCTTAGATAATAAATCCCTTATAGAACATTCAATAACCCAAGATATCACTCAAGTTAAAACATTTGGTGGTTCCGCTTTTCAAATACCTGAAAGTGCACAGCCCCTTTTAACTCTAGGTAAAGGAGCCACATCTGTTGTGCCCGAGATACCTTTTCAAGTAAATGGCAAAACTCCAAGAGTATCAATGAATGGCTGGTATCAAGGAGCAGTTTTGGAAGTTGGAGAAGGTCGAGTTGCAGTGTTTTCTGAGGGGATGACGTTCTCATCGCAAGTTACGGTTTCAACGGGTAAAAAATATGGTTTAGTCTCAGATGGTGCGGAACAAAATGAACAGTTTCTTCTAAATGTCATGCATTGGCTGTCAAAGAAAATTTAAACGACAGGTGTACCCAGTATGCTAACAAGTCACTTAAAAGGACAAATAACAGTTGGCTATTTGCTCCTTCGTCGCTTATTTTAGCCAACAATTTTTAGCCGCTTAATATGGGCGTTAGTTGCCTTATGCCATCACTTGTAGCGCATTAATCAAATTTAAAGTAAACTGTAAATATACGACCGCATGTTAGGAGATGTTATGAAAGCTTTATTAGGTAATCTAGCCAAGAAAATAAAAGGCGATCCTTCTGGAAGTGAACAGTTAAGAGCTTTTATATCTAGTAGCTCAAAAGAGTACGAAGTTATCACCTTGTCAAACGGTAAAAAATATCGAGTTTCTACTTCTCCTAAAGAGAAAGCCGTGGCATGAATATAGCTTTTCCTGCTTTTTTTATTTTAGTACTTATTATTCCCGGTTTTATATTCCAAAACTCTTACGAAAAACTAGAAAATACAAGTATAGAAAAAAAGCCATTTGATGTTTCTTCATCTTTGGCTTTTTTTTATGCGCTAATTTTACATGTTTTTTTAATTGCTGTTGTAGTACCTCTATCAGGTAACGAAATTAATTACGATATTTGTGTAAAACTATTAACTGGCTCTAAATCAATCTCTGCATCTGATTTAGGAGCTATAAGCGGTAACATCACTAAGATTATTTTATATTTTTCTAGTTCTTTTTTACTTGCGTATGTATTTGGGAAATTTTTTCAAAAAATAATTTTTTATTTTAATCCCTACAAATCATCAAAGTATGCTTTTGACACTCCATGGTACTATGAGCTTACAGGTAAATTATCTGAAACTCAGGACGCAGAATTAATTAAATTATCCTGCTTAGTTGAGTCTAATAATACATCCTTCTTATATTATGGTGTTCTTGAAGATTTTTATCTTGATTCTAATGGGCAATTGAATCGAGTTGTTTTATCTGGTGCAATGAGAAGACCAATAGAGTCAGACGATTCTGAACCAACAACCCCACCAACTACACGTTTTTATGAAATAAAGGGAGATCGCCTTATCCTCAAATATGAAGACATTAAAAATATAAATATTGAATACCTTTATATTATTGAGGAAGAGTAGACAACTAACAAGTTGCTCAAACGGACACAAACAGCTGGCTGCGCTCGTTCCTCGCTATTATAGCAACAATTTTTTGCCGCTTAATGTGGCGTTAGCCGTAAAGTTGTAACCTCGAACTTTTGTGATACTATAGTGATACATTATTTGAGTTCTAAATAGGATTTATCATGAGAGTTGAACTTGTTACGACACTTAAGCGTCAAGCTACAAAAATTTTAGCTGAACTTCACATATCCAAAGAACCTGTGTTAATTACTGAGCATGGGCAACCATCGGCATATTTAGTTGATGTTGACGATTATGAATTTATGCAGCAAAGAATGGCAATTCTTGAGGGTGTTGCACGCGGTGAGCAAGCAATTAAAAGCGGTAATACATTCTCGAATCAAGAAGCAAAAGAGAAAATGAGCAAATGGCTGAAATAATTTGGACATCTCCAGCTCTTGATGATTTAAATGATATTGCTGAGTATATTGCTTTAAGTAATATTGATGCGGCTAAGAAATTGACTCACAAAATATTTGACAAAATATCTAGGTTAGAACACCATCCTGAATCAGGTAAAAGACCACTTGAATTAATTAACTTAAATTACCGTGAAGTTAATGTTAATCCTTGTCGTATTTTCTATAAAGTGGATAGCGACAAAGTTTATATATTACATGTCATGCGTCAAGAGCGAGATCTTCGTAGATTTCTTCTACAGAGCTAAATACCGCTAACAAGGCGTTCAAACGGACAAAAAACAGTTGGCTGTTTCACTCCGTTCACAATTTTAGCCAACAATTTTTTGCCGCTTAACGTAGTGTTATAAGCCCGTAATAGCAAAGTCGATCGCTGCAATAATCTCATCTCTTAATGATTCAACCGAGCCAACAGGGCTTTTGAGTAAATTTGCTGGCATCGATGAAATCTGAGGAGTGAGTAAAATGAATTGTTCATTTTCATATTCTATCGCTGGAGTTAAGCCATTCATTTTTTCATTTCTAAAATGACTAAGCTTCCCTAAAGGGAGCACAATTCTAGTTGCAATATCGCTAATTAACGCATTTTGGATATCAATTATATAAGGATATGCTTCTCTGCTTTTTTTACTTGGGTTTATGTATACATCAAATTGTGCCATTAAAACTCTCTAAATTCGTCACCAAAACAGCCATTTTCATCTACAAAATCATTGTAGGCTTTTATAGCGTTTTTATTTTCTTTTACCCATTTTTTAGCTTCAATACTTTTCAATTTATCTTTTAATGCTTGCTCTAAAGTTGCAGATAAATTAATGTTAAGTGCTCTTGTTCTTTTTAGTAAGTCACTATTTAGACTAAGGTTTGTTGCTTTTTTAGGTGCTTTAAGATCGTATAATGCTTGCATAGTATGTCTCCAAGTAATCATTACGTTTATTATGCGCACTCTAATGCGTATTGTAAAGGGCATATAACAAGCTATTCAAACGGACGCTAAACAGTTGGCTAGCTTCGTTCCTCGCAATTTTAGCCGACAATTAAAAGCCTCTTAATGGGGCGTTATATTTTTTGGTCGCGTCAGGTATATCTTACACATTTTTACATTTCCCCAACATTAATCGAACATTTTAAAGTTCAACTCTAGATATTATGCTCTAAGTTATTTAGTCAACAATTTTTAGCCGCTTAACAGGGGCGTTATATTTTAAATCATCATATGGAGTAATTATGAAAAAAAATAGTTTAATTTTAAGTGTACTTTTAGTGGGGATCACTGCTTGTTCAACGGTTACTATAAAACCGGAAGGGCAAAATAAACTTGTCAATAAACCCACATACCAAGATTCAAAACCATTTTATTTATGGGGGCTATCTGGAGAACATCGTGTTGATGTCCTGAAAGTTTGTAACAAAAATGAACCATTGCAAATGCAATCACAACAAACATTTTCTGATGGTATTTTAGCATTAATTACACTAGGTATTTATGCACCACATACAGTGAAAATTTGGTGTCCTAAGGAAGAATCATAATGAAAAACATACTGTTAGGCGTTTTATGTGTTACTTTGTTTTCCGGTTGTTCAACAATCCATTTTGATAAAGGTGATCAAGTTAAATCAAATCAAACCACTCAATTATGGCATCATAACTTCGCCCTTTCTTTATATGAGGGCTCGCCAGTTGTAGATCTCCAAAAAGAATGTGGTAACACGCCTTGGGCATCAGTAAAAACCGAATTAACTTTTATAAATGGTTTGGCTAGTGGTGCAGTAAATATGTTGGGACCAATTTGGTACCCAAAAACGGTTGAAGTATCGTGTAAATAAAATATAAAAAGCCATTCAAGTAGGGCTTTGACAGTTGGTTAGGTTCCGCTTCGCTACACATTATAACCAATAATTAAAAGCCTCTTAATGGGGTGTTATAACTTTGGGATATCCTGTGTCTAATTTTAAAATTTGTTTTCTTTTGGTAATCATTATGGTTTATTCCTCACATGCACATGCACATGCACATGCACATGCTTATTCTGATTCTCAAGTAGTTGCTGATGGATTGGCAATCGATCTAATGGAAACTTTAGATCTAACTTTTCAGGTAATCCCAGAATATGATGAAACTGAAAATGTTTTAGCTGGTTGGAATGGAGATGAATTCCAGTACTTTGTCGCGTTTAGTAAATTACCGGCTGGTTGGCTTAATGCCGAAAAATGGATTTCTGGTTTTATTAGAGATATTAATGCTGCAAGTGAAACTGGTTCTTACAATCTATTAGATAAAGGTAACTACAAATCAAATGGGAAGTTTGATTTAAATTATATTGAAATTTCATTTATACCAAAGGGTGAACAAGAAACAAGGAAACAACTGGTTCATTTTATTACAGACCACAAAAATTCCTATTTAGCCTTTGCAACACCAACTTCGGATAACGGAGCGAACGTTCTTCAGTCGGAAGTCATTAGCATACTTAAAACATCACATTTACCTACTTCAAATATAATCCCTTTAGTTATTAAAAATGAAGATAAATACATTGGAATATGGAATGGGCAATATGTAGACAAAGACGATAAAGTTGTTCAAGTCATTTTTGAGTTAAAGGCAGATTTAACGTTTGCCCGTAAAGATTCAATAGAGGGCAAACAAGATAGCGTAAACTCAGGGGGGTTCTTTATTTCAAATAACAAAATTAGTTGGACGTACCTTTATGGTAAACCGACAAATCAAGAGAGCAGAACCAAAGAAACCAATACTATTTCTTCTTTCTCAGGAGATACTATGATATTAATCTTGGATAACTCAAATATTGAAATTGTGTTAAAGAAAGAAAGCTGATTGGTGTATAAAAGTTATAACAAGTTACTCAAACGGACGCTAAACAGTTGGCTAGCACTCGTTCCTCCTACATTTTAGCCAACTATTTCGCGCCGCTTAGCAGGGCGATATTTCAATAGGGACATTATGCGTATTCTGGTAGTTTTAATTTCATTACTCTTTCTTTCTGGTTGTATCGGTTTATCCGTTGGGTCATATGGAACATTCGAGTCTAAAAAAGAAAGTTTTAATCTTTCAGAGCAGCGTAACGAACAAGGATACGGTGAAAATAAATCATATTCTAAAGAGGAAGTAATATCTCTTTGGGGAAAACCAGATAAAATTAGTACCAATGGTTCTTGTGACGTACTCACATATCACGATGGTTATAATTGGTCTGGCGTTGGTGCTTTTGTTTTAATTGTACCAATTCCATTGGCGTTACCTACTGGAAATGACGAAACTAAAATTTACTTTAAAAACAACCAAAGCATAAAGTTAACTTCAGAATATGGGGAAATAACTGGGATGTTTGGTTATATGTGCGGCAGTAATAAGTGTGGTTTTCATGCAGGTGCTGTTAATACGGATAAAACTCGTATAATCCCTGTAACTTGGTGTAAGTAATTGAAATATAACAAGCCATTCAAGCAGGACTTTTAATGGGGCGTTAAATTTTTCTAGATAGCAGAGTTAACATCCATACTTTTATGCAGCACACGTACAATTAATATTTGATTTACTTTATGTTCTTTGTAATAAATTACGTGGCTAGCTTGAGGATATTTACTGTAACCCTCTCTGATGTAATCACAGTCTATTCCTAACTCTGGCTCCTCAGCTAATAATCGAAATGTGCTATCTAATATTTTTAAATAATCATTTCGTTGCGTGGTTCCCCATGTAAGTTGAGTGTATCGAGCTGTTTTAATTAAATCTGATTTCGCTTTAGCGGATAATACTAATTTTTCCATTAGTTATTTTCGTTATCTAATTCTGTTAATAAAGAATCATAACTGTAATCAGCTATACCGCTTTGTTCACCTTGAATAAGCATATTGCGTAAATTTAATAGTTTAGTTTCTTGATCTTCTAAAGCTCTTAACCCAGCTCGAACAATTTCACTCGCTGAACCGTAACGACCTGTGTTAAGTTGTTGGTTAATAAACTGATCAAAATGATCGCCTAGTGTGACGCTAGTATTTTTAGCCATAATGAAACCCTTGTTTGTACCAATATATATTAGATTATGGTATAAAAAATATAACAAGGCAATTAAACGGACAAAAAACAGTTGGTTTTTTCTCCTTCGTCGCTTATTTTAACCAACTATTATTTGTCCCTTAATGGGGCGTTATGAGTACTTATGGATTTGAGTAAACTATCAATCTTTGTCATTCCTTTCCTTATAATACTTATAGTTATGGAATTATTGTTGTACTTACGAATTGTAAAAGGCATACGTACTGAGATATTGGTAAGCATTTCTTTAACATTTTTATTTTCTGTTTTACTTTACTTGCTCACGCCTAATTATGGTTCAGCTAATGGTCTACTTACATTTATAAACCTAATCATAAATTTCTCTATTTTAATGTGTTTATTTATTGGATTGAATTTTTTGCTCATTAAAATAAAGTCGCAAATTGTCATCCAGTTATATGTTTTTCTTTGTACAGCTATCTCTGTACCTTTATTTTGGGTTATGTCATTGTATGTATCCTGTTACACAGGACAGGGTTGTTTGTAGGTTCTATAAGCCATTCAAGCAGGTCAGACTTTTAACCGTTGGTTAGGTTCCGCTTCACATTTTAACCAACAATTAAAAGCCTCTTTACGTGGCGTTTTATGCCAAGGAGTGGTTCAAGCCGGTGAGCAAATTAACACTGATCGAAGTTAAATTAAAAAGTGAGTACCTTTGGTTCTTTCGTATAGCTATGATTTTGGTTTCTCTTCCTTTTGTTTTTAATGTATACGAAACGTTAGCTACAAGTATTGCGCTTGATGGAAAGTATACTTTTGTCAAAGGCGAACATTGGGGCTATTACGCTTATTTATCTAAACATATGGCAATATCACTTTTGTTTTTTTGGCTTGGGACTTTTGGCTCTAAAGTAAAAACTAGTGACTAATTGGCATATAATAAGAAAACTAACAGGACTAAAAAATGCGAGCTGTTCACTTCACTCCATTATAGCCAACCATTTTTATCCTATTATTTGGGTGTTATACACATATGGAGTTAGCAGATGAATTCAAAGTTTAATATATTATATTTAGTTATCGCTTTAGTTGTTATGAATGGATGTAGCATTTATAGTGAAGATGATTATGGTGAAGCAGAAACAAATAAAATAGAATCATCATGCATCAATATGGAACCAGCTCAAGAAGCTAAATGTAAGGAAAGAGAGCAGACGTTAATAATCAGTTTAGGTGCTGATGAAAACTGTAATCATCCCTATGAATATGAAAGAAACAAATGTAAAAATGAAAAAGTAAAACAGAAAAAGCAACTTGATGAGTCACTTAATAAGCATGTGAAATAATAGGTATAACAAAGCATTCAAAAGGATTTGAGTATGTTGAATTAAAGGTGTTTATAAAGCGATTTATTGCTTTAGCTGTTCTATTTAATTTACCGCCAGTGATTACCCCACTTTTTGTATCTATTGTCACTTTTTGGGTCATATGTGCTGCATTTCTAGCTGGTATTAGCTTAATATTTTCACACCGTGGCAAAAATGCCTAACAATAAAATCATCAAGGACAAAAAACAGTTGGTTTTTTCTCCTTCGTCGCTTATTTTAACCAACTATTATTTGCCTCTTAATGAGGCGTTAGCTATACAGATCATATTTTGTGGCACTAGCTAAAATTTACAAAGGACAGCATGAACAATGAATACGAAAAATAAAAGTACAAAATTACCTCTAAATATTCGGCTTCTACTAGGTGCTTTTGCTGTTCCTTCATTATTTTTAGCGTATATGATTGGCACAATGGCATTGAAAGGTAATTACCAAGAGGTTGATTATTTCGAATGGATATATTCATTGCTTGGTTTTGTTGCCATTTATATCGCAATATCTGGAAAACGAGTGTTTTAGTTTTCGTCAATTGGAATGTGTAAATAGTGTATAGCTAAGAAGGCTTTCAAACGGACAAAAAACAGTTAGCTGTTTTAACTCCGTTCAACATTTTCGCCAACAATTTTTGCCCATTAACAGGGCGTTATGTGTTTAAGGTGTATCGACTATGGATTGTCCAAATTGCAACGAAAGAGCTATCAATTTTACAGCTTGGATCAGAGCTAGAAATGCATTCTCAACAAGGTGTATCAACTGTAATGTTCATCTGAAAGCTAATGCTTTTGTATATTTCAATTTTATAATTACTCTACTCGTTATGTTTTCATTATTTCCATATGTTAACGATGCATTAAATTATTTTGATTTACACATTGAAGTTTCAAAATTTAAAATTGTTGTTTTGCTACCTGTTATCTTTATAGGTACTGCTTTATGTTGGTTTTTTGGCGGTTACAAGGTCAAAGTAAACACATAATAAGCAACTCAATACGGACACAAACAGTTGGTTTTGCTCGTACCTTGCAAATTATAGCCAACTATTTTTAGCCGCTTAGTAGGGCGTTATGTAACTAGAAGAGTATCGTGATGGAATTAAAATTTGTTTCAGAAAAAACTATTAACGGGCTTAGTATTCGAACTGACAACGCAACAGAGATGGATCCTAATAAAGGTAAAATAGGAGCTTTGTGGCAAGCTTTTGATGAATCGGTTCCAGTGGATTATAAAAGTGGCGAAAGAGTATATGGTGTATATTCTAACTATGAATCAGACCACACAGGAAAGTTTACTGTTCTTGCTGGTTTTGACGGAACGTCTTTTCCATCGAATATAAATATGGAAAAGATAACTATTCCTGAAGCAAAATATCTTGTGTTTACGCATAAAGGCGAAATGCCTCAAATAGCTATTGATGCTTGGACAGAAGTTTGGAATTATTTTTCTAACGTTAAAGAAGAACATATAAGGCTTTATACAACGGATTTCGAGTATTACCCAAACGGAAATGAAATAGAAGTCCATGTAGCGGTTAAATAGTTACATAGTAAGCCATTTAACAAGGACAATAAACAGCGGGTTTTTGTCACTTCGTTCGTATTTTAGCTCGCTATTTTTTGCCCGTTAATTGGGTGTTATGTGCCAAAAAGGATTTAGGTTATGCCTGTAAATTTAAAGTTAAATTATGTAGAGTTTCCTGCTAAAGATATTCCAGCTACAAAAAAGTTTTTTGAGAATGCCTTTGGTTGGAGTTTTATAGATTACGGTCCCGATTATACTGCTTTTGCAAATGAAGGATTGGACGGTGGTTTTTATAAATCGGACTTATCATCAGTAACCTCAAACGGTTCTGCCTTGCTCGTATTGAAAACGAATGATTTGGAGCAAGCTCAATCAATTGTAGAGTCTTTTGGTGGCAAAATATCTACTCCAATTTTCTCATTCCCTGGTGGTAGTCGTTTTCACTTTATTGAACCTAGTGGTAATGAATTTGCTGTTTGGTGTTTATCTGGCACATAACAGGCGATTTAAGCAGGACTTTTATCAGTTGGCTAGGTTCCGCTTCGCTTCACATTTTAACCCACAATTAGAAGCCTCTTAATGGGGCGTTATGTTTACATTCAATTACCATCATAGTTAAATAATAAGGATATTATGAATCATTTAAATAAATTACACATATCATTGCTATTAGGCATGACAATCTCAACTTTATCTTCCCAATCATTTGCTAACAATAATATTGTAAAGTTCATTGATGAATTACCTCAAGAAATAGAGAACTTTACACCTGATAAATTGGAAGAAATGGGAAGCCCTTACGACAGAGATATTTTAGTTTTATCTGCAAAATATTCGTACCAGCAGGATAAGTGGCCTAGTGATGCAATAAAGGTAGCCTCAAAGCATATTAGGTTTAATATTTGTAAAGAAAAAGCAGGGCATTATGTTGACTTTCTAAAGGATACAATTAGAGCTAAAGAGTTCGGAGAACCATTTACTTTCAAGGATATTGTTAATTCAAATAATGGTTCTTATTTTATTTCAATCCCACTAACAGATATACAACGAGAACATCCAATTAAAGGGCCAATACAATTAGCTTTTGAACATGGGTGGAAAGATCAAGGTACATATAAAATAAATGATTATTTCAGCGCTTGTTTATCTATTCCTCTATCAGGATATATAAATGCTTTCAAACAACATGGTTTTTTTGTTGGTGCTTATTATAATTTGTAGATAGTGCTGTAAACATAACAAGTCGTTAAAACAGGACAAATGATAGTTGGCTTTTTCACTTCGTTTAACATTTTAGCCAACTATTTTGACCCGTTAATTGGGCGTTAGGTACACAGGACGTGAGGCGTATTCATCATGAATCGTATATTGATTCCAATAGTTATTCTTTTTGTTTGGCTTAGTCAAGCAGGCTCAAGTAGTTTAAAGAACATTGAATATGCAGAAATAGTTTCTGAACTATCGCGTACCTCGGAGCTTGGAGAATGCAAAATATCTGTAGATATCACCAGATCTTGGCCGTTCTCCTGGACAGCAAGGTCTGCGAGTATAAATGTAAAGACTCAGGATATGGCTTTAACTTCTTTTACTAGTAAGTTTAACGCGCCAGACAGATCATTCCTAAAATCCCATAATACCAATTATCATTTTACTTGGAGTCGTCAATTAAGAGACAGGCTTGTTGCATCTTTTGTCGATGTAGAGATACAACCAAATGGTAGCGTTTATGCTGTTACTATTGGTAATTGTCCTAACTATGCAGATAATAACGAATTAATAGGGAAATTAGAGTATTGTAATTCACCCGTACAGGTAATAAAGTGCACATAAAAGCTGTTTAAGCGGGACAAATTACAGTTGGTTGGTTCCGCTCCGCTTCACACTTTTGCCGCTTAACTAGGCGTTATGTGAATCTCATACTAAGGAGCACAAATGAATAAATTTATATCAATCGTAGCTGTTTTAATTACTTGTCTTTCAACAAATGTGGTAGCCAATGAAGATATGGTTGATTACGATAAATTTTTTCAAGCATACTATAAAGCAAAGGTAAAAACTCAACAGCCTAATGCTTCTAAAGAAGATTTAGAACATTACTTATCATTCTTAACTGATGATGTAGGCAATCAACATTTCCCTAATGCTCCCGATGATTCTAGAGAACCGGATGGGAAAGAAATGATGCGCAAAGGGATGACTCGTTATTTGGGTGTCCATACTAGTTATGATTCAAAATTAATAGCGTATATTGTTGGTTACAACTCAATTGCATTTAAGCATAAATTTTCTGCTAAAGGTCTACGCTCAGATGGTTCAGAATTTAGTTATAGCAAAGTGGTACTAGATGTTATTGAGTTAGAAAATGGTCAGGTATCCGTTATTCGCAGGTACGGTAAATAATTCACCTAACAAATTATTCAAACGGAAAAAACACACTTGGCTCTTAATGGGGCATTTTATGTTTAAACTTTTATGAAATTACTTGCAGGTTTTTGGTACACACTTGTTGTCGTTGTAATTCTTATTGCAGCTCTAATGGGGTATTTAGATGAATATACATATGTTAATTGGAATAAAGCTCATTTAGTTGAGAAAGTCGGTATCCCTATATTATTTATTACTGTTATTGGCTTTTGGACGTTAATGTTAGAAGACTTTATTGAAAATGATGATACTGATCATCGGATGCTAATTGGTTTTCTTTTGTATTTTCTAAATTTAATTGCCATATTAGTATACTTTTGGGTTGTAGTTTATCGCCGAAAAAACATATAACAAAGCATTAAAACGGACAAAAAACAGTTGGCTGTTTCACTGCGTTCACAATTTTAGCCGCTTAATGCGGCGTTATTTTTATTAATCAAGGATGGTGTTATGTTCAAAAAATCACTGCTTATTTTATTATCTTATCTCCCTATTTCTGCTTTTGGAGCTGAATTTGAGTTTTCACTTGGGGCAGGTTTTCAATATAGTGGAATTATTGGGACTCAGTTTTCAGTAAAACATCAAGATAGTAAATATTTCATGTCAGTTGGGTTACCTGGATATTCAATAGGAATGCAAACAATTGTTTCAGATGATGAATATCATTCTGTTGGTTTTTCACTTGGTGAAATTCAAGGTATCTTTGATGGAGATAGCCGATATGGTTTTATAACTTATAATTATCATTTGGAAGGTTTTAAAGACAGTGGCTGGGTTTTAGGAGCTGGAGTGGGTGTCTATGATGAAGAATCATATACACCATTATTTAGTAATCAGCGTATCAACCCTTCAAGAAAGGCTATGTTTACATTAGATGTTGGTTATAAATTCTAAATATAACAAATCACTTAAAAGGACAAGTTACAGTTGGTGGTCTCGCTCCGCTCACAGTACGCCAACCAAAGTTAGCCCCTGAACAGGCCTTATAGGTTATCGAAAATATGGAGTTTTGAATGAGTACAGTTAAAAATAATACGGAAGTTTATGAAGATTTTAAAATTAATGTAAAATTAAAGATTTCTGCGCTTTGGGTAGCGGTTATGTTTTGTTATGTTTACGGTGACTATATACAGATTTATGTACCTGGAATATTAGCAGATGCTATGGCAGTAAAAGTAACGGCTGAAACTCAATTAGAGTTTTTTGCAGTTGCTTTATTAATGGCAATGCCAAGTGTGATGATATTTTTTACCCTAGTGGTGCAACCTAAGATAAATCGTTGGTTGAATATAATATTGAGCACGCTTTATATAGTTATTCTTATTGCAACTAATTTGACAGAAACCTGGGTGTTTTACTTATTTTTAACAGCGATAGAGGTTTTAATCTCATTGGCGATTATTTGGTACGCGTGGAAATGGCCTAAAGCCGAAATACCACTAGCAAGTAATGTATAACAAGCTAATCCACAGGACTGAAAAGTGCAGGCTGTTCGCTTCGCGCCATTTTAAACAACAATTTATTGTCCGTTATTAGGGCGCTAGGTGAAATGGAGTTTACATGAAACTACTGGTAATATTATCGATGTTTGCATCATCAACATTCGCATCAAAATTTGACGTAGATACTTATTCTACTTCTTTGGATTTTGCTCAGGTTACACAGGTTCTCGCTACTAAGAAATCAAACGGTAGTTGGTGCTTTGCCATCTCAGTTCGGCACAATGACCAAGGGTGGGGGCATTACGCAGATGGTTGGGAAGTTATAGATTTAGACGGTAATAAACTTGGATACCGTCAACTTGCTCATCCTCATGATAATGAGCAACCATTTACTCGTAGCCAGTGTGATATAAAAATTCCATCAGAAATATCTAAGGTAATAGTAAGAGCCAAATGTAATGAACATGGTTTTGGCGGTAAGCCAATGGTTGTAGAATTGAGTGAAAATTAAGGTATTAACCTAAAAAGTGATTCAAACGGACGCTAAACAGTTGGCTAGCGCTCGTTCATCGAACATTATAGCCAACGATTATTTTTCGTATAGCAAGGCGTAGGTTTAAAATAAACTATGAGTCATAAAATTGAAATCATTGAAACTAATAAAATAATTAAAGTCACTTATAAAGGAGTTATGACTTTAGAAGAACGATTGTCTTCAGTTCATGAACTATGTTGTAATTTTAATGCTTTTAAGAGATTCAGATTGTTAATTGACGTTAGAAGTATAAAGCAAGAGATGACTAACGTTGAACAGGAAATTTTTGGAAAATATATAGCTACCAAAGAAGAGTTTAATATGGCCTCAGTCGCGGTGCTTGATAACATTGAAAAGCCTACGGATCAAATCGTAACTAAAGAAGCCGCTGAAATGGGGTATCAAATAAAGAAATTCAATAGTGAAAAAGAAGCATTAGCTTGGCTTGAAAATCAAACCTAACAAGCAAGTCAATACGAACAAAAAACAGTTGGTTGTGCTCGTTCCTCGCGAATATAGCCAACAATTTTTAGCCTCTTAATGGGGCGTTATATTTTAAGGATAAAATCTACCATGAGAGTATTAATCACAATTTTGTTAACTATGTTTTCTTTCTATACTTTTGCAGAGGAGCAAGGTGAAAAAGGTTTTAAAATGGATGTAAATGTATCTGGATTTTTTAGTCCTGAAGTAACTAAAGCTACTATCAAATCAGTTGTTCAAGGTTCTTCCGCTGAAAAAGAAGGGCTTAACGTTGGCGATGACGTAGTTGCAATTGATGGCTGTAAAATTCCTGGCTGTTCAGCTTCGACAGCTAAGAGCTCTTTACAAAAGAAAGTTGGTGATAATGTCGTTTTGAGTATGTTGAAGCCTAACGGTGAAACATATGAAGCCAATATCACTCTGCAATAAAAATATAACAAGTCGTTAAAGCAGGACAAATAATTGTTGGCTTTTGCTCCTGCGTCGCTTATTTTAGCCAACATATTATTTGCCTCTAAAAGTAGGCAATAGGTTTAACCATACATTGGAGTTCTTTTTAAATTATGGAAGAAGTAATAGTAGAAAAAAATATCGAAGTCGAATCAGTCGGTACAAATAAAGCGAAGAATGAAACATTGACAACAGAGCTTCATTTTGAATTATTAAAACAATATGCGTGGCTTTCATCTGCTGTCATTGGTGCAATAATAATTCTTATACAATTAAACGTTGTTGTAATTGGAAATGGTATCTATGTTTCATTAGCTTTTTTAGCTCTATCAATATTTTTTTCTTTGGTTGGGCAAGACCATATTGTTGATTCACTGCTCAAAGGTAAAAACATATATGAAATGTCTAAAATTTTAAAGGTTATTCGTGGAGCTTCTATGGGGTTTTTGGGGCTTGGTGCAGGTATTTTTTCTGCAGGCTTTCTTTAAACCTAACAGAACTTCAAACGGAAAAATTACAGTTGGCAGTTTCACTCCGTTCACATTTTAGCCAATTATTATTTGCCACTTAATATGGCCGCAAGGCATTTCGATAATTTTGGAGCAGTCAAATGGATGAAATCAACAATTTTATATCGTGCATTGAAAATGAGACCAGAAAATCGGATTCATTTGCGTTGTTATCTTTTTTGGAAAGAGTATCTGGGTATAAGCCTTATTTAAGTGGCAGCATAATTGGCTTCGGTAAATATCACTATAAATACGATAGCGGTCGTGAAGGAGATTCCGCAGTAATCTCGTTCTCTCCTAGAAAACAAAACTTAGTGGTTTATATAATGCCTGGTTTTGACAAAATCGAAGACTTATTACAGGAACTAGGTAAACATAAACTGGGCAAATCTTGTTTGTATATTAATAAATTATCCGATATCAAACTGGATGTTCTCGAAAAAATAGCTAAGTTATCCGTTCAGTATATGCAGCAAAAATATAGGTGTAAAAATGCCTAAGAAATTAAACAAGGACAAAAAAAGTTGGCTATTTCACTCCTTTCGCAACATTAACCAACAATCTTTTGTCGGTTAACGTGGCGTTTGGAGTGTCTGGATGGTTCTAATCTACATGTTCTTTGTTTTGTTGTATCTTGCGCCAATTGTAATATTTGTTTATCTTAAATTATCAAGAAAAAAATTAGCGTTTCCATCGAAAATCAGTCTTTATATTTTTGCCATTTCATACGGCTTAATAATATATTCAGTCTTTGGATATGAAGTTTACTTAGAATTTCAATTAAATAAGTTCGATCTTAATAATGACGGTATGTTTAATGGTTTAGAAATTACCGCATCTCAAGAGCTAGCGATGAGTAAGGTCATATCCGATACGGGAAGAACATTTGCTCCGCTTACAGGCTTTATATGTTCTAGTCTTATTAGTTTATTATCACTTTTAATACTTAAGTCGCTTGGTTTGGGTAAAAGTACCTAATAAGAAAATCAACAGGACTAAAACAGCAGGCCGTTCTCTTGGCTCCATTTTAGCCCACTATTTTTAGCCTGTTATTTGGGCGTTATATTTTACAAGGACGAGCATGGCACTTTTTAAACTATTTAAAGGCAAAGAAATTGGCGCATTAGGTCAAGTAGATGCGTTAGCTAAAACTTTAATAAAAACTAAGGTTAATGTACATAAGCTAGGCTTAGAAGACGGTTCCGTTGGTGTTGGTCTAAACATAGTATCTAAAGGTTTTTTGTCTTATTCTTCTTTACCTATTTCACTTAATGAAGCTCAAGCTAAAGAATTGGTTAATAAAATTAATGAAGCATTCAGTTTGAAGTCACTATAAGCCATTCAAGCAGGTCTTTTTAACAGTTGGTTAGGCTCTGCTCGCTTCACGTTATAACCAACAATTAAATTTCCCTTAGCGGGACGTTAGGGAGCAGAGATAGTCTCTGCGAATTATCAAGGAGTTGCGAAATGATTAAGTTTTTATTTTTGTGTTTGTGTTTGTGCATAATACCTACTGTTGTATTAGCTGCTAGTGATGAATTTTATGACACAAGTACGATTCAAGAAGTAGAATCTATTTATTGGCTAAATCAAAAGCAAGATAGTGCAATTATTTATGCTAGATGGGAAAATTTTAAATTAATAAAAAATTTTATTGATACCGTAGTATTAACGGCTACAACAACCAAAAATCCAGTCAACCTAGAAAGTTCTGACATATTGTTGTTAATGTCTCCAAATCAGAATGAATTGTTTAAAGTGTACTTTACTGATGGCTTCATCACTATAAATGGACAATCATATACTGCAGACTCAGCAGTAATATCTAAGTTTAGAGGAATTAATAATAGTAGGATTGTTAAGGGGGATTCAATAATTCCCAAGGCATTAAAACGCGCTTTTAAATCAAATAGTTAGAGGTGAATGGTGTTAACTGCTCTCTGACAAGCGCTCAAGCGAGTGTTATATGTATAGGATAGTCATGTTCAAACTGATAGTTTTAAGCTCAATCTTTATAGTCTCAATATTTTCACCTGAGGCGAAAAGTGATGAATGTAATTTTACTGGTATTTGGGATCACTCAGCTAAACCGGCAAAACTTTTTATTGATTTAACTAAAGGTGAAATCTCAGTTTATTCTCATAACTTAAACCCTGAGTCCATTGGTTTAGTTGTATTAAAAAGTCTTAAGATAGACTCAACGAAATCTTCTTGGGATGCAAAAATGTATAGTGCAGCTGAAGGTTCATTTGTCGATGTCCAAATAACGGCAAAAAGCTGTAATCAATTAAGTGTTGGGTTTCAAGGCGAAGAAGTATTAGGACTAGTTAGGTAATTTACATATAACAAGCTATTTAAGCGGGAAAATTGTAGTTGGCTGGTTCCGCTTCGCATCATATTTTAGCCAACTATTATTTGCCCGTTAATATGGGCGTTAGTTGCTTAGGAGATTTCTGTGTATTTCATCACTGCGTTTGGTTTAATAATGATCTGTCTAAGCATCGTCATGATTGTTAATCCAAATTATTGGTCAGATGGGATCGTAAGTTTCAGTAATAGAAGTTATTTCCATTGGTTCGAAGTTATTAGTCGGTTAGTTGCAGGGGTTGTCTTTGTACTTTTTAATCAATCTACACTGTATCCTCAATTAATACTTAGTATTGGCTATTTACTCATCGCTGTTGGTATTGGGCTTGTAATTATGGGTTCTGATAAGCATCGTAAATTTGCTGTTTGGTCAGCTCATAATTTTAAAAGCACATTCAGGCCTGCGGGTGTTGTTTCTCTTATATTTGGTATCTTTCTGATTTATGTATCAACTATTGGTGTGATCAGCAACTAACAACACGTTCACACGGACAAAAACAGTTGGCTGCTGTTTGTTGCTCACCTATAGTCAACTATTATTTGCCGCTTAATATGGGCGTTATAAGCTACAGGGGAGGCAACACAATTTCTTAACTATTATCGGTGTGTTTGTCCCTTAACATCAAAGGATTAGTGTTTGCTTCCTTCCTTTTTTGTTGTAATTATTTTGTTTATAATTTGTTAAGCATTCTGTGTTATTGTTTAACTATTAAGTTTTGTGGCTAAGTGATGCGGTAATTTATGCTTATTACTTCCATCAGTACAGTGTAAAAGCTTGTTTTTTTTAACTAAATTGTTTGCTAACAAGACATTCAAACTACAGTTGACTGTTATCTCTGCGTTGTCAATTTTAGCCAACAATATTTTTACCGCTTAACGGGCGTTAGACATTTAAGGATAAATCATAGTATGGAGTTTCTAAAAAAGTTAATGATGTGGCTTGGTGGTCTATTTACGCTGATTGTAATCTTAATTATATTTTTAGCGGCAGGTTCATCTAGCTTTAAGGACGAACAAGAGCCATTTGTGCAACAGTTTATGGCTGATTTCAGTGAGCGCTGGGAAACACAGGACATATATGCTCGTTTGAGTAATGAATTTATTGAACAAATCAATACTCAAGAGAGTAAAATAATACTGGCCCAATTCAAAACGATGGGAAAAATTAAAAGTATTTCAGATTTTGAAATTGGTAATTACAATGCTCACACGTCTGGTACAACAGGCGAGTTTTCGTTCAAAGGCACTTTCGAAAACGGTGATGCTTTAATAAATATTACCATTAAAACTTCAGACATTGGTGTTCGTGTAGTATTTTTTAGGTTAACACCTTCAACACCATTTCTTGATGTTGAGCCAATAAATCAAAAAGCTTAACAATAACTTCAAACGGATAAAAACAGGTGACTGTTTACCTCTTAATTGGGCGTTATATTACAAGGAAAGTTTGTGCGCAAAATAACATTATTAACTTTAGTACTTATTTCTATTTGTGGCTGTGCTACAAAGCAGATAAATCCGGAACCTTCACCATTTAATTATCTTGAAGCTGATCAAAGTTTAATTGAGTTGCTCATTCAGAAAGGATCTAATGCTAAGAAAGTACACTGGGTAAGTTTTATGGTTGACTGCAAAAGTCAGCAACAAGTTGCTGAAATAATATCAAGAGCAAAAATTGTTGGCTTTGACGATGATTACATATTCTATTCTGAAAAAAGGAAACTTTGGTCTTCATCTTTAAGCGCTTATATGAAGTTGAATTTAAGTGAAATTTCTTCATTTAGAGCTAAATTAATGCCCTTAATTCCATCAAACTCATGCGAAACAGTAGGTTGGGGCGCATCGGTAGAAATGTAATATAAGCTATACAAGCAGGAAAAATAACAGTTGGCTATCTGCTCTTTCGTCGCTTATTTTAGCCAACGATCATTTGCCTCTTAATGGGCCGTTAAACGCAATGGGTTATCTAATATGGTTTGGAAGAAGCATCTCAAAAAAATACTATTTTTTCTATTGGCTCTAAATATAGGCAGAATGGCATACAATGATTTAATGCAACCATCTCAGGAAGAATTAAAGACATCGTTTGAACAATATTTTACTGAAAATGATGATCGTATAAAAATGACATATTTTCACGTTGATAAAAATACTGTAGGTTTAGCATTAGAATTAAGTGGTATAGGTGAAAATCTTGATTCAAATGATAAAACTAAAATAAAAACAAACTCTGGTAAGTACATAAAAGATAAAGTTTGTAGCGACGCACAGCTTGTAGAATATATAAACGCTGGGAACTATGTTTCTATAGATATTAGGAATGGAGATAGTGATCGATTAGAGAATATTATGAATTTAAGCTTTTCAAAAGGTTCGTGCGTATAAGCCATTCAAGCAGGGCGTTAGGCTTTTATTGATGTTTAGAAATTAATTAAAATTCATCACAATTAAAGGAAAAAATAGATGAGTGAAGTAACAGTGGAAAATAGCCGTACAACGAAAGGGTCTGCCAAAATAGTTTACATACTTTATATGGTCGGCTTAATCTTTGGTATAACCGGGATTATTGGCGTTGTAATGGCCTATATCAATAGGGACGAAGCACCTGAATGGTTAAAAACACATTATCAATTCCAAATTAGAACTTTTTGGATTGGTGCTCTTTTTATCTTTTTAGGTTCAGTTTTATCTGTGATCTTAATTGGTTGGTTTGTGCTGCTGTTTTGGATGGTTTGGCTAATAATTCGTTCGGTTAAAGGCATGAAAGCGCTTGACCAGGAAAAGGCTATTGATAATCCAACGGGTTGGTTTTTTTAAACGCCTCACAAGCTGTTAAAGCAAGACAAATAACAGTTGGCTCTTAATAGGGCGTTAGGTATCAAATATATACAAGGACAGTGTATGAAATCATATTTAGCATTTATATTTCTCTTGGTAAACTTTAGCAGTACAGCCAACGATGAAACTCTATTACCAACAAAGAAAGGACTTTATGATGTTGGTGGTTTTAAACTTTATTTAGAATGTTATGAAAACGATAAACCTAAGCTTATTTTAGAGCAAGGTTATAGCAGAGCAGGCTCGGATGGAGCTTGGATGAATAATGTTAAGCGGCTAAATAAAACTTTCAGTATTTGTTTATACGATCGTTTAGGGTTGGGGAAAAGTGAGAAAGGGCCTGTACCTTTTACCGTTTTTGATACGGCAAACTGGTTACATGAATTATTGTCTGTCGCCAATGTTAAACCTCCATATTATTTTGCTGGTGGTTCCTATGCATCCTACATTATTCGAGCTTACAATCATTTATATACCAGTGATGTTTTAGGTGCTGTATTCATTGACCCAGGTATTTATGGGTATTTTCATACAATGGCTACAAGATGGCCTGATGGCTTTGAAACAGAAAATAAAGATTTGCAAGATATAATGGAATTTGAGTTAGGTGTAAAAGACCCTATGTTTAAAAACATGGCTGAAAAAGTAGATCACCTTAAAAGTTATGAGTTAATCACAGCTTCCAAAACTTTTGAAGGTAAGCCTCTTATTGTTCTTTTTTCAAAAACAAGTAAAGATTATATTAACCAAACACCTAGATATGATGAACCTTTTGTTCCCGACAGTATTGCTAAGCCTATGAATGATTTATATGCTAATACAATTAACAGTTTTAAAGCTTTATCGACTGATACTAAAATTATTTTTTCTGAATCAAAAAGACATCATCTACATATAGCAGATCCTGATCTAGTTGTTAGTATTATTGAATCATTGATTGGTGGTAATTGATGCATAGCAAGGCATTCAAGCAGGCATTTAAACCATTGGTTAAGTGGCGTTAACATTGTAATCAACAATTAAAAGCCTCTTGATGGGGCATTAGCTGTATTTGTAGTATCCTGCTATTTTTTTGAATATTTCTGTTATTTCAGGAGATTGCTCAATTTTTCTTAACTCCAATATTTTATTTTGAGCCTTAAGATATGCTTGTTCAAAGGTTTTATTATCAATTGTGATATCAGTTTTTTTCTGTTTGCCATTTACGATAATTTGAATATGTAAAATTTGCTTTATTGAACCACTTTTATTTTTTAATGTTCGTTTTAGTCCAATAACGGTTCCATCAGGATGAAATATCTTATTTATATCTAACTGCATACGTATTTGACGATATAGTCTTTTTTGAGAGATTTCTTTTTGTCTTTTCTCTGCTAAAATTTTAGCTTTGTCACCATGCTTGGCAATAGAAAAGTATTCTTGAATACCAAACACCTTATCTTGAACTCTATATCGCTTAACATTTTGTAAGTTTGGGTGTGCCATGACAGTCATAATTGTAATATTTACCTGCGTTTAATGGAGTTAATTATAAATCGTTCATTCCTTAAACTTATTAGCCAGCAGGATTATAGATATTTTAATGTAATATTCAAGCTTAAATAGAAGACAAAAATGGAGTTTTTTTCTACGTAACAAGTAGGTAACATAAGGCTAACAAGCCATTTAACAAGGACAAGTAAGAGTTCACTATTTGCTCCCTCGTCACTTTTTTAACCAACAATTAAAACCTCTTAATGGGGTGTTAGGAAGCTAAATGAAGGTTCAGCATATCATCGACGATTTAGAGTCTGTCTTTAGCAAGCAGCCTGAAACAAAAGACTATGATGTCGCCTTTGCTTGTTACTCAGAAGATGGGTCAGGAAGTATAGAAATTGACTACGTGGAAGCCTTTGATTGGGATGAAGATGAAGAATTTTTTCTTATTCCTGAAAACTGTGCGAAACACTATGAGCGAGAAGCCGTTAAGTATAAAGCAGCGCACTTTGTAGAAGAATTAAAAAACATTAAAATTGAGAACTTTTCAGAATTTGAAACTTATGTAAGAGAAAAGATTAAAATAGCAAAGGACGGTTCTGTTATTTCATTAAACTCACCTATGTGGGGAACAGGCGTTCACGATATTGAGAAGTTTGTATATTTCTATCACGGTAAAGAGAGAGCTTAGCTAAAGTAATACTGTGATCTCTTTTATCCATTATCTTTTCTTGGTGCCATTTGTAAGCCTAAAGTATCAGTAAAATTATAATTTATGTCTTTTGCGGCCTTAACTTAAATATTGCCTAATGGTTATGCTATTTTGCTATGACACATCAATAGTATAGTAATTAAACAATCAGGTCTTTCTAAATAACATCATAATCATGAGTAATAGATAGTGTTACTTAGAGTGTTAATTAGCGGTGGGATTTCATAACACAATATAGGTCTGTAAAAAGCGTTATAATTTTGCTGATTAGTCGTTTAGATTGGTCTTTAGGCATAAAAAAAGACGTCCTAGGACGTCTTGATTCATTAATATGGTCGGAGTAGCAAGATTCGAACTTGCGACCTCACGTCCCCCAGACGCACGCGCTACCAAGCTGCGCTATACCCCGAATCAGTAAACATTAAGAGGGTTAATCTGTTTACTGCCTGTATAATAATGGTTTAAATACTGATTGCAATATAAAATATAGAAAATCAATCTGTTAGTTTATTTATTGTTCAATTTCTCTGCCTGCTTACTAAACTGCTTAATAAAGTTAACCCCATCAATCATTAATGGAAAATCAGAGTTTACCATTATGGGAGCCGCTAATTGTCGAGAGTAGCTTTGGAAATTACCGTTTTGATCAATAAACACCGATTTGTCTTTACTAAATACCATCATGCCATCGTCCATGGTATTGGCAATAATACGGTCTTTGGATAACCGCAGAACATTTTTACCATTACTATAGGTTGTTTCATTAATTTCACAGTTTAACCATTCCTGTATAAGGGTTGGTTGAATATCCATGTGACTGGTTAAATGGCTCACTGTTTTACTTTTACTTTCAGGTAAAATAAGTAACGAAGGTTTAATAGATAAACTGGTCGCCTTGGTCTTATTGCCAACGGAAGTGATCCAAATAATATCTTTAGTTTGTTTTGTTTTTTGTGCTAGTAGCAAAGCATCCATAAACAATTCAAATTGGTAAGTATTACTGTCAGCAAAATAAAATAAATGTAAGCCTACAGGTAAGCTATTAAGCTTATCAGCAAAGACTAGTGATGAAATATTATCAAGTGTCGTTTGCTGGCTAAATAAATGTTCAAAACCTTGTGATTCTGAAACTAGTTCTTTATTTATCTTGTCATGGATCATTGTGTAAGAACTTGCCAACTTATTTCTGTCTAATAATTGAAAGAGTAAAGGGATCGCCTTTTGTTCTTCCAAGCCTTCTTGGTAAATACTAGGCAAGCTGTAAAACAAGTTAAACCACGCGTTTTTGTGTAAGGCGTTATCTATATGATGTTCGAGCGTTAACTGGTTTTGGGTGTTTCTCTGCTTGAATTGCTTGATTTGCTTATCTGTTAAGCTCACATCGTTAACCACCATAAATACTGATTTTTGTATTGGTGTTTGTGATACACACGCTTCATTGAGCAACGGGTATTGAGGAATAGCATTGGTAAAGGCTAGTGGGCTTGTTGTTCTTTCTATGTATGCTTCACGGTCAAACATACCGTATTTGGTGAGTAATGTTTTTGCCGTCGAAGGGTATGACAAAGGTAATACTGTGTCTTGCCTTAAAATATCATATTCTAAGTTCGCATCAGCCCAAATATGTAATAAGTGGCTAAAGAAAAAAGAACAGACTAAACCAATAACAACAAATTTTGCGAAGACGACTTTCTGTAAGTCTCTTAAATGTTTCCACGCATAATTACTCAGAATTAATTCAAAGGCTAAAATAAACAAGGTTAATACGATACTAACAAACCAAAACATACGGCTGTTATGTTGTATTTGCGTGCTAATTAGATCAACAATTTGTGCGCTTGAAGAAGCATTTAGATGGTAACCCAAACTGTTATATATATAAGCATCTAGCAGTAATATTAACAATTGCAGGGTAAAGACCACAGAGGCTGTTGCTCGAATAAAACGGGTATGTGGAAATATTAAGGTGATCGGGAATAGTATTAAAACAAAAGTCATAAAGGTTAAAAAACCCATATGACTAAACCACGTGGTGATTAAATAAAATTGTCCAAGGAATGTCTCGGGACCTCCTTCACTAAAAATATAAAAGGATGATAATCCAATGGCGGCAATTATATTAAAAAAAGTGAACCAATGGCTCCAACTGATCAGGTGTAACAGGCGCTTGCTATACGTTTTTGAATCAAATGCAACCATAGTTAATTATCATTCTCTTATTATTGTAGTTTATCAATTCTATATTTTATGAATATAGTGGTAATTATAGGACCGACTTTTTTAAAGCATTAGTGAAATTGGTTACAATATCAGCTCTTTTTGCTTCAGGAATATTTTTATTAATAATTTCTGTTAAGGTATTTCCTAAGCACATTAGCGCTAGATCAGGGGTTGCAGACTCATTAACTAAAACATTATGTAAATCTTGGATAATTTTTTCTACACGTTCATTCGAATACTTGGATACAATAGGCATCTTAAATACTTAATAGGTTATTTGATAGATTGGTACAAGTTTATCAAATGCCTGAACAATATAAAACTGGCCTTTAACTATGAGCTTAATTATTTCAAACATTGCCCTACATTTTTTAACCAAAAAAGAAGAAACCGGTGAAGTTGTGCTGCGTTTAGGGCCAGAATCTATCGAAATCAGCAATAAGATTGAAAATTTTGTTGATGGACTTCATAAAATCTATAATGCTAAAGCGAGTAAAGCCTACGGACATTTTACCACTATGCCTGCAGCAGGAGATACTGCTCGTTTTGTTGATATTATGGAAAGCTATTTAGGTGAATCACAAAGTTTTTATGCTTTTAGTAGTCAGGCGGCTAATTTATTAAAAAATGAATTGGAAAAATATAACCTGGCAGAAACCGGCTACTTAGTTGTTTGTCACTATGAGTACATGGGCGGTCGTTATTTACTTGCTACAGTGATCCCCGTTTCTGAACATTATTCTGTCGATGGCGAATTAAATATTTCTGCTGACAAACACCTTGATACCGCGCGTATGCAATTAGCAGCGCGTATCGATTTATTTGATTATAAAGAAAACCAGCAAGGTAATAAGTATGTTTCGTTTATCAAAGGTAGAGCGGGTCGTGTTGTTTCTGATTTCTTTTTAGACTTTTTAGGTTGTGAAGAAGGCTTAAATTCCAAAGAACAAACACAAACGTTAGTGCAGGCCGTTGAAGATTATGTTGCTGTTAATCAACTTGATGCGACAGAAAAACAGAATACTCGCAAAGAATTATTGAGTTACTGTAAAGAACAAAAAAGTGCTGCTCAGGATGTCTCCATTCAAGAAATAGGGCAAGTGATCAAGCAAGAGGGCGCCACTCAAGATTTTCACCAATTTTGCCAAGAGCAATCTTATCCGTTGGAAGAATCTTTTCCACATGATCAAACGGTTGTTAATAAGGTCACTAAGTACTCAGGGTATGGTAACGGGATCAGCTTGAGCTTTGAACGCAGTCACTTTGGCGAAGACGTTGTTTACAATGCGGCAAATGAAAGTATTACTATTTATAAAGTACCACCAAATTTAAAAGATCAATTATTAGCGTTATTGCAAACGGCTGATAAGAAAGAGCAAGACGCTCATCAATCTGAAAATACAGAATTTTAAACTTAGTTAACTAATTTATAGGTATAAAAATGACAACATTAACCATTACTCGCCCAGACGATTGGCATGTACATTTACGCGATGGCGATGCTTTAACGACCACAGTTCCAGATACTAGCCGTTACTTTGGCCGCGCTATTATTATGCCAAACTTAGTTCCTCCAGTTACCAATGCTGAATTAGCGACGCAATATCATCAACGCATTATGGCTGCTAATGTAAACGGCTCAAAACAAAGTACGCCATTTCAACCATTAATGGTGCTTTATTTAACTGATAAAACCACCGTACAAGAAATATACGACGCTAAAGCAACGGGTCTTGTTTTTGCTGCTAAGTTGTATCCTGCTGGGGCAACGACAAACTCTTCTTCTGGTGTGACGAGTGTTGATAACATCGCTGATGTACTTACAGCAATGCAAGAAGTGGGCATGCTTTTATTGATCCACGGCGAAGTGACTGACAGCCATATTGATATATTTGATCGTGAAGCGATATTTATTGAAACTATTTTAACGCCCTTAGTAGCAAAATATACGGAATTAAAAATAGTTTTAGAACATATAACCACTAAAAATGCGGTTGAATTTGTTGAGCAAGCAGGTGATAACGTTGCGGCGACAATTACCGTTCACCATTTATTATTTAATCGTAACGATATGTTAGTTGGCGGAATTAAACCTCATTACTACTGTCTACCTATTTTGAAACGTAACATTCATCAACAAGCATTAATTGCTGCAGCAACTGGAGGCAGTCGTAAATTTTTCTTAGGCACTGATTCTGCTCCTCACCCACAACATGCCAAAGAATCTGCTTGTGGCTGTGCGGGATCTTATACGGCACATGCTGCAATTGAGCTTTATGCTGAAGCATTTGAAGCAGCAGGGGCCTTGGATAAATTAGAGGGCTTTGCGAGTTTACATGGGCCAGCATTTTATAATTTACCCGTTAATAACGATAAAATAACTTTAGAAAAAGCCCAATGGCATGTACCAGCGACGATGTCGTTTGGTCATGATGTTGTTGTGCCAATCCGTGCTAACGATACTATTGCTTGGCAAGTAAAAGACTAGATTTAAATAGGAAGTAATAATGCAATTATTTGTAAATGATTTAACGGTCATTGATTTTTCATACTGTTGCCAGGAACGTGGCATTGTCGGCGAGAGTTGGATCGTTGATGTACTCCTTGATGGTGCTCTCAATGAAATGAGCATGGTGCTTGACTTTGCTGTGGTTAAAAAGCAAATTAAAGCAATTATAGATGATGCTGTTGATCATAAATTATTATTACCGATGAAAAACGAATGTATTACTGTTTCTGATTCATTACATCAGGAAAACCATGAATATGTTGATTTTATTAGTGAGCGAGCCAGTTACTATTTACAGTCACCAAAATGTGCTTTTGCTAAAATTACTAGCGATACGATTGATGTAGCATCTGTTACTGAGCATTTAACCGCAATAATTCTTGAGCAATTACCACAAAATGTTCAAGGTCTTAAGCTAACCCTTCGACCAGAGAATATAAGTGGCGATTTTTACCACTACACCCATGGTTTAAAATTACATGACGGAAATTGTCAGCGTATTGCCCATGGTCACCGTTCTACTATTCATATCTTACAAAAAGGTCAACGGGTAGCTGCATTAGAAAAAGCTTGGTGCTTACGTTGGCAAGATATTTATATTGCTTCAGATGTTGACCGTGTTGCAAAAGCAGATATTGAACTGTCAAATTTTGCTCAACATAATTTGACGCCCGATCACCATTTCTTTTCTTATACCGCGCCACAAGGTCGCTTTGACATAGCGGTTGAGAATAAGGTATTAGACGTTGTCGATTGTGACTCAACCGTTGAGCTTTTAGCCGACTTTATTGCCAGACAATTAGTTGCTGATAATCAAAGTGATGTAACGGTTGTTGCCTTTGAAGGTGTTGGTAAAGGCGCTATTGCAAATGCTTAATACTAAAAAAATTAAGCTTATAACCTTTTGTTTAGTCGGTGTTTTTTTTAGTCCGCATACGTTTGCTGATATTAAGCTTTCGGGAGAAATAAAGCAGGGCGCTTTAGTCATAGGTAAAACAGCTAATAATAATGTTGTTACTTTTGATGGGAAAGTGCTGCCTTTATCTGCATATGGCGATTACGTTTTTGGATTTAGCCGCGATGATGAGAAAACACATCAATTAGTGATCACTCAGCCAAATGGTGAAAAAGAATTAAAGTCTTTAACACCGGCAAAGCGTCAATACGATATACAGCGTATTGAAGGTATTGCCAAAAAAATAATGAACCCAAATCCGAAAGCTATTACTCGTTCTAAGCAAGATGGCGCGCAAGTGAGTGCAGCCAGAAAAACCTTAAGTACTAAAACTGATTTTGCTAACGGATTTATTGCACCAATAACAGGTATTATTACTGGTGTTTATGGTAGCCAACGGGTTTTTAATGGTGTGCCTAAACGTCCACATTATGGTTTAGATTACGCAGGAAAAACCGGCGATCCAGTCAAAGCTCCCGCAGCGGGCACTGTGGTAATGTTCGTACCTGATATGTTTTATTCAGGTGGCACTATGATAATTGATCACGGTCATGGTATTACTTCTAGTTTTTTACATTTAAGTAAATCTTACGTTAAAACCGGTGACGAAGTTAAAAAAGGACAAGTTGTTGCTGCCGTTGGCTCTAGTGGCAGAACTACAGGTCCTCATTTAGATTGGCGTATTAATTGGTTCAATATGCGCTTAGATCCCGCATTAGCGTTAAGAGCTGTTGCCATTAAATAGAAAATATTAACGCTATATATTAAGGTCTACATTCATTTATTAAGTCAGTAGTAAGTTATACAAATAAATGAGTGTAGGATTAATTAACCCGTCGTTTTTTACCACTTTCAGCACGTTTCTTATTTTCACTTTGAACATATACCGTATCGGTTGTTGCCATGCTTGCATGGCCCAGATCTTCTGAAATATCTTTAAGAGGGCGCCCACGTTCAATTTCCATACTTGCACCGGTATGCCTTAACCAATGGGCAGAAGCTTCTTTCAATTTTAATGCCTTATTTTCACCTTCGGATCTACGCATATTTTCATGTGCTTGATCAAAAACACTTTGAACTAAACGGCGTAAATGTCGAGATGTCATACCACCTTGGCCACGAACTTTCTCAACAAGAATTGAATTTTCATTACTTGATGGCAAACCTAATAAACCTCGGGAAGAGCGGTAACGCTCTAAAAAAGGTAAGAAATCAAGAGGAACCGTGATGTCACGCAATTTACGGCTTTTTCCAAAGACTTTAAGCCACCAATTTTCATCATCATCTTGCCAAAAGTGTCCCATTGTAGGTGACCAATTTTCACGTTCTGATAGTTCGGAAATTCTTAAAAAAAGGGTTTTTAATGCAGATATAACAAATAAATTTCGTTCAAATAGTGGGTTTTCATCAGCCATTTCAATGGCTGTATCTAAAACATATTGCCATTGGCTAGCGGTTAAACGTTTAACTTCTTTAACTTGAGAGTCTATTATAAAATGTCGGCAATCTTTTTTAGCTATTTGTGCAGGATTACCAATGCAAAAATCCTCAGCCATTAAATAGTTGTAGAAAACGATAATTGCGGTAAACATTGATGAAAGTGTTTGTTGTGATGGACGATATTTTTTCTTATCAATGATGTATTCAGATTTTAGACTTTTAGGTGCTTGGATTTTATACGGGAACCAAAGCTCATTAGCCAAGGAATAGCCATTGGATATTTTGAAACGTTCTTGATTTGATGTACCAATCCAAGTAACTGGTGGCTGCCAACAAAAGTCAGCATATTCAAGTAAGTCTGATTTACGTAATTGGTCTATTGGTTTTTTCTTTTCAATAAATGACCACAAAAGAAAACGTTCAACGTCGTTTCTAAATCGGTCATAAGTGTGAGTAGATTTATTTCTACCTATATAAGTAAGGAAGATTTTCCCCCAATCAAATTGTTCAAGCCACCAAGGTTCATTTGATGAGAATATTTTATCTAACTCTGGGTAGTCATCAAAATCAAAATCACACAAATCAATGTATGGTGGATATAAAGGAACAGGTTTATTTAACAACATTATTTTGAAAACCAAGTAGATAGTACGTATAAAGGCAGTCTAAACCATTATACGTACTATGTCCAATACTGAAGAGTATCGGACATAGTGAGCTATGTGGAATATAGGGAAGTGCTCCCCGTAATTACTCGTAGATTAAAAAACTTCTGATCTGCTATTTTAGTCTTAATCTACTTTAATTTTTTTCATAAACTTGTCGTCTAGCAACGCGATAAATTACGAACGTTGTTTATCGCGTCAAGTGTTAAGGCGCTAACCCTAGTCGTTGAAATGCAAAAGCACCAATACCTACTAGCACTAATAATAAAACAAGCTTACTTTTAACGGCTGAAGTATTTCTGTAAATACGAGGTTTATGTTCTTGTATCACTTTAGCTTCAACACCTTCAATACGACAATTAACGGCTTTGCTTTTACCGTTAGTTTGCTTTTCTACTTCAAAGTAAATTAAATCACCTACTTTAGGTTTTCTGCTCATCTCTTTTAATGATGATATATGAATAAAGGTATCTTTAGCCAGTTCACTCGATTGAATGAAGCCAAAACCTTTATTATCTTTCCAACTTGTTAATTGTCCTTTGTGCATCACGATTCCATTACAGCGTTTGGTTATAAACTATTAAAGCTTGTTCTAGGGTAAATATCATAATAATTATCATTAAAAAAGACCAGTCGAATTTGGTTCGACTGATCCTCTTTACTATAACTTAATGACGTTAATATTACATATGGTCAATAATACAATCACCAAACTCTGAACATGTAACGAGTGTTGCACCATCCATCAAACGTTCAAAATCGTAAGTGACTGTTTTAGCGTTAATGGCACCTGACATACCTTTAAGTAATAAATCAGCAGCTTCAACCCAACCCATATGTCTCAACATCATTTCTGCTGACAAAATAACAGAGCCTGGATTAACTTTGTTCAAACCCGCATATTTTGGTGCTGTGCCATGTGTTGCTTCAAAAATGGCAATATCATCATTCATGTTCGCGCCTGGTGCAATACCAATGCCGCCAACTTGTGCTGCTAATGCGTCAGATATATAGTCACCGTTTAAATTTAATGTTGCGATAACACTGTATTCTGCGGGTCTTAATAAAATTTGCTGTAGCATTGCATCAGCAATAACATCTTTAATGATGATCTCTTTACCCGTTTTTGGGTTTACAAATGAACACCAAGGACCACCCGCAATAAAGTCAGCACCAAATTCATCACGTGCTAATTGGTAACCCCATTCTTTAAAGGCACCCTCGGTATACTTCATGATATTACCTTTGTGTACTAAAGTTACTGACTCTCTGTCGTGATCAATAGCATACTGAATGGCTTTTCTCACTAAGCGTTCGGTACCTTCTTTAGATACTGGCTTAATACCTATACCACAGTTCTCGGTGAAACGAATTTTTGTTGCGCCCATTTCATCGATTAAAAACTTAATCATTTTCTTCGCTTGATCAGATCCCGCTTTATACTCAATACCAGCATAGATATCTTCTGAATTTTCTCGAAAAATAACCATATCTACTTCGCTTGGTTTTTTAACCGGGCTGGGTACACCGGTGAACCATTGTACTGGGCGTTGGCAAACATATAGATCTAATATTTGTCTAAGTGCTACGTTTAATGAACGCATGCCACCACCTACAGGGGTAGTTAACGGCCCTTTTATACCCACTTTAAACTGCTTAAACATTTCTAATGTTTCATCAGGTAACCATGTTTCTGAATCGTAAACTTGGGTTGCCTTTTCACCGGCATAAACTTCCATCCAGTGGATCTTACGATCACTGTTATAAGCTTTTTCAACAGCAGCGTTAACAACTTTTATCATTGGCGGTGTTACATCGATGCCAATACCGTCACCTTCAATAAAAGGGATTATCGGATTATTCGGGACACATAGCTGCCCGTTTTCACAGGTAATGGCTTGACCTTCAGTCGGGATTGTTACGTTCGTAGACATATATGATTCCTCTTCTTTAGCACAATAACGTTAACAGGTATTAACTTTAAAGCTATATTGTTTGAATTATGGATAAAACTGCTTATTTTAGTATAGGTTATCTTTACTTGAATGTTAAAAATAAATGAAAAAGAGCTTCAACACTAATACAGAATAGATGATATTGACTATAACCGAGGTGAATAATTTAAACAACCGTTTAAATTATGTGTTTGAAAGCTATTAATAACCGCTAATGAAATAAAATAGCTTGGTGAAAGTTAACTATCTTGAGATAATTACTTTTAATATTATTTTTTAGGATTGTTGATGAAACTATTAGTACGTAACTTATCTCGCTCTACAACCGAACAAGAAATTCGGATTTTATTTTCAGCTCATGGTGGTGTCACCGAATGTACTTTAGTTTTAGACCAAGAAACGGGAAAATCTAAAGGTTTCGCGTTTGTGGCAATGCCTAATGAAGCAGAAGCTAAAAAAGCGATTAAAGCACTGCACGAAACTAGAATTGGTAGTAATAGAATTAGAGTGAAAATATCTAAGTAAGACTAATTATCATTATTAGCATTCAATAAAAAGGCTGAGTATCAATTAAGATACTCAGCCTTTTTTATCTTTATAACTTAACGAATGTTACGTTACAGTAAGCTAGACAATATAGTATTAAACGTTTCGCTTGGACGCATCGCTTTACGCGCTAGGTCAACATCAGCATAATAATAACCGTTGATGTTCATTGAAGGACCTTGAGCGGCATTTAATTCAGCAATAATTTTAGCTTCTTGCTTAGTTAATGCTTGAGCAATAGCAGTAAAACTCGCTTTTAACTCTTCATCATTTGTTTGTTCAGCAAGTGCTTGTGCCCAGTACATAGCAAGATAAAAATGGCTACCACGGTTATCTAATTCACCCACTCTACGTGAAGGCGATTTGTTTTCATCGAGGAACTTACCTGTTGCTGAATCTAGCGTATCAGCAAGTACTTGCGCTTTGTTATTCTTGGTATGAACGCTTACATGTTCTAAAGAAGCAGCAAGGGCTAAAAATTCACCCAAAGAATCCCAACGTAAATGGTTTTCTTTTTCAAATTGTTGAACATGCTTAGGTGCTGAACCACCCGCGCCTGTTTCAAATAATCCGCCGCCATTCATTAGTGGCACAATTGAAAGCATTTTAGCGCTGGTGCCCAATTCTAAAATTGGAAATAAATCAGTTAAGTAATCACGTAAAACGTTACCAGTTACTGAAATAGTATCTTCACTCTTAGCGGTACGCGCTAAAGTAAACTCACAGGCTTTAACGGGTTCTAAAATCTGAATATCTAAACCTGTTGTATCATGGTCAGCTAGGTAGGTATTTACCTTTTTAATCATCTCTGCATCATGGCCACGATTTTCATCTAACCAAAATACTGTCGGTACGTTAGTTGCTTTAGCACGTGTAACAGCAAGCTTAACCCAATCTTGAATAGGCGCATCTTTAACCTGACACATTCTCCAAATATCACCTTGAGCAACGTTATGTTCTAACAAGGTTTCGCCGTTGTCATTAACTACTCGAACCGTACCTTTACCTGTCATGGTAAATGTTTTGTCATGCGAACCGTATTCTTCAGCTTTTTGCGCCATTAGACCTACGTTCGGCACTGTACCCATTGTTGTTGGGTTGAATGCACCATTTTCACGACAAAAATCGACAACCGCTGAAAAAACACCGGCGTAGTTACGATCAGGGATCATAAACTTAGTATCTTTTTGATTGCCATCACGATCCCACATCATACCAGAAGCTCTTAAAGCCGCAGGCATTGAAGCATCAATAATTACATCGCTTGGTACATGAAAATTAGTAATACCTTTGTCTGAATCAACCATCGCAACTTCTGGACGTGTGGTATAAACAGCGGCTAAATCGGCTTCAATTTCTTTTTGTTTTTCGCTTGGTAAACGAGATATTTTTGCATAAACATCGCCAATACCATTATCGGCATCTACACCAAGTTGTTCGAAAATAGCAGCATGTTTGTCAAAAACATCTTTATAGAAAACTTTTACTGCATAGCCGAACATGATTGGATCTGAAACTTTCATCATGGTTGCTTTTAAGTGAAGAGAAAGTAAAACGCCCTCTTCTTTAGCTTTAGCTGTTTGTGTTTCATAGAATTCAATTAATGCCGCTTTACTCATTACTGCCGCATCGATAATTTCTTTGTCTAATAACGGTAAGTGCTCTTTTAATAAAGTGACCGCACCATTTTCGCTAACGAATTCAATCTTTACATTGGTTTCGCCATTAATAGTGGTTGATTTTTCACTACCGTAAAAGTCACCCGCTGACATATGAGCAACGTGTGATTTAGAATCTTTTGACCAAGCACCCATAGAATGTGGATTTTTGCGTGCATATTGTTTAACCGAGCTAGGCGCACGACGGTCTGAGTTACCTTCACGTAGAACAGGATTAACCGCAGAGCCTAAAACTTTTGCGTAAGTAAGCTTAATAGATTGCTCAGCTTCATTTTGTGGTTCAGCTGGGTAGTTTGGTAAGTTATAACCTTTAGCTTGAAGTTCTTTAATAACGGCTTCTAGCTGTGGTATTGAAGCTGAAACATTAGGTAATTTAATGATGTTAGCTTCTGGTGTTTTAGCTAACATGCCTAATTCTGATAAAGCATCACTAACACGTTGTTCTGCTGTTAAGTATTTTGGAAAGTTTGCTAATACACGTGCCGCAAGTGAAATATCACGCGTTTCAACGTTAATACCAGAAGAAGCCGTAAATGCCTGAATAATTGGTAATAAAGAGTGAGTCGCCAATGCAGGCGCTTCATCGGTAATCGTATAAATTATTTTTGTTGAATCTGAGCTCATTTACTTTCCTATTGCTAATTGCCTAATAAAGTGAAAATACCACCTATTGGCGTTATTCATCACTCTATTACTATTAATTATTCCGCGAGAACGCTAAAGCGTATTAAAAATTTATGACTATTTATTCGCGATCTATGTGCCTGAGTAAGTACAGACATAAAAAACCAGTGGCTGTACCACTGGTTAACCTGAGTATTATAAACCTTCAAGTAAGCTTCGTAAACAATATGGCTATAATTACAAATAACTATGTTGTATATATAGCCATTATTTATTCTAACCAACCTTTGTCAATTGTTAATGAAAACAATAAAGGCGAAAAAGATTTGTATTTTTCATCATTTGACGGACACTTTGCATTCTCTATATAATGCGCTTTCCATGGATCATTGATTAGCCAAATTTTATTATTCGCTACTGCAACGCCTTCTAATGAGGTGTTACCGATAGGCTCCCAATCACTGCATTCATTATTTTCAGCACTCACTGGCGCTAAAAAATTCATCGCAATAATTTTTGTTGGTTGTTTCTTTGCCAAATCGATAATCCATAATTGATCATCATTCCTAGCTGCAGCAACGATATAACCAGGGTGATTATCCTTCGAAAGATAGTCCATACCATTTATAGGGTGCCCACCCTGACTAAATGTCGGTAATAGAACTTCAGTATCAATTACCGGAGCAAATTCATCAGTCGCCCAAAAATTTTCGCCTAATACCAACGAAAAAATACGAGCTAAACCCTGACTGTCTTTTTCTAAACCAAGGTATAAAGTATTGTCCTGACCAAAAGCTAGTCCCTCGATACCATCATTAGAAAAGTCACCCACGTTATAACTTGCGTCAAATTGTAAGGGTCTAACATGCGTCATCGATAATATATTATTATCATCAAGCGCTAATCTCACAATAAGTGTGGGGTATGTTGTCGAACCGGTATTTTGAAAACGCTGCTGACATGCCGATGAAAGTTCATCGCCATTACGGGCATCTTCGGTCACTATAATGAAAACTTTATCATTGTTAGGGTCAACCGCTAAAGCTTCAAAATCAGGCTCACCTGCTAGATACGAGGAAAAGCAGCTAGACTTTACCTGGCTAGACAGGGTCATAAGCATTGATTTTTCTTCTACTAATCCACTCGTGGGCTCAATAATATGTAATTGTTTCTGCTGAGACTTATCAGCTGAACCATCAGAGAGCGTCAGTAACTTTCCGCGCCATAGCTTTAACGCGGAGGTTTGTGGATCGAACATAACTTGCTGATCAGCTTCTACCAGCCACTTTCCCTTTAAAGTCACTTGCTGATGAATGTTATCATCAGCAAGCACAGTAAAAGCAGAGAGATAGATAGCTATAAAGGGTAGCAGCTTCATTAACAACTCAACCTGTAATTATTTTAAAAGGTGTAATATATTGGTAAGGTCAGATTTGCCTTCAGCAATTTCTTCTTGTGTTAATCCTGACAATTCATGTGGAAATACCAACCATTCATCAGACTCGTGAACATAGTAGTCTGGTTTGATATCAACCACGTTATTGGTTGGCTTATACCAAGGACAAGCAATGCGAACATCTGTTGGCATATTATTACGCGCTAATTTTTTAAGTTGTTTTATTAATGCATCAATACTGCGGCCTGAATCAAAAACATCATCAACAATTAATAAGCCATCAGTTGCATTGGCATTTTCGATAATGTAATGCAAACCATGCACTTTGATTTCTTTACTTTGTTGGTTAATGCCGTAGTAAGAAGAAGTACGGACAGCGATATGATCTGTTTCAATATTTTTAAAATCAAAATACTCCTGAACAGCAATACCAACAGGTGCTCCACCACGCCATATGCCTATGATAAATTGTGGACGAAAACCATCTTCAAAGACTTTTGCGGCCAGTCTAAAAGAATCTTCTAGTAATTCTTGTGCGGTGATAAATTTTTTATTCATAGTGGTTGTTTCTTACTGTAAAAGTAGTGTAATGTGGCGAATTATATCAATTCTTGACCGAATGGTTAAGTAAATTATTCAGTGAATTAACGTTTATTATTTACCTGTACTCAAAAAACTTGAGTTTAACTAAGAGAAGTATTAATGCAAAAAACAATATTAACAACTGCTAGTTTACTATTTAGCTTAATGTATGTTTCACCAAGTTACTCTCAAGAACTAAAAGTAGCTTCATGGAATATCGCTTGGTTAGGTTCTCATGAGTATAATAAACGAAAATCAGATGATTATCAGCAATTAGCCGTCTATGCTAAACAACTTGATGCCGATGTGATTGCTTTACAAGAAGTTGAAGATGAAAATTGGGCGAAAATGGTCTTCGGTAACGAATACGATTTTTATTTTTCAACTAAAGATTGGGTACAGCGTGTTGGTGTTGCTGTTAAAAAATCAGCGGGCTTAACAGTGGTTGCCAAAGAATATAAAGCATTAAATGTTACCCGTGTCAGACATGGTATGGACTTAACCTTATCTCGAGATGGTAAACAAATCAGGTTACTTGCCGTACATTTAAAGTCTGGTTGTTTTGCTTTGCCACTTGATAGCAAATATCTTGCAGCGATGCCAAGTAGTACAGATAAAGAATTAAGACTAAAAGAAGCCTGCACTACATTAAGTATGCAAATAGACCCACTTGAACGTTGGGTAGATGAACGAGCTAAAGATAATGAAGCCTTTATTGTACTTGGCGATTTTAACCGCAGGTTCTCACAAGATGTAAGTCATCAATATGCCGAAGACCAAGGTTTATGGCAAGCACTTGACGATGAAGGCAATGAAGCGCTTTGGACACCAACAATGACTAAAGAGTCTGCTTGTTGGGGCGGTTACTACAAAGATTATATCGACCATATTGTTTTTAACCCTAGCGCTAAAAACATGTATATTGAAAACTCTTTTGAACAATTAGTTTTCAAAGAAAAATATACTCGCGAGCTTGCTAATACATTAACAGACCATTGCCCTATTTCGGTTAAAGTACAGCTTTAAACATTTAATAAGGATTTTGAGCTAGAATAGACCACAGACATAAACCGTTGCTAGTGATAACTAGCAACACTTTATATTATCAGGACAATAGACCCACATGTATAACAAGCAACTGCCACTTATAGACCTTCACCGACATTTAGACGGAAACATTCGACCTAAAACTGTTTGGCAATTAGCTCAGAAAAATAATATTGCCTTACCTGAAACTAATTTCGAAGACTTTTTACCTCATATTAAAATTACTGACAATGAAGCCGACCTGCTCGCTTTTTTAAAGAAGTTAGATTGGGGCGTGCAAGTTCTCTCTTCATTAGATGATGTTATTCGCATCGGTTATGAAAATGTAGAAGATGCTTATCTGGCTAATATTGATTATGCCGAATTACGTTTTTCACCTTTTTATATGGCAATGACCCATAAACTCCCTATTGAAGGTGTTGTGGAAGCGATTATTGAAGGCGTTAACCAAGGCCGTAAAAAGTATCCGACCAAAATAAATTTAATTGGTATTTTGAGCCGTACTTTTGGAGTAGACAATTGTGAAACTGAGCTCAACGCCCTTTTAGCCCATAAAGATAATATTGTTGCACTTGATTTAGCGGGAGACGAATATAATTTTCCTGGTAGCCTTTTTGAAAGTCACTTTAAGAAAGCATCACATGCGGGTTTGCAAGTAACCGTGCATGCGGGTGAAGCGGCCGGACCAGAAAGCGTTTGGCATGCTATAGAAAAATTGGGAGCGACTAGAATTGGTCATGGTGTCGCTTGTGTAAAAGATCAAAAGCTAATGGACTACATGCTTAAACATAACATTGGTCTTGAGTCTTGCCTGACGTCAAATTATCAAACAGGTACGATAAAAGATTTAAGTCAGCACCCAGTAAAAACTTTTTTAGCAAATGGCCTTAATGTTTGTTTAAATACCGATGATCCTGCAGTTGAGAATATTGAGCTTGAAGATGAATTTAACCTTGCCAGTAACTTACTTAAACTCAGTGAAGCACAAATAACGCAATTACAAAGCAATGCCATTGAAATGAGTTTTTTAAGCCATGATGAAAAACAAACATTACGCCAATTAAAACTATAGCGTAAAGATAATATTGCTATCAATCACACTGCGATTATAAATTTTATTGGTTGTTGTTAACCTTAATGATTAATAGGTAATTGATCGTTACAGTACTTAGTATTATTATACCCATATTAACTTTTAGGCGACTTTTAAATAGTCGCCATAAACATTTTTTTCAGTAAAAAACCCTTGATAGCAGTTTGATCCCATCAGGTCTGGCTAGAAACTTACTGAGTTACACTTAAAAACTAAAGGATAACTCTTATGCCAACTCCACATATTGAAGCTCAAGCAGGCGACTTTGCAAAAACTGTATTAATGCCGGGCGACCCACTTCGCGCTAAATATATTGCCGATAATTTCTTAGAAAATGTTAAATGCGTTACACGTGTTCGAAACATGTTTGGCTACACGGGCACCTATAAAGGCAAGCCTATCTCAGTAATGGGTTCTGGAATGGGGATCCCTAGCGTTTCAATATACGCGACTGAATTATACAAAGACTACGGCGTTGAAAGTATTATTCGTATTGGTTCTTGTGGCGCTGTTCGTGATGACATTAAAGTACGTGATATTGTTATTGGTATGGCAGCAAGTACCGATTCTAACGTTAACAGACAGCGTTTTCATGGCGTTGATTTTGCCGCATGTGCAGACTTTTCATTGTTAAAGAGTGTTGTAGATACGGCTGAACGTTTAAATAAACCTGTGCGCGTTGGTAATATTTTCACGGCGGATTTATTTTATACTCCGCAGCCTGAAATGTTTGCCACTATGGAAAAATATGGGATTTTAGCGGTAGAAATGGAAGCTGCTGGCCTTTATGGCGTTGCAGCAGAATACGGTAAAAAAGCTTTAACGGTATTAACCGTGAGCGATCATATTAAAACTGGTGAACAAACTACCGCAGATGAGCGCGAAACCACCTTTAAAGACATGATGGAATTAACCTTAGAAAGTATTCTATAACGTTATATTCGTTCATTCTGAATATAAAAAAGGGGTTAGCATTTTTGCTAACCCCTTTTTTTATAATCATTATTTACACGAATAACAGCTTTTTAATCAAAGCCACATCGCTACTTATTGTTAAAGTTAAGCTCAGTGAGAAAGCTGGTGCCGTAATCCATTTTATCAACATTAAACATTTCAGCTATGGTTTGCCCTAAATCAGCAAAGGTTGTTCGTTTACCTAAATTTACCGAAGCAATATTGTGATGATAAGCCAATACTGGCACATACTCACGGGTATGGTCGCTACCTGGCCACGTTGGATCACATCCATGGTCAGCGGTTAAAAACAGCACATCGTTATCGGTCATCGCATTGAGTACTTCAGGGATACGTAGATCGAAGGCTTCAAGTTCTTGTGCATAGCCGACCGGGTTACGTCTATGGCCAAAATCTTGGTCGAAATTAACCAAATTAGTAAATATTAACGAATTATCTGCTGCACTATTAAGATGTTTAATACTGGCATCGAGCAAAGCATCTAAGCCCGTCGCTTTGGTTTTTTCGCTAATACCTTGATGGGCAAAAATGTCAGCAATTTTACCAACACTGATCACATGCGTACCGGCATCAAAAATTTTATCTAGCACGGTTGGTGCTGGTGGTAATACCGAATAATCGCGGCGGTTACCTGTTCGAGAAAAATTGTCTGGGTTGTCACCGATAAAAGGTCTGGCAATAACTCGCCCTATATTAAGGCCTTCAAGTTCTGCTCTAACTGTTTCGCAATACTTATAAAGATTGTCTAGACCAAAATGTTCTTCATGTGCGGCAACCTGAAAAACACTATCTGCTGAGGTATAACAAATAGGTAAGCCAGTTTTGATATGCTCTTGTCCTAACTTTTCTAAGATAACCGTACCTGAGGCATGACAATTGCCTAGCATATCGCTAAAGCCAGTGGCTTTGTTAACTTTATCTATTAGGTCAACCGGAAAGGCTTCTTCTTTATTGGTGAAATATCCCCAGTCAAAGAGAACCGGCACACCTGCCATTTCCCAATGACCACTTGGGGTATCTTTACCTGTGCTTATCTCTTGTGCGTAGCCATAAGCCCCTTTTTGAGGTTCACCGCCTTGCTGTGGAAAATCGGTATTTGACGCCTCATGGCAAGCTTGAAATAAGCCTAAACTTGCCAAATTAGGTAAGTTTATCGCTTTGCCTGTCTCTGCATAATATGCTTTAGCGAGGTTAGCAAGGGTATTTGCACCTACATCACCAAACTCAGCTGCATCAGCAGAGTAACCGATACCAAAACTGTCTATTACTAAAACTATTGCGCGGGCCATACCATTTCCTTTATGATCTTTTTTCAATATATATTCATAAATAGCAGAATAAAACATGACCACATGGTCAAGTTGTGCTAATTTACCATCTTTTGAAAATGGGGTAAATGATGCTTTAAAATATACGCGAATAAAGTAACGTATTTTTGATCATTTAACCGTAAAAGTATAAAATTAGCGTTAATTACTATCACTTTATCACTAATGATAGGATTAAAACCATTTCTGAAGCTGAATTATCGACAGGCATAAACAATTGAACGCAAATAAACCGACAATCATTACAATCACAGGTCCTTCTGCATCGGGTAAAACCCTTTTTGCGCATACTATTCACGACGAACTTATCGATGAATTAGGTGAAGATGGTATTTCTATTCTAAGTGAAGACGCCTACTATCGCGATCAATCTCATTTGTCGATGTCTGAACGTGAACAAACAAACTATGATAATCCCAGTGCCTTTGAACATGACTTGTTAACTGAGCACTTAAAAAATATCACTGAAAATAAATCTATCGACGTGCCTATTTACTGTTATAAAACGCATACACGTTTAAATGAAACACGGGTATTTACACCAACGAAGATTGTGCTTGTTGAAGGTATTTTACTGCTTTCAAACAAAGCACTTAGAGATCAGTTTGATATAAAAGTCTACATGGACACGCCACTTGATATTTGTTTAGTTCGACGAATTAAACGTGATTTAACCGAGCGAAATAGAAGTGTTGAGTCTGTAACAAATCAATACTTAGAAACGGTTAGACCTATGTATTATCAATTTATTGAACCCTCTAAAGCTTGGGCTGATATAGTGATCACACGAGGCGGAAAAAACAGAATGGCGATTGAAGTACTTAAAGCAAAAATTCGTCAACTGTCAAAATTACCACTACAAAAATAACAATAACAATAACAATAACAATAACAATAACAATAAAAA